>CAYNTG010000020.1:0-11987 GCA_964400105.1 uncultured bacterium
ACGACAAGTGTGCATACTGGGCCTGCGGTGTCGATGCGGCCGATGTCGAGGGCGAGTGGACGGGGCCGGTTGTGGGAGAATATCCGGCGTAAGAAACACCCCGGCGCTTCGCGCCACCCCTCTTTGGAAAAGAGGGGAATGTTAAAATTCCCCTTCATGAATGAAGGGGTGGCATCGCGGAGCGATGACGGGGTAGTTGAAACGACCGGTTGACCGAATGGAAATCCCACGGATGGGCTGCCCTTTCTTTGCCGGAGATTTTCGCCTGAGGAGCGAATCCGCCGAAGGCGGTTGAGCAAGACGCTCGTCGGCGCTGCCGACCGAATCCGCCGAAGGCGGTTGAGCAAGACGCCCGTCGGCGCTGCCGACCGAATCGGCGAAGCCGTTGAGCAAATTGGCTCCGGCCTTGCCGGTTATCTGTTGGCATTGCCGACCGCAGAGACGCGCCCATTTCACGCGGAAATCCTTTTTTAAGCAATCGAACGCCTCGATATTATCTATGCTTAACGAATGGCATGTCATATTACCCGACAAGAGAATTACCATAATTGTTTGACAGCAAATGGAAATTTGTATATTTTACCCAATTCGAGTGATAAAAAAGGAGTCGAATGGGTATTGTAACTTTAGACACCGTGAAACAGGACCCGGAAGTCGCGGGCTTGATCTCGGCTGCGGACAGCAACCTCGGAGTGATCGGTTATACCGAGCACGGCGACCGGCACCTTTCTGTCGTGTCGGAAAGGGCGAGCAACCTTCTTGCTACCCTCGGCAGAGACAAACGCACCGTAGAATTGGCGGCCATCGCAGCGGTTCTTCACGATATCGGCAATGTCGTGAACCGCCGCAATCACGCCGTTCTAGGCGCTCTGCTGGCAAAACCAATCCTCGTGCGGCTCGGGATGCCGTTTGACGAAATTAACATCGTGATCGCCGCGATAGGCAATCATCACGAGGGCGAGGGAGAGCCGGTCTCCGATGTCTCCGCCGCCCTGATCCTGGCGGATAAATCCGATGTTCACGAGACGCGCGTCCGGGCGTCGGGCAACATTGTGGAAGACATCCACGACCGCGTCAATTTCGCAGCGAAAGACAGCAAACTCTACGTCAGAGACGACGGCAAAACGATCGGGGTCGAGATACTTATCGACCCGAAGGCCTCCTCGGTAATGGAGTATTTCGAGATTTTTCTCCTTCGAATGAAGGCATGCAAAATAGCGGCGAAGTTCCTCGGAGCAACTTTCCAACTGGTAGTAAATGGAGTGAAACTGACATGAGCAAAAGCAAATTCTATAAGGATGCCGGTGTCGATTTAGCAGCGGCCGGAATCGCTAAAAGCAAGATAGCCGAACTCGCGAAGGCGACGTTCACCGATAGCGTGGTCTCCGAGATCGGAACGTTCGGCGGGATATATCGATTCCCAGCCGGGTCGGACACGCTGCTTCTCGCCTCGTCCGACGGCGTCGGAACGAAGCTTATGGTCGCTTCGGCGATGGGAATATACAACAGCGTCGGCCGCGACCTCGTGAATCATTGCGTGAACGACCTTCTGACGCTCGGCGCCGATCCGATGTTTTTTCTCGATTATATCGGCCACGCCGACCTGACTCCCGACCGAATCGCGGAACTGGTTGACGGTCTTTCGATAGCGTGTCGCGAGAACGGCCTCGCCCTTATCGGCGGAGAAACCGCGCAGATGCCCGGCGTATATTCGTCCGGCGATTTCGATATCGTCGGCTTTATTGTGGGAACATCCCAAGAATCGAACCTCGTAGATGGGAGCGCAATCGCACCCGGCGATAAGCTGATCGCCATCGCGAGCAACGGCCTTATGACAAACGGATTTTCCCTTGCGCGAAACGTGCTGCTGGATTCCGGAAGATTCTCGCTCGAAGACAGCCCGAAAATCCTCGCCGGTGAGACGGTCGGCGAGGCTTTGCTCAAAATTCATCCGAGCTTCCTCGATCCGGTTCGAAAGATGCGCTCCTCCGGGATCGATGTAAGCGGGATGGCACATATCACCGGCGGCGGGATCGGCGGAAACTTTATCCGCGT
Organism: uncultured bacterium; assembly: GCA_964400105.1. Classification (GTDB taxonomy): domain Bacteria; phylum UBP14; class UBA6098; order UBA6098; family UBA6098; genus CAYNTG01. Next base: position 2,056 of record CAYNTG010000020.1, read on the forward strand.
GCTTCCAAAGAATTGCAAGGCGATTTTCCGGCTCGCCGAAATCCCAGTCCCGCCGATATTCGAACTTATCCGCATTACCGGCAAGGTCCCGATGCACGAGATGTTCGAGGTGTTTAATATGGGAGTCGGCTTCGTGATTGCAGTGCGCCCCGGCGACCTCGACCGTGCGCTCGAATCGCTTCGCGGTTCCGGCGCGTCGGCATTCGCCTGCGGCGAGATAGTTTCGGGTGACCATTCCGTGCTGATCGAGGGCATAGATTGAAAAAATTGCCGCGCAAAGAATCGAACCGCCTCGACATCGTATTCGCTTTGTCGGGCGGCGTTTTGCTATCGGCGGCGCAACCGCCGCTATTTCCCGCGTTTCTCGCGTTTTTCTGTTTGGTGCCGCTCTTTGCGGCACTCCGCGGAAAGGGATACCGGTCGGTGTTCTTCCTCGGCTATATCTGGGGATTCACCTCCAACCTGCTGTCCCTTTATTGGATAGCGATGCCGACTTTCGCCGGGATGGTCTGCGCGGTGTTGATCCTATCGCTTTATAATGCCGTTTTTGCCCTAATATTTTCTTTTGTCGAAAGGCGCAGCGAGGCGCTGGCATTGGCGCTTTCGCCGATCATCTGGACCGGGATGGAGTTCATTCGCGGATACGGCATAACCGGTTTTCCATGGATGGACCTCGGCTATACACAGGGGCCGTATGCGGTTATCATTCAAATGGCCGATCTCGTCGGACACCGGGGGATAAGCTTCTGGATCGTCCTGGTCAACGTGCTTATTTTCGCTATCTTCTTCATGCGCAAGAAGATATGGCTGCTGTTTATCTCGCTGATCGTTGTGGTTTTATTGCCTATCGGATACGGCATCTACAAACTGAACCAGCCGCCGCTACCCGATTCGATAGAGGTCGCGCTGCTTCAGGGAAATATCGGTGCCGAGCAGAAATGGGAGGGGAGTTTCCGGCGGAAGAACGTCCATTTTTTCGCCGCGATGATCGATTCGCTCGATAGGCCGGTCGATCTGATAGTCATGCCCGAAACAGCCACGGCGCATTATCACAGCATGTATCCCGCGCTTATGTCCGTGCTTCAGGACGCCTCCGCGCGAGCCGATGCACCGATTCTCACCGGCACACTCGATTTCGATCCGGGGCTGCGAAAAACACATTATTATAACGCCTCCGTCGTGGTAACCGCGACGAAAATCGGCGATTCGTATCACAAGATGGAATTGGTTCCCATGAGCGAGCATATACCTTTTCAGGATAAATTTCCGGCCCTCAGAAAGATAGAGGTCGGCGGGAGCCATTTTCGAAGGGGAACGGAATACAAGGTCTTCGATGTCGATGGGATGAAATTCGGAAGCCCGATATGTTTCGAGGCTCTTTTCGGAAGGTCGGCGCGTGGTTTCGCACGCGGCGGCGCAAGGTTTCTCGTCAATATCACAAACGACGATTGGTTCGGGATGTCGCCGGGGCCTTATCAGCACGCCAATTTCAGCCGATTTCGCGCAGTCGAGAACCGGCTTGGGATTGCGCGATGCGCCCAAACCGGAATATCCATACTCGTTGACGAGAAGGGCAGGATAAAAGGCTCGCTCCCGCTACATGTCAAGGGGACGCTGATCGGCAATATCCCGCTTGCCGCCGGCAGGACGCTTTTCACCGAAATCGGCGATTGGGTGGGTTATGGCAGCCTTATTGCTACTCCATTGCTGCTCATTATATTGGGTTTAATGTTCAGGATATGAAAAGATTTTTTCTTCTTATAATGCTATTTTGCGTAGCCGTAACGGCGCAGGTGCCGGGGACGTGGCGAACGTTTGCCGATGCGCATATCTCCCATTGTATCGAGGCGTTTTCCGGGAAGGTCTTCGTCGGAACGAACGGTGGGGTGGTCGTCCTCGATCCATCGACCGGTGGCCAGAATATCCTCACGAATCTCGACGGCCTCGACGACCTCGTAGTAACCGGGTTGATCGAGCACGACGGCGATCTGTATTATTGCGGCTCGAATGGCGCGATCGGCCGCCTCGAAGGCGGGAGATTCGACACAAATTCCGATCTGGTGAGATCGAAGATCCCCGTGAACGACATCATTTCGTCGGGTGATAATCTCTATGTTGCCACCGACAACGGGGTCAGCAAGCTCAACATCCTCGATGGAACCGACCCGATCGAGATCACCGAGAACTATTCGAAGCTCGGCGATTTCGAGCGGAACATACCGGTGATCGCAATTTCCGCCGACGACACGCTGATATGGGCCGCCACCGGGGATGGTCTCGCGTGGGGGAGGCTTTCCGACGAGCTTTTCATTCCCGAAGGGTGGTCGAATATGACCACTGCACGTCATGTAACCGGTGTCTTTGCCGATTTGGGTGGGGTATGGTTTTCGATGGATCGCGAATCGGGGCATCCGTCGGTTTTCTGGACGGACGGAACGGTCATCGACACGGTGGACGATCCGTATATGGATTATAGAGTTATCGACGACTTCTTCTATTTCGACGGCGATTTTTACGCCTCCGGCGGCTCCGGTCTGTTCGTAATGAGAGGGCCGGACAATTTCGATCCGATCCGGCTCGACGAACACTGGGCAATCCACGGCGGCGCATCGCTGGATGGCGTGCTTTATCTCGGCATGGAGGTCGGATTCGGCGTTGTGATCGACGATACAGTCCGATCTGTCCATCCGAATTCGCCGCGCGGTGATGGATTTATCGATATAGCCTTCGGCCCGGACGACGACGTGTGGATCGTGTCTAAAGGTTACGGCGTCGTTCACTACGACGACGGCGATTGGACATCCTACACTGGATGGACTATCGATGATGATGATTCGGTAATGGCGTTGGTGGGCGATTATATAGGAGCCGCTTCGGCGATCACGGTCGATCGCACCGGCGCGGTTTGGATCGGCACCAATTCCGGCGGCGTCTTGCGACGCGATTCCGACGGAAGCTGGGAGGTTTTCAACGAGACGAACAGCGTCTTGCGCGGAATATCGGCGTTTCCATCGATGGTGGTTTGCAGGGCGATAGCGTTCGACGAGTTCCGCGATGTTATCTGGGTAACCAATTTTGCATCGACGAGCGCCCTTGTGGTGGCCGCATTCGATATAAACGGCGGCCTCGATTCGCCGCTGGTTTCTTATTATAGCGGTGTTTCCGGTATTCCAACCAACGACGCCCACGGAATAGCTATCGACGAAAACAGGGTCTGGCTCGTGATCAAGGACGAGGGGGTCTCGGAGATAGACCTCGGATACAGCTTTACCGACAAATCCGACGATTACATATGGACTTACACGGATTCGCTTCCGAGTTCGTCGGCGTATCGGGTTGATGTTGATGCGGACGGCCGGGCATGGGTGGCTGCGGATGGCGGTGTCGCGACGATCGATCCGGTTTTCGGATTCGTTTCGGGGCAATCGCTCCCCGATCATGTCTCGCTCGGCGTGGCCGATGTCGATGTCGATGCGTGGAATAATGTATGGGTCGCCACGGACGACGGCGCGGCGATGTTCCGCAGCGCGGACACCACATGGCATGCGATAAAGTCGAGGTTCAGCGAAAACGCTGATCCTGACGAAAGCAGCGATCTGGCGATGGATTACCTTTACGCGGTCGCGGCCGATCCGATCAGCGGCGATGTGTGGTTTCTCGGCGAGGGCGCTATCGGCGTTTATTGCACCGGATTCGGCGACCCAGACGACGGGATCGCCGATCTCGGAGCATATCCGAATCCGTTTATCTGGGACGGAAACGCAACCCGCAGAGCGACGATTACCGGCATCCAGCCGGACGCCGATCTGCATATCTATTCGGCGGATGGATCGCTCGTCCGAACGATTACGAGCGAAGATAAAGGCCCCTCCGCAACGATCGATTGGGACGGTCGAAACGAGGCCGACAGGCCGGTTGCCACAGGGATATATATCCTAGTGGCTCCTTCTTCCAAAGGGATTGCCAGAGGCAAAATCGCATTGATAAGGGCGGATCGATGAAGATCGTCGAATACACCCCTGAATTGAGAGATAAATGGGAATCCTTCGTTCCAAAAACGAACAACGGCACCATTTTTCAAACGCTTGAATTTCTCGAATACCACCCACCGGAACGGTTCGAGAACCGGCATCTGGTCTTTGTGGATCGCGGCAAATGGGTCGGCGTGCTTCCGGCGGCGGCAAAGGATCGCGACGGCAAGCGCATCCATGTAAGCCATCCGGGGGCGAGCTTCGGCGGAATAGCTATGGCGCGGAACGTTGGGGTGAAGGGCGCGCATCGGATGGTGGATTTGTGGATCGAATGGGCTAAGAGGAGCGGTTTCGAGGGGATCGAGTTCACGCGGGTCCCGACGATATACCATTCGATGCCCGAAGAGCATGTCGATTTTGCGCTGATGAGAAAAGGCGCATTCTTCGTGAGGCGCGAGCTTACCGCCGTCCTTCGGCTCGGCCCGACGCTCGAAGAAAGCCTTGCGCGGTTCCGTCCGGAGGCGAGGACCTCGACGCGCAAGGCGGAAAAGCTCGGCGTGACGGTCGATCTCGATGGCGATATTCCAGCATTTTACGAGATTCTCGAAAAGAATCTCGGCGCGCGGCATAACGTCAAACCGACGCACACGCTGGCCGAACTTCTCGACCTCGAGAGTCGGTTCCCCGAACGGATTCACCAGATGAACGCGATCGTCGATGGCGAGCCGGTGGCCGGGGTGAACCTTTGGGAGGTCAACGAGCGCGCGGTAATCGCTTTTTATATCAGCCACCGCGAATCGGCGCAGCGCTATCGCCCGCTGAATCTCCTCTTCTGGGAAATATTCAAGTGGTGCATCGAGCGCGGTTTCGAGTGGTTCGATTTCGGAACATATACTCTTGACATGGAGCCGAATTTCGGCCTTGCGCACTTTAAGGAAGGCTTCGGCGCGAAGGGCATCTTCCGCGATACGCTGAGACTCGTTTTCTAAACATGTTTATAGGGCCGTTTTCTGTTTGGAACCGCACATATCCGGTGCGTGAACTTGTTGAAGTATGAGAAGTTCTGCAATCCGCCACAATGTCTTCGACAATATACAATCTGAAATCTAAAATCTCAAATGGCATAATCCTCTCCTGGCCGCTGTTTCTGCGGCATCGTAAAAGTTGCTAAGCACTTTTTTATCGTTATTATCTACGAAAATATTCGATAATTAATATCATTTAATATCGAATGGTGTAGTCCATTAATCCATATAAATATGGAAAACGGGCTTGACAAATCACTTCAAGAGAATTAATATAATTGTATGAAATATAGTCAGATAGTTTGAATGAAATTTCATCCAGAGGAGCAGCCATGGCCGGTGGAAAAATTCGTCTAACCGCCTTTTGGTTCACCATAATAATATTTTCTACTATTCTAATACTCGGTGGATGTGGGAAGTCGGGGAATGTCGGCTTCCTTGTGGAAACCGATTATCTTATCGATTCGGTGTGGGCGGAATATCCGATCCTCGTTTCCGGGGGGCAAACCGATATTTATGCGCGTATTATCGGCGCGAATTCCAAGAAACCGCTGGATGAAGTGAACGTCAGTTTTTCGACGGACATCGACCTTATCGAGAACACGCAGGTTATTACGAACGAGAACGGTATCGCTACGACGACGTTTATCTCATCTGCGGATTCGAGCCGCCGAACGGCGACGATTACCGTGAAGGTCAGCGCCGAGATGGTTCGCACGAAGCGAATAACGATCGATCTTTTGCCGGTTAATTTCACCGATCCGGTATATATCTTTTTCATCGCCGAGCCGGACACGGTTTTCGCAGACGGTGCAAGCCGGATCGACCTTACCGCCACCGTTTTGGATGGCACATATTCGCCGCTCGAGAACCATCAGGTGCATTTCAGTTTTATCGATGGGAACCCGGGCGATCTTCTTTTAGAGGTAGATAATTACGCTATTACCGGTATCGACGGCAAGGCGACGGCGCATTTTTCGGCACCGAACACAAGCCGAACGATCGTCATGGACGCCACCGTTTTTGGCGTGAACGATACCGTTTCGGCACGGGACTCGATATGGGTTCTGGATATTCCCGATGTCGGTTTCATCGATCTTCGCGCGGATCCATCGAGCATTCCGGCGGACGGAGCCGGCGAGTTGACCCTTTCGGCTTATGTTACCGTCGGAGCTACCGGCACACCGGCGCCCGACGGCACGGAGATAACATTCACATCGGAGGACGGCACACTTCTGCCGTTCACGATCTTCAAGGGTAGGATTTTGCCTGCCGCAACGGGGAAATCGTCCATTTCGACCATGAAAAAGACCAACCCCGCATCGATTCGACGCATTTCGGCCGATTCTTTCAGGGATAGGCCGTCGAGCACGCGCATCGCCGAGACCTATGACGGTTATGCCTATGTCAAGCTTCGCAGCAGCACTATCGCGCACCGCGTGATGTGCACGGCATCCGCCGATGCCGGGACGACTGGCGCGCTCGCGGACTCGATCTATGTGAAATTCACCGCCGGCAATCCGATGAGCGTTATTGTCGATGCGGCGCGCAGCCCGATCAGCGCCGACGGCCACGACACGACCCTGATAACCGCGTCTGTTTCCGACGAATACGGCAATACTGTTTCATCCGGGTGGACAGTGGATTTCGAGACGGACAAGGGGGATATGTTCCCGACATCTTCGCTCACCGATTCGACCGGTATTGCGACATCGGTGTTGACCGCCGGTGTTATATCGGGATATGCCCGTGTTACTGCGACATGCCAAGGGGTTACCGGATTCACCGAGGTGCTTCTGACGAGCACGATTCCGAGATATATTCAGCTTACGGCTTTGCCCGGCCAGCTCGTGGCCGATGGCGTGAGTTCGACGTCGATCAACGCCGAGGTTCTCGACTCGATGTTCAATCCGGTCTCGGACGGCGTTCGCATCGATTTTTCCAGCACCCTCGGATCGTTTTCTGGCGCGAAGGCGCTTCGCGGGCGCGGCAAGTATCTTCTCGAAGCGATGGATAACCGCCAGGCGGTTACCATAGATGGTTTTGCGAGTATAACTCTAACCAGCGGAACGATGGCAGACACGTGCATCGTGGCGGCGTGGTTCGATGTTTTCGATACGCTTCTTGCCGACACGGTTATCACCGCGACCGATACGCTGCGCATCCCGTTCCTTCCGGGCGAGCCGAGCAGGATCGATGTCAGCTTCAGCCGTGACAGCATCCTCGCCGACGGCGAGGACACATGCACCGTCTGGGCGGATGTATTCGATCCGTTCGATAATCCAGTTTCCACCGGAAACACAGTTACTTTCACGCCGGAGGATGGATCGGTCAATCCGGTTTCCAACAACACCGACGTTTCTGGCCGTGCGAGAACCGAGCTTACAAGCTCCCGCAACGTCGGGTGGCACGCCGTCGATGCGACATGCTCGGGCGCGATTCCCGGAAGCGGGGATATATATTTCTATCCGATTCTGCCAGAGGAAATTCGCCTTCTGATGGACGTCGATTCGGCTGTCGCTAACGGCGCGGACAGCGTGCTGATCTCGGTCTATGTTACCGACGATGCCGACCGGCCTTGCTCGGACGGCACCGAGGTTATATTCCGCACCGGGATGGGGACGTTCCTTCCGGCGGATTCAAGGATGACGGCTTTCTCGACAAATGCTTACAACCTTAATACGCTTAAAAAAGAGCGCGAGAGCGCGACATCGCCGAGGATGCGGATGGATCGCGACCGATCGATTGCATCGGATATCGCGGCGATGTATTTCCTTTCGCCGATGGCGGACAGCTTTACCGTTTTAACCGGAACACCGTTCCCGGCAGGGTTTGCGAGGATAAACCTTATCGCGCCGACGACTATCGGCAGCACATGGGTCTATGTCAGCGTCGCGACGAGCGATTCGACATGGGCGACCGACAGCATGAAGGTTTTCTTTGTTCCGGATGCGCCAGCAAGGATATATCTGACGTCCGTTCCCGATACGATTCCCGCAGATAGCTCCAGCACAAGCTTAATTACGGCATCCGTATTCGACGCGCACTCGAACCCCGTCGGTTCGGGTTTCCTCGTCGAGTTCGAGATGGCTCCCGGAAGCGAGATTTTCGGATCGCCGGTTACGCTTACCGATTGGACTGACACGAGTAGCACGGCACACACTACATTCAGAGGCTTTTATACCGCCGGTGAAGCGGTTTTGAACGCGAAGCTCTCGCTATATCCGACGGTAAGCGAGAATGTTCGGATATGGTTAATCGGTGCAAGTGCGGGCGAGGTCGTTCTTTCGACCGACAGCGCGAGGATACATATCGGCAGTGTGATGAACGTAACGGCCGATGTCTTCGACAGCCTCGGCGATCCGATCACCGACGGCACGCACGTCGATTTCACTGTCGTGCCGAACAGCCTCGGAACGATCGTTCCGTCGAGTCCGGTGACATCTGGTGGAATGGCTATCGCGGAGTTCCGTCCGAACACGGTTGCGGGGAATTGCATCGTTATCGCGACAGTCGGCGCTATCGCCGATACGAAGAGCGTGATCGTTCTTCCGGGCGATGTTTCGAGCATCGTTATTTCGGCAATTCCGGATACGCTTTCGGCGGACGGGGTAAGCATCTCGACCGTAACGGCCCAATGCTTCGATACTTACGGAAATCGCGCAGAAGAGGGAACGAACGTTGCATTCAGCAGCGATCTCGGTTCGGTGGCATCGCCCGCAACGACAGATACTTCCGGCGCTGCGACCACGACGTTCACGGCCGGTGTTATCATCGGGACGGCGCACGTTCAGGCGACTTCGGGAAGCGCGCCCATCGCGACGACGAATATCGAGCTTATCGGCTCGGAGGCGCAAACCCTGATTCTCACAGCGGAGGCCACGCACCTCGCTATCGACGGCGACGGACTTGAGCTAACGGCGTTATGCCTCGACGGCATCGGCCATCCGGTCTCCGACGGCACCCGCATCGATTTTTCGAGCGTTATCGGGAGCTTCAGTTCGCCGTTCGAGTTCACTATTGACGGGTTCGTTTCTACGAACCTTATCAGCGGCACTATCGCCGGCATCGATACGGTTATTGCATCGGTCGATTCCGGAGTGGTGGCGGATACCATTATAATTAGATTCGATGCGGGCGAGGCGAATTATATGTCGCTCACCGCGACACCCGACACGATAATCGCGGATACGAGGGCGCGAAGCATAATTTCCGCGACCTGCTCCGACGCTTACGCCAACCCGCTTGGCGCGGGAAGGCAGGTTACATTCACCAGCGATTACGGCTCGATAATCTCGCCTGCGACGACCGATAGCCACGGCGTTGCGACGACCGAGTATTCCGGTAGCGAGGATATCGTTGCGGTGCGGATCGAGGCGAGCCTCGATCTCGCGAATGCATGGATATATATCGAGCAGATCGAGACGACGGCGGCGTTTATCACCGTTTCGGCCAGCCCGAATCGCGTCGTTGCGAACGGCACGGATTCGTGCATGGTCGTAGCGCGCGTTTTGGATGCTTCGGCGATGCCTGTTCCAGACGGAATAATCGTTGGATTCCACAATATGGACACCACCGGTTCGACCGCGATTGGTGATATGGATACCTTTGCGGTAACGATCGACGGCAATGCTGTAGTCTCATGGCGCTCTCCGACATATTCGACATCTGCATTTGTTGTGGGCAATGTCTTCGGCCTTGAGGACAGCGCGTTGGTCGATTTCATCGCGGGCGATGTTGCCGGTATATCGGTGGAAGTCGATTCGGCGGACACGGTTATATTTGCGGATGGCGAATCTCGCGCGACCATTCGGGCGAGGGTTTTCGATTCATATGGAAATCCCGTTCCGGGGATCGAGGTCGTATTTTCGGCGGCACCTATCGGGACGTTCGTTTTCGACCGCGGATACAGCGACAGCCTCGGGAAGGTCTCGGT
>CAYNTG010000020.1:12087-33171 GCA_964400105.1 uncultured bacterium
TCGGGACGTTCGTTTTCGACCGCGGATACAGCGACAGCCTCGGGAAGGTCTCGGTCGAGATTTTCTCGAACGAGTCGGGATGGACTACAATAATGGGCACCGCCGGCGGTTTCACCGATTACGCGGAACTTTATTTTGCGCCTATCGTTGCGTCGGAGATATTCCTTTCCGCCGACGATGTGCAGATTACTGCAGACGGCATCAGCACGACGACTATTCGCGCTATCGTTCTCGATTCGCTCGGAGTCGCGGTGCCGGACAACTCGCCGGTTCGTTTCAGCACCGATTTGGGATTCGTATTTCCCGGCGTGAGCTACACGATTTCCGGCGAGGCAATTACCACGCTTCGAAGCGGCACGGTCGTTTGTATCGCGACTATCACAGGCTTCGCGGGAGTCGATACCGCTGGTGACAGCATAGTCGGCACGACGAACGTCGAGTTCGTTCCGGGCGATGCCGCGATTATCGAATTCACGCCTGCGCCGTTCGATATACCAGCCGACGGCGATACATTCACGCCGGTTACGGTCGTCGTGAAAGATGCTTACGGTAATCATGTTCGCACCGGTATCAGCGTCGGTTTCACGACCTCGCTCGGCACGATAGACCCTTCCAATTTCACCGACAGCACCGGAACGACTTCCGTATTCCTTCATTCCGGCACCACGCCCGGCACGGCGATTATCTGGGCCAACACCGGTGAGGCGCTCGCGCAGACGACGGTGAATTTCTACAGCACGTTCGCCGAGAATATCTATGTTTATGTCGATCCGGGTGAGGTGGTCGCCGACGGCAGAAGCACAGCCGAGGTTACCGGCCAGGTAGTCGATGGCGACGGAATGCCGGTCTCGGACGGTTCTCCCGTGAGTTTCGAGGTGCATCCAGACTCTATGGGGTTCATCACCCCGAACACGGCATACACCGACAGCGGAAGATTCACTACAATATTCAATGCCGAAAGCCATATCGGTTCGGCCTATATTATTGCGCGGGCGACAGCGACGGTCGTCGAAAGTGTAATGGTCGATCTTATACCCGGCGTAGCGGATCTATGCTCGATTTGGGCAACCCCGTCCTCGATTCCCGCAGACAGTTTTTCCACGAGCATCTGCAGCGTTCTCGTCTTCGATAGATTCGGGAACTCGGTCGGCTCCGGCGATGCGGTATCATTCGATGTTACGCGCGGCACTATCGACCCCGTTACCGATGTTACGAACTCGCTCGGCCTCGTGGTCGCCGAGTTCATGTCCGGTCGAATTCCGGGCGAGGCGAGAGTCCGCGCGAACTCCGGCGATGCATGGGGCGAGACATATATTACGTTGACCAACGCCGGGGTTACTTATGTAAGCGTAACTATCGATACGAGCGAGCTTGTCGCGGACGGAAGGTCTTTCACGTTCGCGCGCGCTAACGTTACCGATAGCCTCGGCAGTCCCGTAACCGACGGCACGCCGGTTTATTTCTCGATAGACACGATTTTTGGTTCCCCGAACGACACGATGCTCGTTGCTCTTTCGCCGACTATCGGGTTCACCTCCGGCGGCGAGACTGCGGTTCAGGTCTTCAGCGGCGACAGCACCGGCAGGGTTTGGATTCAAGCGTGCTGCATCATCGACACGATCACCTCGATTTGCGATAATGCATTCCTCGACCTGATTCCGGGAAGCGTCGATAGCATCTATGTATGGCCGGAGGACACGCTTCTTCCGGCGGACGGCGAGGCATATACCATAGTTCACGCGGAGCTTTTCGACCGCTACGACAATCCGGTCGTCGCGGGCATTAATGTATCATTTGCGACCTCGGCTGGCGAGATCGATCCTACGGCGACATATACCGACGGCTCCGGTCAAGCTGCGGCGCTTCTGACATCCGGCACCGAACCGTCGATCGCGCGTATCGAGGTGCTGGCCGGTGGGCGCGTCGGGGTTACGCAGGTCAGTTTCGAGACGGCTCCGCCGGAATACTTGACATTGCGCGCCGATCCGAGGCGTATCGATGCCGACGGCGAGAGCCATTCGACGATCACCGCGAAGGTGTTGAACGTATTCGGGCAGCCGGTTCACGACGGCACCCGCATCGATTTCCGTTCGGTCGATAGCTCCGGCGCGGATTTCGGCACTATCGACGATATCGCTACCACGACCGGCGGCGAGGCGGCGCTGCAGCTCTATTCCGAAACGCGCACCGGCACGGCATTCGTTATCGCGGATGTCGAAATCGACACGGCCGCCGGGACTTTTCTCGAGGACACGGTCGAGGTGCAGTTCACTCCGGGAGAGCCGTTCGAGGTCATCGTCGATGCCGTGGTTTCCGAGACGGACCTGACACCGCGCGATATTCTTATCGCCGACGGCAGGGATTCCTGCACTATTCGGGTCTTTGTTAACGACCGGTTTGGAAATCGCGTCGAATCGGGGAGTCGGATTGATATGTCCATTTCCCCCGCCGGCGGAATGGGAACGCTCATTCCGGGCTTCGGCTACACCGATCTCGACGAGCCGACCACGTTCAGATTCCTCGCCGGCACCGATGCCGGCACGGCGATTATCACCGCCACTACGACTGCGGGACCGGTTGGCGTGAAGATACTTCGCCTTATTCCGCTGAATGTCGAAAGCATCGATTTATTCGCCGACAGCATGACCCTTACCGCCGACGGAGTTACCAGCAGCGAGCTTCGAGCCATCGTGCTCGACTCGACCGGCATGGCGGTTTCGGACTCGACGCCGATCTTTTTCACCACCGACATCGGATTCGTTTATCCGGGAGTGGCATACACGAGCAGCGGTATCGCGACATCGAGCCTTCGCAGTTCCACGGAAATCGACACTGCGAACGTTATCGCATATGTCGGCACAGTGGGCGACATCGATTATGTCTATGACTCGATTCAGGTGCGCTTCGTCTCCGGCCCTCCGCAGGCGATAGATATTATTCCGGTGCCCGAAGCGATCATTGCCGACGGCGAAGAGCGTTCGGAGATAAGGACTTACGTCTATGATGCGGTCGGCAATAGGGTCGATGGCGGATATCTCGTCAACTATGTTACAACGATGGGAACAATAGATACTATCGCTGTTACCGGCATTGTCGCGGGAACGACCGGAGTCGCGATTACCGAAATAAGAAGCGGAATCACTCCGGGAACGGCGCTTATCACCGTGACATCCGGCGACGCCACCGGAATCGGTCGCGTCGATTTCCTTCCAGACAGTCTCGATAGCGCGACGATCGTTATCGGTGTCGATCCGAACGCTATTATCGCCGACGGTTTATCCTTGTCGATCGTTACCGGCATGGTTCGCAATTCGTCGGGCAATCCGATCTCGGACGGCACGCCGGTGCGGCTGTTCACAGAGCCGGACACGACGGGCTTCATCTCGCCAACAATAGTCTATACCGATAGCGGGCAAATCGAGGCTACTTTCACGGCTTCAACACGCAGCGGAAGCTGCGATATAATAGCATACATCGGCGATCTAGCCGCAACATTTATTTCGGACACGGCAAGATGCGATCTTTATCCCGGAGAATCGGACAGCATCGGCATCTTGGCAACTCCGGGTTCGATCCCCGCAGACAGCTTTACCACGGCGATTTGCAGCGTCGGTGTGTTCGATAGATATAGAAATCCGGTTCGTGGCGGAGTAACGGTCGATCTTACGACTTCACTCGGCGAGATTTTCCCGATCTCGGACGAGACGAACAGCGAAGGCCTAGTTATAGTAAGTCTTCGCAGCGGGTTCGCTCCGGGGACGGCACGGATAGTTGCCCGTGCGGGCGACGCCCGAGGCGAGACGAACGTCTATTTCGTTCAGACGGATATCGTTACGATCTCGCTGACCATTCTCGATAGGATAATACAGGCCGACGGATATACCGAGACCACCTGCCGCGCGACCGTCCTCGACACCTTTGGCAATCCGGTTTCAGACGGCACGGCGATTTTCTTTGCGACATGGGTCGATACTGCGGAATATCGCCTGCTTCATCCGCTCGATGTTTTACTCGACTCGATGGAGAATCTCGGTGCGTTGATTCCTGAGATCGCATACACGACGACCGGCATCGCCATGACGACGTTCCGCGTCGGGACGCAGCGCGGTCGTGCGCTGGTTTCCGCGAGCGACGGTGCTGGCCACGGCGATCAAGGATTCATCGACATACTTCCGGGGGCTTTAGCATCCATCGTCCTCGTTCCCGATACGAATATTATTGCGGCGAATGGCCGCGACGAGACCCGCGTTGTAGCTACGCTTCTCGACGATTTCGACAACAGGCTTCTCTCCGGAAATTCGGTGCAGTTCGGCACCGACTTAGGTTCCATCGCGCCGTCGAATACCTATACCAACTCCGCGGGCGATGCCTATACGATACTCACCGCCGGCACCGATCCGGGAATCGCGCGTGTATGGGCGCAGAGCAGCGGATTTTTCGAGCTTACGGAGATAGTTCTTCGCGAGAGCAACGTCGGCACGCTGCTTTTGACCGCCGATCCGGTGCAACTCGTCGCCGACGGCATGTCGCAATCTATCATTACCTGTCAAGTGTTCGACACCGACGGCAGCCCGGTCTCCGACGGCACGGTGGTTTCTTTCCGTGTCAATCCCGATACTGCGGGAATTGTCATTTCGCCGAAACAGACGCTCGGCGGAAACTGCGTTACGACCTTTAATTCGAGCACGAGTGTGGGCACCGGTTCGGCATGGATAATCGGTGAGGCGTCCTTTGATTCTTCCGGCACGCCGGTGATGCGGGTCGATAGCGTCAGAATTCTTCTTATTCCCGGACCTCCGGCGACCATCGAGGTTTGGGCGGACACATCCGATCACGATTATCCTAATCCGGACACGATATGGGCGGACGGTTTCGACGATATATTCATCCTGGCGAGGGTTCTCGACCAATACGGCAATCATATGCTCGCCGGCAAAACCGCGACGTTCCAGACGAACCGTGGCACAATTGTCGTCTCCGCGATAACGGATACATTGGGCGTGGCGCGCGCTATTCTCACGGCAGATATTCAACCGGGCGATGCGGTAATTCAGGCACACTGCATCGATGCCGCAGGCTACCATCAGGTTTATATGCATCCCACCGATGTCAACAGTGTCGTCCTCTTTGCGGATGAGACCGAGATTAATGCGGACGGTGTGAGCCGCACGAATATCGATGCCTATGTCTATTCGGTGGGCGGACATCTCGTTTCGAACGACACGCGGGTAGAATTTTGGGTTGACCCAGCCGGAATGGCGCACCCAGAACCGGAGGAGGCGTTCACTGACAGCGGCATCGCGACGATAAGCCTTCGTTCGGATACATTGGCCGGACAGATCGGCGTTTGGGCGCGAGCGTTCTCATCGACCTCGCCCACCGAGGACTCGGCCCGGATAACCATCAGGCTTCTTCCGGGGCCGGCGAACCGACTTGTCGCATATTCAGCCGGAGATACATTCCCCGGTGTAGATTACACCGATACGATATACGCCGACGGCTCGTCGAACATCGCAGTGGCGTGCTCGGTCTTCGATAGATACTCGAATCCGATCACGCCGGGGACGCCGGTATCGTTCGCGACGACGCTCGGCTCGATAAACGAGAATGGATATACGAATACGAGCGGCTTTGCATCGACACGCCTCACTGCCGGCACCGATCCGGGGGACGCGCTGGTTACGGTTCGCTGCGGCGATGCTATCGATTTCGTGCAGGTGCGTTTCGATGAGCTTACCGCAGACGAGGTTGTTCTCAATATAATTCCCGCACGGATACCCGGCAACGGCACGAGCACGGCGAATGTCACCGCTTATGTTTTCGACAGTGAGGGCCTTCCGGTTTCGGATAATACGAGGGTAACATTCGAGCATGTTAATTCTGATCCAAACGGAATACTCAATCCGCGCATCTCGTTCACATCTGCCGGAATTGCCATAGCGACGCTTATCGCGCCGCTCGATGTCGGAACCGACAGCGTCGTCGCGCGGGTCGGAGCGGGACCGGCGGACACGGTGAGCGTTGTTTATGAACCGGGCGATCCGGCGATAATCGAGTTCGATCCCGTATTCTCGGATATCCTTCCGGCGGACGGCGGCGGATATGAACAGGCCGTTTTCGTCTTCGATGAATTCCGCAATCCTGTAAATATCGGCACCGAGGTGAGATTCGAGACGACCCGTGGCGAGGTCATCACTCCGACCGTAGTCGGGGACACCGCAGGCAGGGCGAACACATACATATCGAGCACCGAGACCGGCCCGACGCTCCTCACGGCTCGCAGCGGTTCCGCCGTCGGTAACAGGGTTATCGATTTCACGCCCATCGAGGCGACGTTTATCGATATTGTCGTAAATCCGATCAGGATCAATGCCGACGGAGTGAGCACGAGCAACATAATGATTACGGTTCTCGATACGACTGATACACTTACGGGAACCCGTCCGGTCTCCGACGGAACGCCGGTGTTCATCGAAAGCCGGGGAACCGGCGTGGTCAGCCCGCGAACGGTCTATACCGAGGACGGTCAGGCGACGGCGACATTGACGGCGGGAGTTATCGTCGATACAAATTGGATAATCGCGACAGTTGCCGATTCCGTGCGCGACAGCGTCTCGGTCGAGTTCATCGCCGGACCTCCGTCAATTCTCGATTTCCATACGATTCGCGACACGATGTTCGCCGACGGTGCGGACACGCAAACGGTTATCGTCCGCGTCCGCGATGCTTACGGAAATCCAGTGGCGAATGGTCAAGCGGTCAGTTTCAATATTAATATGGGCTATGTAACGCCGATCAGCGCGACCGGTGGGGTCTGGAGTGGGGATAGCGTCGGATATGCCAAGGCGATAGTCGTCTCCGGCACCGATTACGGCGTCGCGAGTTTATCCGCGACGTGCGGAAGCGCGACGAACTATGCCGTGATTCGCTTTATCCCGTTGACTGCGGAGTCGCTGACGCTGGTCGTCGATCCGCCTCTTCTTATTGCAAACGGCGACGACGAGGCGGCGTTGACAGCGATAGTCTTCGATGACACCGGCCTGCCGGTATCCGACGGAAGCATTGTCCGGTTTAGCACGACCAACGGAATAATCAATCCTGCCGTAGCATACACGTCCGGCGGAATCGCAACTAGCGTGCTTAAATCGAGCACGAGTCCATCCGATTCGGTAATTGTGACCGCCAACGGCGGTGGAAGCGCGGTCGATACACAGATCGTCAGGTTCCTTCCGGGGCCTCCGGCTGTGCTCGATATAACCGCCGACACGACGATTATCGAGGCCAACGGCGTCGATTCGTCGATGATAAGCGTCGGGGTGTTCGACCAGTATGGCAATCAGGTTGGCGCGGGAGTCGAGGTCGATTTCTCCGCGAGTCTCGGAACAATCGTCCCGTCCTCATATACGAATGATTCCGGATATGTTACCGTGCGACTTATCGCAGGTTTCGTGAGCGGATTTTCGAACGTGAGCGCCTCTTCCGGCGATGCCTCGGGGAATATCCTTATAGAGTTCATTTCCACCGAGGTTTCGGAGGTCAACCTTACGGTTATTCCGCCGACTTTAGTGGCTAACGGTTCCAACACAGCCGATGTTTCCGTCGTGGTTCTCGACAGCCTCGGCAATCCGATCTCCGACGGGACGACGGTCCGATTCTACGGCCTTAATCTCGGAAGCATCGATCCGATCTTCGCGACCACCTCGGGCGGCATCGCGACATCGACCATACGATGCTACACAGATACGGGTGAGGATACATTGATCGCTCTTAGCGGAGGGGTCGCGGATACCTTTGTCGTCGATTTCATATCGGGGCCGCCGGACTATATCCTGCTCACTCCCGCAGATATCGTATTGACGGCGAACGAAACGGACACGACGCGGATTTACGGCGAGGTGTTCGATCAGGCGAGCAACCCGGTGAACGAGGGTTATGTGGTTAATTTCACGGTCGATCCTTCCACCTATGGCACCGTCTGGGCGGCGGATGTCACCGACGGCGTCGGTCTGGTAGATGTTCCGTTCCGGGCCGGGCGCTATGCCGGAGTCGCGATTATCCGTGCGGCATGCGAGGGCGCGAACGGAATCACGCAGGTCGAGCTTCAGCCCACCGAGGTCGATGAGATTCACGTCTCGGTGACGGATAGATTCCTTCCTGCTGATGGTGTTTCATCGACGCAGGTCTCGGCATTCGTGACCGATTCATCGGGGATGGAGATCGCCGACGGAACCGGTGTTCGGTTCGCTCAGGATACGCTAATGGGCAATGTGCTCGCGCTCATCAGTCCGAGCTTTACGACAACCACGGATGGTTATGCAACTATCAACCTCTATGCGCCAACATCTGTGGGCAGCACATTTATTTATGCATATAGCGTCATACCGGACGGTATCGGCGGACTCGACTCTATAGCTTCCGTCGAGACGGTGGCGGTTTATTTCGAGCCGGGTGAGGTGGCCGCGATAAGGTTCGATACGCTTCTTGCCGGAGGAGGCGGTTACGAACAGATAAGCTATGTTCAACTCGATGCCAACGGCGAAGATACCCTGCGCGGTGTGGTTCGCGTCGAGGACGCCTTCGGCAACGGAATATCGGATGCCACGGTAGATTTGACTTTGGAGACGGGCAATATCGTTCCGCCTATCGGGGTTACCGGCCCGGACGGCAAGATGAATTTCAAGATTACCGCACCGAATAAAATAGGCACGACCTATCTATCGGCATCGAGCGGCGGCGTTACCGGTTATCTACCCGTTGAGTATATTCCGACGAAAGCGGCGAATATGGCGCTCAACATCACGCCGCGCGGCCTTCCGGCCGATGGGTCTTCGATTGCGGAGGTCCGGGCCATAGTAACGGACAGCGTAGGTAATCCGGTTTCCGACGGCGTTACCGTGCGATTTACCGCACAGCTCGGTCTTATTTCACCGCTCGATTCGCTGGTTAGCGGTGTTGCGAATGCGATCCTCGTGGCTGCCGATAGCACCGGGACCGATACGATTAAGGCATATTGTCAAAACGAATCGGTTATGGTGGAGGTTAATTATGCCGCAGGTAGCCCGTTTGAACTGACTATCGATGTAGACCCCGATACGGCGACGGTCGGAAGCAGCAGAACGAGCATTGTAAGTGGAATGGTCACCGATGCGACAGGCAATCCGGTCGCGGTCGGCACGTATGTTTATGTCTCGGTCGATAGCGCCGGAATGGGCAGTGTTACCGATCCGGTCGTTGCGACGGACGATACCGGATATTACAGCACGAACTACACGCCCGGCCTAAAAGCGGGGCTGACAGGAATAACGACAACGGTGAATGAATTGACCGCCCGTAAAGATTTCTTGCTCTACGCCGGTCCTCCGCATACGATGGACATCGCGGTGAGCCGCGATTTCATCTATATTCGCGGGGTCGGCGAGATCGACCAGTCGGTTATCGAGGCCGTTATATTCGACCAATACGATAATCCCGTGCGCGACAGCAGCGGCGTCGTCTTCAGGATTGTTGTTTATCCCACTGGCGGAATCATACCCCCAGAGTTGATTCCCGGAAGTGCTTTAATTAGCGATACCGTCTATACGATAGGCGGTCGGGCCAGCGCGACGCTCAAGTCGGGAGATCGTTCCGGGTCGATAGTGATCGAGGCGACGGCGATTTTGTCCGGCGGCGGAACGATAGTTTCGCGTGCGCCGAGAATCACCGTTGGAAGCGGGTTGCCATATAACATGTCCGTTTCGGTCGGTGACTGCAATGTCCGGGGTTGGGATGTCGATGGCGTTGCAAATAGTGTAATGGCGATAGTAACCGACGAATACGAGAACCCTGTGGCACCGGGGACGGCGGTATGGTTCACGGCGGAGGAGGGCGCGGTGACCACCTCCTCGACTACAAATGACTCCGGTTTTGCATTTGCAACCTGGTATTCTGCGGATCCGAGGGACGACGGCATCGTCCGGATTTTTGCCGAAACGAGAGATACTCTCGATATTCGCCTGGATTCGGTTTTCTTCTATGCCAGCGGCCGACCGGATAGCGTCGATATAAGCGTTCTTCCGGGATTAACTTATGCCGATACCACCGGCTTCTCCGATGTTCGCGTCGATGTTTGGGATGTCAACCTCAATCCGGTCTCCGACAGCACGGAGGTTCAACTCGTAACCGACTGGGGTTCGGTAATTTCACCGATTTACACCTCGAACGAGTGCTTTGCCAGCTATACTATCGGCAGATACACGGCGCGGAACGTCTATGTCGATAATTACTGCGATTCGGATACCGGTGGAATGGCGCAGGTTACGGCTACGGTCGGCGGAGAGAGTGTTTCGGACACGATCTTTCTGAAGCACGATACGCCGAATTCGGAATTGTCGCTGATTACCGCGCCGGCAAGCGTTCCGGTCGAAACGACCTTCCCTGTGAGCGTTCGAATCGTCGATCAGTGGCTCAATCCGATCTGTGGCGAGTCGGTGCAGCTCACCGGCGCGAACGTTACCGTAAATGCGCCGACGACAGGAACAACAGGTTTCACCGGCGAGGTCATGTTTAGTTGCACGGCTCCGGACACGACCATGCCGGCAATGGGAGTTCTTATCGCGACGATCTTGAGCACCGGTGGCACGATGAACGTTGAGATATCATTTGTCTCGAGGAGGAGGCCGGCTCCGCCTTCGGACGACGGTGTGGCGGAAAGGCCGGAGGCGGCGATTATTCCAAAAGAGGAATTAATTCTATGGAAATATTAATGGCGAAAGACCGTTAGGGAATAGGAGAAACGGATGCCTAAAAAAACGATATTAGCATTGAGCCTGTTTATCCTGATCGCTGGATCGGCGATGGCGATCTTCGGTGGCAATCCCACCGGGGTTACGCCATTTGAAAAGCTTGGGATGTCTGCGGAATTCGATTACGAAAAATGGATGATCCGATACGACGTCGGGCCGGACTATAGGCTTAACAGCCAAAGATTGATGCTTAAGCCCACACTCGGTATTTTACGTTATGTGGAGATGCATGGGCTTTTTGGGATGAGCGACCTGAATATACCGAGCGTATCGAGCGCATATACCGACTTCAACGGGAGCCAGGAACTGGCGTTCGGATTGGGTTTGAAGACGCATTTCGCGCTGTTTTATCCGGCTTTCGGTTGCCGAAGGATATCGAAAAATCCGGTCAAGCTTTATTCCGGGGTAACCTGGTTGACCACGAGAAGCTCCGACGATGTGATATTCGGCGGTGGCGTGCTTCACTATGTCGATTCGTATCGATTCCAGCAGTTCGACCTCGGCATTTACGGAAGCTGGCAGTTCGGCAAAACGGTTCCGTATGTCGGGATTAAGTGGACGAATATCATCGGGCGCAAATATCGCAAGGGATATTTGGGGTCGTCCGATGAGCCTTTCACGAGGATGAGCGGTCTCTTCAACGACCCAGGACAATATCCCAAGCCGGTCGTCGGCCTTGACATCGGCCTTGGAAAAGGCTATGTTATATCATTGGAAGCAAATTATTGGGGTAAAAGCGAGACCTCTATTGGAATTGGCCTTTCGCAGATATATGTCCCGAAGGGGGACGATGAGTCGGACGATCAGGCTATCCAAAAGCCTGATTAGTCTTTTATGCCTTTTCCTCGGCGCTTCCACCGCATACACGATTCGACCGGAAGAGGGTTCCTTCTCGGATTTCTGGGCGAGGGGCCTTCTCGATAAGGAGCCTCGCGCGGTCCATTTTTTCGTTCCCCGCACGGGCGCCACTTCGACCGATGCCCGCGATCTTCTTCTCAGTGCATACAGTTATCAGAGCGCCGGATGGGAAAGAAGGGCGCTTCACGGATACGAAGAGGTCGTATTTTCGCCCGATGCCGAACCGCTGGCGGACTGGGCCGCCTTCTGGATCGGCGAACTTGCGCAGGACCTTGGCGAAAAGACGCATATCCGCGAGATTTTCAGCAGCCGAAGCCCGCCGTGGGGGCGTTTTTGGCTGGCAGCGCAGCTTTTTTCGGAGGGGGATTACGACTCCTCCTCGACGATGTTCACAGGCCTCGCGCACGACGAATCCGCTCAGACCATCCTGAGGCTCATGTCCGGTTATTTCCTCGGACTCTCTTACACGCGTTTGGGCGAGATCGACTTCGCCACGAAAACGTTCGACGATTTGCTCGATAGATATCCTCGAAGCCTTATGAGCGGCGAGATAGAATATCGCCTCGCCTCGATAGCTTTTTCGCAAGAGAGGTGGGAGGATTGCCGCAAGCGTCTCGACGAGGCGATGGGATTTTATGAGATTTCTTCGAGGAAGTCGTCGCATTGGTGGGTTGACGAGGCGCTTTTTTTGATTGCCGCCGCAGATTTCATGGAGGGTCGTCATCTTGTGGCGATCAGAAATTTTGAGAATCTGGAGCATCGTTTTCAGGATTCGCCTTATATCGAGCGTTTGCCATATCTTTCGATCCTCGGCGAGATCGAGACCAAAGCCACCGATGCCGCGCGAGACAGCGCCCTTTTGTCGGCGCTTTCGCCGGACCTTTCCGCCGATGTCGTGTTGCGGATCGGCTATCTTTTCATGCAGGACGGCGAGCTTAATACCGCTCAGGATAAGTTCCTCGAGGCTGCGGATATAGCCGAGGATAAGACGCTTATCGGCGAATGTTTCCTTTTTGCCGGAGAGTGCGCATATAATCGGCGCATGTTCTCCGATGCCGTGGAGTATTACGAGATCACATACGGCGGCTGCCCGGATCGGGTTCGCGAGGCGAGCTGGGGATTGGGCTGGTCCTATCTGCGGCTTCGGCTTTACGACGATGCGAGACTCTATCTCGCGTCGGTTTTCGCCGGGAACGACGACGAATTCGCAGATCGCGCGCGACTGACCTATGCGGAGACGTTCCTTATCGAGGGGCGGCCGCGCAGGGCGATAGCCGAGCTTAACGATTTTTTGCCGACGGCCGGGGAGGATATTCGCGGCAATATCCTTTACGACCTGATCGTGGCTTTCAGGGCGACGGCAGATACAGCACGGATCGTCGAGACATCGAGGTCGTTTATGGCCGGGCATCGTCGAAGCGTGCTCGCGGAGGAGGTTGTGCCGGGATTTGCGGAGATTCTTTTTGCGAAGGGGAACTATTCCGAACTGATCGATCTGGCGGACGAGGTAGATATATACGCCGTCTCGCGCGAGATGGCCGACCGCGTTCGTATCCTCGGCGAGCGTTCGCGATACCATGCCGGGATATACGGCGACCCTTTGGACATCACCGAGAATTTCCTGCGAAAATATCCCGATTCGCCGCTTGTGGGAGAGGTTCTGCTCGATATCGGGAGCTATCTTTGCAATATCGGCGATTACGAGAAGGGAGCGATCACGTTCGACCGCCTTCGGCGGCGCAAGATCCCCGACTCGCTATGGATCGATGCGAGCTATCGGATGGGGCTTTGTTATCTCGGAATGGGCGACACGGTCGCTGCCGGGGAGATACTTCGCCAACTTTTAGGGGAGTTTTATTGGTCGCCGTTGGCAGCAAAGGGCATGATCGCCCTCGGGGATTATCTCGGTTCCATCGGCGAATACGAATCGGCGACGGAGGTCTATAACAAGGTTCTGGAATACGCTTCCGACATGGAGCAGACGGCTGTAGCCGAGCTTAAACTCGCAGAGAGCTATGAGGGTCTCGAAAAGCTTCCAGAGGCGAGGATTCTTTATAAAAATATCTATGAAAGCGAGGATGTGAGCGTCGATGTGCGGCGTAAGGCGCTTCTCGGACTCGTGCGTGTTCACTATTCGATGGCCGATTACGAGAGCGGTTATGAGATCGCAAAAGAGGTTTTCGATACGCTGCCGCCGGACAGCTTCCGGTGTGCGCTCGGTGGGCAGATCGGCAAGCTCGCGCTGCGATTGGGCTGGGCAGATCTCGCTCTCGAAAGGCTTCTTCCAAACGGGAGTGATGAATTTGCATGTGTCGGGATCGCCGATCAGTCGGTGCTTTACGACCTCGCCCTATCGCTAGAGGCGAGAAATATGCTGTCCGATGCAAAGAGGGTTTGGGAGTGGATGGTTCAAGTTTCAGAGGACGATTCCGTTATCGCAATGGTTAGGGATAAACTTCGCAAATACGGAACTTCGTCGCAAACAATAAATAATTCCATAAAAACACAGGAGGAGTAATGGTTCGAAACACGGTTATCCTAATATTTTGTGCACTGTTGGCCATGTCTGGTTGCAAACAGAGCGAGGAAATCGTCAAAAAAGGAGAAGATAAAAAGATGAGCGAAGTCAAAGAAACACCAAAGGATGAAGGCAGGCCAGTTGTCCTTCTCAAAACGGATTACGGCGATATCAAGATCGAGCTTCGTCCCGATGTTGCGCCTAAGACGTGCGCGAATTTCATCAAGCTAACGAGTGAGGGATTTTACGACTCGTTGACCTTCCATCGCATAATCAAGGGATTTATGATACAGGGCGGCGACCCCAAGGGCGATGGCACAGGTGGTCCCGGATACACAGTCCCCGCAGAAATCTCTACCCTCAAGCATATCCGCGGTGCCCTGGCTACGGCGCGTCTCGGCGATGCCGCAAATCCGAGCAAAGCCTCCAGCGGAAGTCAATTCTTCATCTGCCATCAAGCGGCAACTCACCTCGACGGACAATACACCGTTTTCGGGGCTGTCACGGAAGGCTTGGATGTTGTCGATAAAATCGCCGGGGTTCCGATGGCCGATCCGAGGATGGGAAGGCCGAAGGACCCGGTATATATCCTCGATGCCGGGGTTATATCCGAATAGACGATGCCTCGCACATTTATTACATTATTGATATATGGAGTAGTTATTATGGCACAGGTAATAGAGCTTCCCGCTCCGCCGGGAATGGAGATGAACCTTCACGATGCGATGGAGTCGCGTCGCAGCCGAAGGTCTTTCGACGTGGGGCCGATAACGATCGAGCAGGCGAGCGAGCTACTGTGGGCAACCGCCGGTATCACAGGCGAAAAAGGACATCGTGCGGTGCCGAGCGCCGGAGCGACATACCCGATCGACACGTATCTTATTGTCGAACAGGTCGATGGTCTGACGCCGGGATTCTACCGCTATCGCGAAACGGAGCACTCCCTCGAAATGATAATCGAGGGGCATTTTGCGGAGAAGCTCGCCGATGCGGCTTTGGGGCAAAACCAACTCAAAACGGCTTCGGCGATAATCTGCCTTTTCGCAGTCGAGGAACGGACTTCGAAGCGATACGGCGACCGCGCCGGTCGTTACGTTGCGATGGAGATCGGCCATATCGGCCAGAATATCTACCTTGCGGCTGAGGGATTGGGCCTTTCGACCGTTGCTATCGGCGCGTTCCACGACGATAAGGTATCGGAGCTGTTCGCCGTCGAGGGCGATCCACTATATTTCATGCCGATCGGTCCTCGCGAGAGATAGTTATCTCGGCGGAAGCTTATCCGCATTTTCAAGAAAAGCGGCAACGAGACTCACCGAATTCTCGATGTCGCTTTTTCGAACTATGCAGTTCGGGCCGTGGATATATCGCACCGGCATCGAGATCGCGGCGACGCGAACCCCGCCGCGCGATGTCTGGATTATCGTCGCATCGGTCGTGCCGGCGGTTTTCACCATGAATTGATGCGGAATGTTCCGCTCGTCGGCGAGTTTGCCGATGTAATCGACAAGTCCCCGGTCGGCGATAACGCGGCCATCGACGATTCGCATCTCCGGCCCGCAATTCTGACATGCGAGCCTTTTGTGCGACGGCGTTCCCGGAACGTCGTTGGCGAACGTGCTCTCGACCGCTATAGCGATATCGGGCGCTACGCTGAATGCCGCGCACTGCGCGCCGCGAAGGCCGCGCTCCTCTTGCACAGCGGCGACGAGAAATAGATCGCAGGCGAAACGCTTTGCAGCGCGCACGCCCTCGATTATGGCGAAAAGTCCGGCGCGGTCGTCGAATGCCTTGCCGACGAACGACTCGCCGAGATCGGCAAGCTTGCTGTCGAATGTTACGATGTCGCCGACACGGACGGACTCCAAAACCTTTTTTGCGGAAAGGCCGGTATCGATGAAGGCGTCTGCGATGGGCACGGCCTTTGTTCTGTCCTCTAACGATCCGCGCGTGAGATGCGGCGGCGTCGCGCCGACCACACCGGGGAGCGTCTTTTTGCCGTGGATTACGACGCGCTGGGCGTAGAAGACGCGCGGGTCGATCCCGCCGAGCGGGATAACGCGAATAAAACCCTCGCTATCGATATGCGAAACGATGAAACCGACCTCGTCGGTGTGGGCATCGAGTTCGACCGCAGGGCCTTCGCCGTGGATATGCGCGATGACATTGCCCACCGGATCGGTGACGATATCGTCGGTCATGTCCGCGAATTCTCGTCGCACGATTTTCGCAATTGCTTCCTCGTGTCCCGAAACGCCCGGTGTGTCGCAAAGCTCTTTTAACAGATTCCAGTTCATAGCTACTCCATATTTGTTGATGTTATTATCGGTTTATCAAAGCGAATTTGCCGACGTGCGATTTGTTTTCCAAAGATAATCGATAAACATATATTCCCGATGCGAGCGTCATGCCGGATCGGTTTTGCGGAATCCATGCGAAAGCGCCGCCGGTTGTTTTGTGGTATCCAAATCCTATCTCGCCGCCGTATTCATAAACCAGCGCGCCGTCCGCCGTCCAAACGGAGAATTCCACAGGGGAATCTTCATTCGCCGTGAACGGGAAATAGAGCGTGTCGTGCTCGCCATAGATGAATGGATTTGGATATGGCGCGAGATCGACGGCGTCCTCCGGGATATCTACATCCGCAGATGGCGCCGGGCCGGTAAGCAGCCTTCCGATGCCCGCCGACGAATATGGGTCCGGGCCGAGGTTGGCGAGCGCGCAATAGATTCCGTCGAAGCGCCATGCGCCGGGGATCGTATTCTCTGTATCGTAGATATAGACGGAGCTGTCCGGCGTGTCGGTGCCGGATACGGAAACGGCGTGGAGGATCGCAGAGATCGGATCGTTCGGGATATATTCCGCCCAGAGGCCGCCGCTTTCCGGCGCGTCGATATCGATATAAATCATGCCGCCGGCCTCCGTCAATATCGAGGGAATGGAGTCGCGCGGCGTGATTTTCGGTTCGGGCATTTTCGCCGCGTCGGTGTATCCGAATCCACGGTAATTATCCCCGACGAAAAGGTTCCATCGGGCGAAATCGCCAAAAATGTCGAGCGTCTCACGTCCGAGCGAGTCTGCCCAGAGCGAGATCGCCTCGAACGGCGATCTCTCCGGCACGCGATTCCATATATCCAGTATCGTCGCGTCGCCGAAATTCGCTGTCAGAAAAATCGGAAAGAGGCATGATCCATAGAATCGCCCGGATGGGCTGTTGCTGTTCAATCCTTTTTCCGGCGAGCTTTGAAATGCTGCGAGATAGCCCAGGTAATCGTTCACCGCCGGGAAGTTTCGCTCCTCCGACCAAACCGCCGTCGCCTCCATCCACCACACCAAATACCCTTCGCTGCCGTAAGTGTAGTGGATCGCGTGGAAAAACTCGTGCGCGCAGGTCACCGCGAGGGCCTCCTCCTCGCGCCCGATGTAATCATGGAAACTCGCCTGCTCGAAGTCGTTCTCGATAGTTATGAAGGCCGGGCCGCTGCCGTCCGCGAGGGCGGTGTCGAGGTATGTCATGCCGTAAAATCCCATATCTTCAAAATAGACATCGGTGCGGTCGTCGCCGCCGACATCGTGCCGGTCGGCGAAGCTGCTCGAATCGGGAATCGGCGGCGGAAATCCGAGTGTATCGACGAGGCACGCGCGCGCCTTTTCGAGATAATCCGTCGCGCGCTGCGCCCAATCAGGGATGCCGTCCTCGGGGGATATATCCTCGACCGGGATGGCGTTTATTCCAATAACGTCGAACCAGACGCGGAAATGCTCCGAGTCGTAATGATACTGCCGCACGAGGCGGTCGGCGGTCAGCGGAGCCTTGGACTCCATCGCCGCCGGAAGGCCGCATTTATCGAATCCGAAAGCGACGGCGATTATGGATAATAGCACGAAAATCCCGATTTTAGCCGACAATTCCAAACCTCTCCGAAAAATATTTATCGACCTCGATCTCGATATCCTCCGGGATAACCCTCTCGAAGTGGAACGCTCGCGCGTTGGCTATCTCATCGATATAGTATAGAGCGATCTCCGCAAGCGACCGAAGCGAGTACTCATCGACGTTTCGAAGGTCGTCTTCCGATGTGTGGCCGAGCGACGCTCCAAGCCCGGATCGCGCGAAATTCACCGACGGAATCCCGCGCATGGCGAATGGCATGTTGTCGCTGGAATATATACTTCGGGTGACTCTCAAGCCCATGCCGCGCAGCTTATTGCGCGAATCGATATAGTTTGCAAGCTGCTGGTCGCCGGTGATAATCGCCCTGTTATCGCCGAATATATCGCCGCCGACATCGAGGTTGAACACGATGGCGATCCGGTCGAGCTCGTCCCTGTGTTTTTCGATATAGAATTGGCTACCGAGAAGGCCGAGCTCCTCGCTCCCGAAGAAGCAGAATCGCATCGTCCGTCTCGGCGGATTTTTGGCGAAATGGCCAATGACGCCGAGCATCTCGACGCAGCCGGCGCCGTTATCCACCGCTCCGGGCGATCCGGCCACGCTGTCGGCGTGGGCACAGACGAGGATTTCGCCGTCGTCGTGATGGCCGTGGATCGTAACGACCATATTGCGGCTTGTCCCGACGAACTCATTCTGTTTCGTGACGAGGTGGAGCTTCGTTTTGCTGTTGGAGATAAGCTTCAAACCGGTCCCGTAGCCGATCACCGCGCCGGGAATCCTACCGAATTTTGCGGCAAAGTCCTTTTTGAGCGACTGAAAACCGGTCTTTTTCCCCGGCGGACTCACGACGATAAATGCCGCCGCGCGAAGCCTTGCGAGCTGCTCGTAATGACGAAATGAGACGCCCTCTGGCAGGATAATGATCTCGTCGCCGTCGCTCTCGATGAATGGCAGGTTCGACGGTTCGACATATCGAAACGGCGCGGAGATGTCCGCGCTGCCGGATAGTCCCACCGGATTGACATCGAAGCTCTGCATATCGTCGTCGAGGAGTGTTACCGTGCCGGTTCCGCGTCGAAACGTCTCGATCTCGAATGTCTCGAATGCGGGATCGAGCCCGCGCGAACGGACCTCGTCGGCGAGGATATCGAAAACGCGCTTCTCCTCCTCGGTTCCGCCGACTCTCTCGAATGCGATTTTTTTAAGTGTATCGAGCATCTTTCCTCATATTCCGGTCGATCCGAAACCGCCGTTACGGTCCGTTTCGGACAGATTTTCGGATTCGATAAATCGCGCACCGGCGACCGGTTTTATCAGTAGCTGCGCGATTCGGTTGCCGCTCTCGACGGTGAAGGTCTTCTTCCCGTGATTGATCAGGATAACGCAAACCTCGCCGCGATAATCCGAATCTATCGTCCCCGGAGCGTTCAGAACCGTAACGCCGAGCCTTTTTGCGAGGCCGCTTCGCGGTCGAACCTCGCCCTCGAAGCCATTCGGGATAGCTATAGCGATTCCCGTTGGTATCGTCGAGAAATCCCCCGGAGCGATCTCGACCGGCGAATCCACACACGCGAAAAGGTCAGCACCGGCGGAGCCTTCGCTCATAAATTTCGGCATCACAGCACTCTCGCGCAAAAGCCGAACCTTTACTTCGGGCGCAATAATCATGCCACCTTATCCTCCGAAATATCCAACCAGTCCGGCGATATGTCGAATCCGGGAGGGCCGAGGCATACGCCGGTCATTCGACCGGGACGAAAAAGCTCGTGCGCGATCTCTATAACGTCTTCCGGTGTGATCGCCGAGAGCTTTTCGAGTGTCTCCCCGAGCGATATATATTTGCCTTCGTAGAGTTCCGTCTCGACGAGACGCGCCAGGAGCGAACTCACCGAGTCGTTTTCGAGCTTTGTTTTACCGATCAGGCCGCGAAGTGTATCGTCGAATCGCTCGCGGATAATACCTCCGTCGATAAGTTCGTCGAAAACCCCTTGTGCTAAATCGAAGAAGCGGTTCGTATCCGACGGCTCGATGCTGGCGAATATTCCCCATAGGCCGCTATCGCTGAAGTATTCGCCGAATGAATAGATTCGATAGCCGATGCCGGCCTCCTCGCGTATCCTCTGGAAAAGCAGGCTCGAAGCGCCGCGTCCGAGGATCGTATCGAGCACGGCGAGGGGATAACGCCTTTTGTCCTCGAATGCGAACGATTGCCCGCCGATGAATATCGAAAACTGCGAAGTATCCTTCCGAACGATCTCGAGCGAACCGACATCGATAGGGGACGGCGATGTGCGAACCTGCGGCGTGCCCTCGTTTCGGATATCGAAATATCTGGACGCCAGATCGCAGAATCGTTCGTGCTCGATATTGCCAACCGCCGCCAAAACCAGTTTGGGCGCGATATATTCGTCTTTCAAGAAATCGACGACATCATTTGGCCGAAACGAGTTCAGCGTCGCCGGGTAACCCAGGATCGGTTTTCCGAGCGGGTGATCGACGAAAACCGCCTTCGAGAAAAGCTCCCGCGCAACCTGTTGCGGCGAGTCCTCGACATCGCCGATCTCGCTCGATACGACTGAAATCTCGCGTTTGAAAAGATCGGCGTCGATCGATGGATTGGAGATCATGTCGCCGAGTATATCCATCCCCAACTCGATCTCGTCGCCCGGAAGATAGAAATAATAGCACGTCTCCTCGTGCGATGTGTATCCGTCCTCCGAGCCGCCGACGCTCTCGAGTTGCCGCGCGATATCGAGGGCGCTTCTCGACGGCGTCCCCTTGAATATCATGTGC
This sequence comes from uncultured bacterium, assembly GCA_964400105.1. Taxonomy (GTDB): domain Bacteria; phylum UBP14; class UBA6098; order UBA6098; family UBA6098; genus CAYNTG01. Next base: position 32,933 of record CAYNTG010000020.1, read on the forward strand.
TCGGTCAGATGCGAAATCCCCTCTTTTCCGTGCGGGTCATCACGGCTGCCGGAATCGATCCATACGCCCGCTGCGACGCCTTGTCGCGACTTCATCGGAAGTGTGAGAATCCTCATGCCATTCGGTAAAACGGTCTTTTTCATATTATTTTTCATAGTCTTTAATCTATCCTTCGATAGTCTATATGTCAATTTGGATTGCTGATTTTCTATAAAAAACTCACCTTCCGCGCTGTCACG
>CAYNTG010000021.1:0-8717 GCA_964400105.1 uncultured bacterium
AATATGGAACATTTTTTAATCCGAAGAAATTCGACAGGTAGAGATAAACTGATGATCGTGCTTGAGGGATTGCGCTGGGACACGACTATCGCCTAGTTATGTAATCGCCACCAAATCAATATATTTCCCCTGTTCTTTTGGATACAATCAAGCCGTATTTTATCAGGCAGTGGTGTAAATCTCCATTCACCGGACATTTTTAAAAAATATTTCTTGACATTTAAAACGCGGATTATTAGACTGGTTTGTGATTGTGTTCACAAGAATAAAGTCGATATGAAAAAAATACCTGATGAAACAATTGGACGCCTTTTCTATTATTTGCGGGCATTGGTGTGTCTCGAAAAAGAGGGCATCGATATTGTCCGCTCTTCGCGCCTATCTGAAATCTGCGATATAAATCCTTCTATTATACGAAAAGACCTATCCTATTTTGGAGATTTTGGAAAAAGAGGCGTGGGATACAACGTCAGCGAATTGAAGAAGGAAATTCGCAAGATACTCAATATCGCAGAACCGAATAGCATGGCCTTAATCGGAGTGGGTAATATCGGAAAAGCTATGCTGTCCTTTTCCGGGTTCAGGTCTGAAGGCTTCAGAATAACCATGGCTTTCGATAAAGACCAGCGCAAAATCGGGAGTAAAATCAAACAGGTTATCGTCGATGATATAGCGAACTTAGAGAAAAAAATTCAATCGGAAAATATTCAACTTGTGATATTGACGGTGCCGGAAAAGGAAGCGCCCGAACTTGCTAAAAGGTTGGCAAAAGCCGGTGTAAGGGCAATTTTGTCATTTGCGCCATGCCAACTCAAAATGCCGACTAATATAAAAGTCACATGCATCGATTTGAGCTCGGAGATCGCACGTTTAATTTACTATTCTACAAAATTTGAATCGATAGATTAAAAAAAATAGTTTTTTTAAGAAAGGCTATAAATAAATGATAGAAAAAGACCATAAAACAACCCATCGGATCAGGGATTTTATTTATTTGTTTTCTATCCTTTTGGTCATCTGGCTCATTTTGACTTCGAGTTTCCAATGGCAGGAACTAATTATCGGCATTTCAATCAGTTTAATCCTCGCATTAGCTTTGCATAAAAGATATTCCGATCTGGGGCTTCCGCCGATTACCATTAAAAGAATCGCGTTGTCTATCGTCTATCTTCTGGTTCTTTTCAAGGAAATTATCCTGGCCAATTTCGATGTGGCATATAGAGTTCTTCACCCGAAAATGCCTATCAAACCGGGGATCGTAATCATTAGAACCGAACTGAAACAGAATATAGCGAAGGTGATACTGGCCAATTCGATTACCCTGACTCCCGGCACATTTACTCTCGACATTAAAGATGATAAACTTCTTATACATTGGATATTCGTGCGTTCGGAGGGTATAGAAGAATCTACTAAAAAAATCTCGTATAGATTTGAAAAATATTTAAAGGTAATATTCGCATGAATGAAACCACTATTATTGTTTTCTTAGGCATCATAGGATTAGGCATTTTATTTAGTATTGTGCGAATGATTTTGGGGCCTACCGCATCCGATAGGGCAGTCGCAGTCGATACTGTCACTACTACTGTAGTCGCCATGCTTGTTATACTTGCTTTGCTATTCAAAAGGTATGTTTATCTCGATGTTGCATTAGTCTATTCGCTATTGGCCTTCGTTGGGCTGGTTGCTCTTGCAAGATTTCTGGAAGGTGGGATATAAATGGAATTACTTGGAGTAGTTATTACGGGCGTCGGAGTAGTGTTTTTGATGCTGGGTAATTTCGGAGTATTGAGACTTCCTGATGTATATAATCGGATTCAAGCGGGAACGAAATGCACTACTTTCGGCGCTTTTTTCTCGATTATTGGAGTAGGGATAATTCAACCCGAATGGTTCTGGAAATGCCTGCTTATTGCCTTTTTTGTTTTGATAACTAACCCCATATCGAGTCATGCAATAGCAAGAGCCTCCAAAAAGGCGGGGGTTAAGCTTTGTAGCAGAACCGTTATCGATAAATCGGATGATTTCAAATAATATTTAGGAACACTATGATAATAATAGTCAGTTTATTGGTTCTTATGATGTTTGTTTCGGCAATCGCGGCGTTGCTTTTTAAAGATTTGATAAGCGCCGTAATAGCCGCGTGTATGGTAAGCTTGATAGCGGCGATTCTATTTTATCTTCTTCAGGCTCCGGATGTCGCTATGGCAGAGGCTTCGATTGGCGCTGCACTGGTGACGGCTGTATTTATAATAGCAATCAAGCGAACAAAGAGGTATGAAGAGTGAAAAAAATTATCGTGATAGTTTTATTGTCGATTATCGCATTGGGGATTTTCGCGTCTTTACAGCAAATACCTTTTGGAAAATCTAAATCCAAGGTCGGTAAATACTATCTACAGAAAAGCCAAGAGGAAACCGGAGCTTCGAATGTGGTTACTTCCGTGGTGGTCGGTTACAGAGGTTTCGATACCCTGGGCGAGATAACGGTGCTTTTTCTGGCGACGATTGGCTTGGGTGCCGTATTGGCGACCTTTAAAAAGAAAGAAAACGGGCAACCAGAAAAGGCGAGCCTAATCCTTACTACCGGATGTCGTTTTCTGTTCCCGCTTATTCTTCTTTTTGGCTCCTATATTTTCATTTTCGGACATCTTTCGCCCGGCGGAGGATTTCAGGGTGGCGCGGTTATCGCCTCCGCTTTCCTATTGATTTATCTCGGATGTAGGGGGAAGAGAGTCAATAAAGTCGGTAGCAGTGTGCTCGAATCGTTGGGCGGTTTGGTTTTTATAGTGCTCGGTCTGGTCGGTCTCACCCTTGGCGGACACTATTATTTGTCAAATTTCCTGCCCAAAGGCGAATACAACACATTATTCAGCGCGGGCATTATTCCCTTAATTTATATCGCCATCGGATTGAAAGTAGGTTCGGAATTGAGCGGGATTATCGATCTGATGATGGAGGAAACTCGATGAGTTTTTTACAGGATTATATCTATTATATCGGCGCTTTTGGATTAGTGTTCATCGGTCTATTTATAATGTTGACCAAACACAATCTCATTAAAGTAATAATCGGCCTGAGTATTCTGGAAACGGGTGTAAATCTGTTTCTAATATCCGTTGGTTATATCACCAATGGAACAGCCCCAATCTTTTCAAAACCCGGACTCGATATCTCGACTATGGTCGATCCGGTTCCGCAGGCACTGGTGTTGACCGCTATTGTTATCGGCCTGGCGGTTTTGGCTCTGGCTCTTTCTTTATCGATAGCAGCATATAAACACTTTGGAACACTCGATTTGCGGAAAATAAAGGAGCAGAGATGGTAAACCCGGTTCTTCTAATAGTTGTTCCTTTAGGATTGGCGTTTTCGATACCGCTGTTGGCTTTTATTTCGAAGAGGATTATAAAGTTCGTTCCCGTTCTGGCTTTTCTTTATAATCTAATTATATCTATATCGCTGATACCGCACGCAATACGTGAACCGATTGTAGTTAATATCGGAGGATTTGCCCCTCCGTTCAGCATCGTTTTGGTTGCCGGACCGATTGGCATTCTGTTTTCTACGCTCATATCTCTGGCGGGTTTTTTAGTCGCTATTTATGCCCTCGGTTATATTAAGGAAGGACCACAGCAAAAATATCACATGCTTTACCTTCTGCTCCTTACCGGAGCCACCGGGGTAGTGCTTACCGGAGATATATTTAATCTATTCGTCTTCTTTGAAATCCTCTGTATCTCCTCTTACGCATTGGTGGCATATCTGGGGAACAAGGCTGGCATAGAATCTTCGATCAAATACTTAATTCAAGGATCCATAGGGTCGAGCCTACTTCTGATGGGAATCGGATTGCTCTATGGATATTTCGGCACGCTTAACATGGCGGATATCGCCGCCCAAATCGGGACGGTCAGCTCGACGAAACTATTTATACCGATGGTTTTGATGGTTACCGGCCTTGGAATCGAAGCGGCTATATTCCCTCTGAATGCGTGGTTGCCCGATGCACATTCTTCCGCGCCTTCGTCCGTTAGCGCAATTCTCTCCGGGATAGCAATCGAAGTCGGCCTTTATGCGGTGATTCGAGTGTTATTCACAATGTTCGATGCCTCGAGCTTTTTTGTGTTTCTCCTTCTGCTGGGAGGATTGACACTCTTAATCGGCGAGATGTGCGCCCTTAGCCAGAAGAACATCAAACGAATGCTCGCGTATTCGAGTATAGGGCAAATCGGGCTTATCCTTTTTGCTTTTTCATTATCCACTCAGCTTGGTGTTAGCGGCGGACTTTTCCAGATGATAAGCCATACTCTTGGCAAGGGATTATTGTTTTTGGCTGCGGGTTTTATGATCTATAAAACCGGTTCTATGGAGATTTCTTCTTTTGAGGGCATCGCAAAAAAAATGCCGCTAACCGCCCTTCTTTTTACAATCGGGACTTTTTCTCTGGTGGGTTTACCTCCATTTATCGGTTTTGCGAGTAAATTTATGGTTATCCGTGCGGCACTTGCACAAGGAGAGCTTATTTATTCGCTGTTAGTCGGCGTAGTGTTATTAGCGACTGTAATAGAGGGATCATACTTCTTCCGCATAGTGCAGGTGATGTATTTTAAGAATAACAATCAAAGCGTTGAAAAGAATGAATCTCCGATTAGCGGATTAATTCCCATGTTCATTTTTGCATCGCTGATAATCTTTATTGGAGTATATCCCAATTTTGTCATGACCATCATCAATCCCGCCGCTACGGAGCTTCTCGATAGAATCGGCTATATAAGGAGTGTATTAGGATGAGTTTAGAACTTTTATTGATAGTCGCTTTTGGCGGCGCATTTCTCACTTACTTTTTAGGCAAGATTTCGTCTAAACTCAGAAATGGATTTGCGGTCTTAAATTCATTGGCTTTAGTAGTTATGCTTGTTTTCTTCTACGGCCAGAATATTGAATATCCCGTTAATTTTAGCTTCTTTGATATATCATTTGTTTTACGAATGAATATGGTTTCGTGGTTTTTCGCAATTACTATCGTGGGTATCGGCCTTCTGTCTATTATATACTCACTGAGATATATGGAGAACAAAAAGAAGCTGGATTACTATTATTTCACTACCTTATTTATTAATGCGAGTATGCTGGCAACCGTGCTTTGCGGTGACTTGTTATCGTTCTTTATTTTCTGGGAGATGATGAGTTGGAGTACCTATTTATTGATAAGCTACAAGGGAGGGGAAAAGGCTCTCTATGCGGGGATGAAATATATAATCATGTCCATAATCGGTTCTCTGGCAATGCTTCTGGGTATTATAAGTTTGTATGTCACTTTCGGCACCCTGGAAATAACGGCTTTAAGCGTTTTAATACAAACCGCTTCTTCCGGTTATATTCTGTTTATATTAGTTCTATTTTCACTTTCCTTTACTGTTATTAATGCGTTTTGGCCATTTCATACCTGGTTGCCCGATGCCCACGCCGAGGCCGTGTCTCCGTTTTCATCGATATTATCTGCTGTGCTTGTGAGAAAAGGTATGTATGGATTGTATCTTTTCATGTATATGATTCTCGGATTGGATGTTTTAAATAAACTCAAATTCGGCATTATAAGTTTCAATGGAGTTTTCTGCTGGATAGGCGCGATTACGATTATCTTCGCCGCACTGACCGCTTTATTGCAGAACGATTCCAAAAGAATTCTTGCATGGAGCACTGTAGGACAGGGCGGCTACATGATTTTAGGCGTAGCCTATGCTACCAGTCTCGGAGTTGCCGGCGGCACATTTCATATCTTGAATCATTCCATATATATAGGCTTGCTATTTTTTGTGGCCGGTGCAATAGAGTACCGAACCGGCGGAGTGAGAGATTTAAACTCCCTGGGCGGTTTGATAAAGAAAATGCCAGTGACCTTCGTAGGTGCTGTTATCGGAATTTGTGGATTGATTGGATTGCCCTTGACCAATGGATTTGTCTCCAAGTGGTTAATCTACAAGACCCTGATACTTGGAAATAATCCATTATTAGCCTTTTTCGCCTTTTTGGGAACATGGGGGACAATTCTATACGGTTACAAGTTTATTCATAATATATTTTTAGGGCAATTGCCCGATAAATATAAAGATATCAAAGAAGTTCCCTTCTCCATGCAATTGCCCATAATAATTTTATCGATAATGGTTATTCTTTTCGGAGTCTTACCCGGAATACCTCTTAAAATGATCAATGCCGTTAATATTTATATGGGATTCGAGCCTTTGAATATTACTCTGGCCGGCATTATTTCCGAAACCGGAACATTGAATATGGTGAATATCTTCGCGACCATTTTAGTTGTGAGTGTAATTATCGGTTTGATTTTAAAAGTAAGTCGTAAATCGAGAAAAATAGATCAATACGATAACTATGCCGCCGGTGCAGCTGTTCCAAAGGAAAAATATCACTATACGGTCGCCTTTTACAATCCCCTGGAGAGAATGCTCAAGCCGTTTCTGGTTGATTACGTCGATGCGTTCTATATCAGAATAGTGCAATTTATTAGAGATTTGAGTAACAGCGTAAGGCGGATTTATACTGGACATGTTACTGATTACGTTATGTATATAATTGTATTCCTGACATTCTTGATTTTAATACAATTGAGATGGAGTGTATTTTAATGTTTATCCTCGATATTATATTGGTGCCGATGCTGGCCTTAATTACGAGCCTGTTTCTTCTCGGACTTTCCAGAATTATAATGGCGCGAATTCAATGGCGATATGGCCCGCCTATAACTCAACCGGTTATAGATATTATAAGGATGTTCAGCCAAAAGTCGTTCAGCCACGGATCGATGTTCGAGTTGGGATTGATTCTTTCTCTGACAGGGTCTCTCGTGGTTGTGCTGTTTCTTCCTTTAGGGGGATTATTCGTATTCGAATCTAGCGGATTATTGGTGATATTGTATCTGATGATTTTATCGCCTCTGGGTTTAGCATTAAGTGCGGGAGAATCGGCTAATCCAAATTCAAGTATAGGCATATCAAGAAAATTCCTCCTGGCTCTCGGATACGAAGTGCCCTTGTTGCTCGTCCTTTTGGCTGTGATGACCCATTACAACACCATTTCTATCTTCGAGATTGTCCAAATACAATCTTATCGGGGATGGTCGCTTGGCTCATTGCCTTTACTGCTGTCCGGATTCGCTTATTTACTCATACTTCCGGCGATACTCGGAATAAGGCCTTTTGAAATGGTGGGTGCGGTTCAGGAAATATCGTCGGGACCTAATGTTGAATACGGCGGCAAATATTTGGCCTTCTCCACAATCCAACACGGCCTACAGGAATTTATTGGAATTTCCCTTTTCGTAAATCTCTTTTTGGGTGGGGGAGATCTCTTTGGGTTATTCAGCGCATACGCACATACGGCATTGGGCGGCATATTGGGGATTATCGTATTTTTGGCTAAGATGCTAATAGTTTTCATGCTCGGTCTTTCAGTTAACGCTGTTTTCCCTCGGTTCAGGATAGAACAGGCGATCAAATACCTGTGGACATGGCCGACTTTGATCGCATTCGCGGGAATAATAATCGTAATTATTCAAAATTAATTTTATAGGATTATAACATGGATAGAAACCAGATAAAAAAATGGATAGAGTCTCCTACGAAGATGAGCCATAAATACTCTCTTCACGTCGTGTATTTTTGCACCGGATGCGGGATTATAGAGGTTCCTCCGACGATCACAACGAGATGGGATGCGGAGAGATTTGGAGTAATTCCGGTTGCCTCGCCAAGGCAGGCCAATCTGTTTTTGATCACCGGATATGTTTCAACAAAGACGTTGAAAGCGATAATTCGCACATATGAACAAATGCCCGAACCAAAATATACGGTGGGATTCGGTTCGTGTCCAATCAACGGCGGTATGTATTGGGATTCTTATAACACTATTAAAAAGCTCGATAAATACATTCCAATCGACGGCTGGATTGCGGGATGTATGCCAAGGCCGGAGGCTATTTTCGTCGCCGTAACCCATCTTTGGACCCTGATCGATAAGGATATGGCGGATGGCTATAAAAGGTATCGCGAGAAATATAAATTTTATCGGGCGAATCAGGAGAAGGTTTTAGGCGGATTGGACTGGCCTCCTTTATATTAATTAAGGAATAAAATGGAAGCACTCAGAGAAAAAATAGAATCATTATTCGAGGGCGTCGATATACGAATCGCCGACGATTACAGAATGATTATCGATATGGATAGCAAGGAAATTATCTCCATGCTGAGCTATCTTAAAACGATCGGATATAATCATTTAGCTTTAATATCGTGCGTCGATTTAATCGATCAAAATAAATTCGAGCTGGTCTATATCCTCTCCGCGTATATGGAAAGCGACGATCGATATACCGAAAAGGAAAAGTTAAATATTATCGTTAAAACGAAAATCCCACGGGATAAACCCGAATTTATAACTGTGATCGATATATTTGAAAATGCCGAGCCTTATGAGCGTGAGCTTCACGAACTTTTTGGGGTATATTTTGAAGGGCATCCAAGGTTAACGCCGTTATTTTTAGAATTGAAATATGAGAAACCTCCGTTCAGAAAAGATTTCGACACGGTGAAATTTTCAGAGGAATATTTTGGAAGTATTCCTCCGGTAGAATAAAAAAAGGCAAAAAATGAGAGAACTCGAATTATATTTTGGCCCACAGCATCTCGGTATGGTGGG
>CAYNTG010000021.1:8817-29766 GCA_964400105.1 uncultured bacterium
CAAATATGCTCGGCTTCGATACCGTAGCCAACTGGGCGATGTATCATCGGGATTTAATATTGGACTTGTTCGAAGAGCTTACCGGAGCGAGGGTATATCATATCTACATTCGCCCTGGCGGTGTGCGACGCGACTTTCCCGAGGGTTTCGAGGACAGAGTCGTCAAGACCTTGCACGCTATCGGCGGCAAGGTGCCCGACTATAACGCAACCTTTTTCGAAAACAGTGTTTTTGAGAAAAGGGCGAAGGGCGTTGGAGTTTTAAATCGCGAGGATGGAATTAAATTAGGCGCTGTCGGACATGCAATGCGGGCCACCGGCATGAAATATGATATTCGTAAAATCGAGCCTTATGCCGCCTACGATCAGGTGGAATGGGATGTTCCCACCAGAGAGGGCGGAGATGCGTTCTCGCGCTTGCTGGCTATCCGAGACGAGATGATCGAAAGCGTCCATATGATATTTAAACTCCTGGATAAAATGCCCTCGAAGGGCGAAGTTTTCACAAAAACCCCAAATCCTTTCAAGTGGAGAATTCCTGCGGGAGAAGCATATGTTCGATGCGAATCCGCGCGAGGGGAATTGGGTCTCTATTTAGTCAGTGATGGCGGGCTTAAACCGTACAGAGCGCATTTCAGGACGCCGTCATATACCCACGGATTGGCTGCACTCGAAAAGGTATTGGTCGGTGAAAGTGTTGCCGATGTCGGGAATATCATGATTAGTTTATACGTTGTGGCTCCGGAAATCGATAGATAACTCAGGCATAGAAATAGGATATAAACATGGCTAAAAGTAATTCGCTTAATCCGTTCAAAGCTATAAAATATTTGTTCGAGAAGCCAAAGACATTGCGCTATCCCTTTGAAAAAAAGGAACCTGCGGCGCGATATCGGGGTTTTCATCTCAACGACTGGGACAAATGCACCGGTTGCGGAAATTGCGCCGATATCTGTATGAATAAGGCAATCACTATGGTCGAGATCCCGGAGCTGGAGTCGAAACCGGACGAGGGAATCAGGAACGAACGCCCTCAGCTCGATTACGGCAGATGCTGTTTTTGCGGCTTATGCGTCGATATTTGTCCTCCGGGCTCTCTTTCGCTGAGCAGGGATTATTTCCATATCCATTTCGACACTAAAACGTTTACTTTTATCCCTAAAAATGAGAAAATCGATGAAAAGACTTTCTTGCCCGAAGGTGAATATTCGATTTTAAAAGCCAGCTTGTCGCATAGAAAAGAGAACTATCCGGGATTTTCGCCCGAAATTCGATACGCCCTTTTTGAACCTGAAGCCGTGGAAATGCCCGAAATCTCCATCGATGAAAGAAAGGTATCTTTTATCGAACAGGTTCTGGGATATAGCAAAGAACAGGCTAAACAGGAAGCCGAACGTTGTCTCGAATGCAAGCTATGCGAAGAAGCGTGTCCCGCAAATCTCAAAATATCGGAATATATCGACGCGATTTACAGAGACGATCCAAAAGAGTCGCTCCAAAAAATATACGAGGATAATCCCATTCCCTCGATATGCGGAAGAATATGTATGGCGCATTGCGAGGATGCTTGCTCTCTCAGCATTCGAGGCGAGTCTCTTGCGATTAGATGGCTAAAAAGATATGCCGCCGATCAGATCAAGAATTTCAAGGAAGAGCTTGAAATTAAACCGGGAAAACCGACCGGTAAAAAAGTCGGGATAATCGGAGCAGGCCCCGCCGGGTTGTCTCTGGCGTATTTCCTGAGGCTAAAGGGGCATGAAGTCACCGTGTTCGACGAATTACCGGGTGCTGGCGGCGCAATCAGGACAGGCCCTCCCATCTATAGGCTACCGCTCGAAGCTATCGATAAAGACGCCGATTATATTAAATCGTTGGGAGTCGAATTCCGATACAATACGAGGGTTGGAAGGGACATACAATACGAAAAGATTGCTGAAGACTATGACGCTATTTTCATGGGGATCGGCAACACAGTAGGTTTTTCCACAAGGGTGAAAAACTCGGAAAAATGTGAGATGGCACTCGATTTCTTGAAAGAAAATAAAATAGGAAAGCAAACAGAAGTCGGGAAAAAGATTATCGTGATAGGCGGCGGCAACGTGGCTATGGACGTCGCCAGGACGTCGCTAAGACTTCAGCATATTCAATACCCCGATGATGAAGTTATTACGCGGATTATGTGTTTGGAAGATTGGGATGCAATGCCCGCTACCGAAGAGGAAATCAAAGAGGCAAAGGAAGAAGATGTCCAGTTCAGTCCTGCATGGGGGCCAAAAGAGGTCGTGCTGGACGACGCGGGAAATGTCAAGGGTCTCGAATGTAAAAAGGTGAAATCGGTATTCGACGAGCAGGGAAAATTCTCGCCTGTTTATAATGAGGATGAAACGAAATTCTTCGAGGCGGATATGATAATCGAGGCTATCGGCCAAAGAGCCGATTTCTCTTTCCTCCCGGAGGAGCTAAATAACAAACTCGAATTCACCGAGAGAAGAAAAGTAAAGGTCGATGAAAAAGGCATGACCTCCATCCCCGCGCTTTTTGCCGGTGGCGATATTGTTAATATCAATCTGGATGCGGTAACCGCAATAGCCGATGCCAAGACTGCCGCAGAGGGTATCGACGAGTATCTTTCCGAATGATCTTTATTTTTCTGCGATTGAAAAATTCGTCGATAGGGGCGTCTATCTCGTCCGGGCGACCATACTTGAACAGGCGACTTCAGTCCTCTACACGAAAAATGATAATCTTAATTCACGGAAACGAATCACCGCAGGTGTCGAGATATTCGACATCATCGGTCGAATAGTGGCCTAACCACCAATACGTCCCATTCGATTATTTATAACAAATTACTGATTCCCTATTGAAAAATATAAGATGATAAATATAATCTTTTTATGTGATATAAAGAGTATAACATCATCGAGAGGGAATTATGAAAAGGTTATTTGTCTTTTTTGTTTTAGGAATCGTAATTTTCTCCGGGTGTTCCAATAACAGCAATTCCATAGAAATCGCCGATATAGATGTCGGTCAGGAAAATGCGTTCATGGCCTCCACACTATCGGTTACGACCGAGGTCGATTACGACGGTGATGACAATTTATATTATATCTGGGAATCGAGAGCCGGTTATTTCATCGGCAGCGGGGATTCCGTCGACTGGATTTTGCCTTCCGATACCGGAATGTGCTACATCGTCCTGACTGTCACCGACGGCGATATCGAGGATGTGGATTCTGCTTTTGTGCATGTGAAGGATTATCTTCTCGAAATAGTCGATATCATCCCATTCCCGGTTATCGTTGCGCAACTGGACACAATTCAGGTTTCCGCCGATATCGATTACAGTTCGACTGGAATGCTCTCTTACATTTGGACCGCGAGCGGTGGGTCATTCTATGGCGCTGGAAGCCTGGTTCATTGGATTGCCCCCAACGACACCGGTTTTTACACGATCCGGCTTTCGGTAACCGATGGCGAAGAGATCGATAGCGACTCGACCTTGGTATTGGTCAACACAGCAGTTTACGATACGGTTCTTCAGATAAATTCGATAACTTATTCCCCGATGTTCATCGAGTTCGGCGACACGATTGATATCGAGTCTTCGGTCTTCTATTCGGGATTCGAATCGATTACATACGAATGGTCGTCAACAGGCGGCGCGATAATCGGCGATAGCGAAGAGATTCAATGGATCGCACCATACGACACCGGCTCTTTCGACATTGAATTGATAGTAACAGACGGCGCGATAGCAGATACGGACTCTGTTACGATAGAAATGTTTGATATGGGTTCGATGAAAATATACATAACGGAGCGAACAGGCAATAGAATCGACCGCATCGACGACATGGAAGGAACCGGTTGGATAACTTATGGAATCGGCGGATCTGGATCGGGCCAATTCAATTGCCCGTGGGGTATCGCCAATTCGCCGTTCGACGGTAAAATATATATTGCCGACCAACACAACCACCGCTTGGTTAGTATCGATGGTATGAGCGGTGCCGGCTGGGAAACCTTTACCGGCGTTTTAAACAACCCGACCGACATCGAATTCGACCGTTTCGGGAGAATCTATATCGCCGATACATACAACGACCGAATTGTCAGAATCGACGATATCTCCGGCAGCGGATTCGTTACTTATGGCCCTTTAAATCAGCCTGCCGGCATCAAGATAGGATCGGACGACAGGATATACATTGCTGAATCACAAATGGATTGCATCGCTCGCATGGACGATATGAGCGGGACGAATCTGGTGCGATATGGTTCATCTGGAAATGGAATTAACCAGTTCGATACCACTATCGATATCGAAATCGATAGCTATGGCAATATTTATATTGGCGATCTCGGCAACGATCGAATCGTCAGGATAGATGATATTTCCGGTTCCGGCTGGACTACTTATGGCAGTTCTGGAAGTGGCGTAAATAACTTTGATAATCCATACAGTATCGCTCTCGATCAAAGTGGACGAATATATATCGCCGATCAGCATAACAACCGGATCGTCAGGGTGAACGACATAAGCGGCGACGGCTGGGAAACTTTTGACGGCGAAGGCACACTTTCCGCGCCTACCGGTGTTGCGATCGGTTATGGTGATTAATAACTAATCGCTATATTCGCCGGAATTAATACTATTTCTGAGAAAGCAACTCGATGGACTTTCTCTATGAAATCATTTATTGATTGCTTTTTGCTTGTAAAATGACAATTCCATGATGTATTTATTATTAATGGGACATTTTATGGGAAATAGTAATCGACATATAGTTTTTGTTTTCATATCGCTTTTCTCCCTTTATTTGGCCGGTTTCGACGGCGTAATCCCATATCAGGGCAAGCTTACCGACCTATCCGGGGCGGGGATTAACGACAACCTTTCCATACAGTTTTCAATCTTCGATTGCGAATCTGGCGGTGATACATTATGGAGCGAGATTCAGCCATCCGTGCAGGTCGTGCATGGCCTTTTCGATCTCGAACTCGGCTCGATATCGGCGCTCGATCTGACTTTCGACGAGCTATATTGGCTCGATATCATTATCGCCGGCAATCCACTTTTACCGAGAGTCCCACTTGGAATCTCGCCCTATGCATTCCGCGCGAAGATAGCCGACAGCGCCGCCGTATCGAGGATGAACTCGACATTCACTAATCCCATGTCGCTGTGCACCGGGTTTTGAAGCAGAATGGGTTTGTAGTAAAAAAGCGTCGCAAGAAATGGAAACGAAAGCGCGATTTGAGAGTGGTAAAAGCGAAAATGAAGCCGTTCGAGAAGATTCAGGTCGATGTCAAATATCTTGACGACATGCCGGAGTTCTATCCGTTTCTGATTCGGCATCGACTTCCGCGCTATGAGTGTACAGCACGGGATGTTATGACGGGGTTCACGTTCTCTTTTCTTTTGGCCACGTCGTTCTCATTAATGGTTGTTCCTAACTCCAGAAAGAAGGCCTTAAGGCACCTTTTTTCAACTAATTTCTAAATACACACAATATGTTACATAATCACTTCTCAAGAAAAACCTTGCATATCGCTATATAAATTTTTATTATCTAAGATTATTTGTAAGCAACCGACGGGTAAAAAGCCCGGGGAGGAAATTATATGCCTTGTGGCAAAAAGAAAAAGCGGCTTAAGATAGCCAACCACAAAAGAAAAAAGCGCAGGAAGAAAGATCGGCATAAGAAGAAATAGCCGATGAGCGTTCGTATAGCAGTTATATCGGATTCCCATATCGGCCAAAGGATTTCGACCTATCCAAATAAGGTTTTGAATGCCATCAGGGAATCCGACATTATTATCCATGCCGGGGATCACACCTCGATCGACTCCCTCGAGCTTCTCGAAAGCTGTGGTGACTTGAGGGCGGTTCACGGCAACATGGACGATGTAATGGTTTGCTCGAAATTACCTCCCAAAATTATATTCGAGGTAGAGGGCGTCAGAATCGGAGTAACGCACGGTTGGGGTGCGCCGACCGGTCTCGCCGGGAAGGTAGTGAGGGTTTTCGACGGGGACGAAAAGCCGAATATCGTTATCTTCGGACACAGCCATGTCCCATTAGATGAGATAATCGATGGGATTCGGATGCTCAATCCGGGGGCTGTAAGCGGTAACCTTTTCAGTGGTAAATCAAGCTTTGGTATATTAACTATCGACGAACGCGACATCGATTGGGAACTTATCGAGTTCCAATTTTGAGATAAGTGGTTGATAAGATGCGCCCGTAGCTCAGTTGGATAGAGCGTCTGCCTCCGGAGCAGAAGGTCGCCGGTTCGAGTCCGGCTGGGCGCGTTTTTTAAAAGGATTACCGTTGAATTTCTTAGGAATCCTCGGACATTATATTATCGAGGTATTGCCCTCTCTCGCCCTCGGCTTCTTGATCTCCGGGATTATCCATGAATTTCTTCCCGGCGATCTGGTTCAGAAGCATCTCGGAGGTCGCGGAATAAAGCCGCTGATCTATTCCACTATCGTAGGAACATTACTACCCATTTGCTGCGTCGGATCGTTGCCCGTAGCGGTCGGGCTTCGCCGAAAAGGCGCAAGCATGGGTGCGGTCGTGGCGTTCCTGATTGCAACTCCTGCGACGTCCATCTCGGCTATACTCGTAGCACATTCACTTCTTGGGCTCAAGTTCACGGTATATCTATTCTTCTCGGTTATTTTCATGGGAATTGTCATGGGGGCTTTGGCAAACCTATTCGGTTTCGATGTGAAACCGGATGCTAAACCTGTTTGTGTATGCGGGGAAAAGGGCAAGGATTGCAGCCGCATCGATCCGGTTTGCGGGATGGAGGTAGCCGGCAACAGCGAACTTAAGATCGAGCACGATGGCGCAACATTCTATTTTTGCAGCGCTCATTGCCATGCGAAATTTCAAAAATCCCCGGATGCATTTATCGATTCATCCCAGGACGAGGAGTGCGAGCATTGTGTGGTTTCTAAGGTCGGTTTTTGGCAAAAAATCGTGGCCGCGCTCAGATTCGCATTCATCGAGATGCCGCGCGACATCGGTGTCGAGCTTACCATAGGTCTCGTTCTTGCGGCTGTGATAGCCTCGGTTAATCCGATCGGGCGATTCGTCGAGGTATATCTTTCCGGCATCGTGGCATTTCCGGTCGCTCTGGTGGCCGGAATGATGATGTATATCTGCTCGACCGCCAGCGTCCCGCTCGTCGATGCTCTTATTACACAGGGGATGAACGTCGGCGCCGGGTTGGTTTTGCTTCTCGTCGGCCCTATCACAAGCTGGGGAACTATCCTCGTCGTGCGCTCGCAATTCGGAGGGAAAATCCTCGCCTTTTACCTCGGCGGAATCGCGATCTTATCTCTCGCTCTCGGCTTTATGTTTACGCTTATCTAAGTATTCCCCGGTGGCGTCGCAGCAGACGCGCTTCGATATGGTTTCGCCGGATAGTAGATATCTTCTCGAACATATCATTTTGAACGACCGGATTAGGGGATTTGTAACGCATTATTGACATTTACCCGGTCAGTTCGTAAAATAAAAAGTGTTATGATTTCAGAAAAGAAGGAATATATCAGGCTGATCGATGGCGAGGGCGGACGCGCTACATCCCGGCTTATCGAGGATGTTTTCGTTCGCCGGTTTCGGAACGAATTTCTTGCGCCACTCGGTGATGCCGCAATAGCCGATTTTCACGGCGCACGGATCGCATTTACCACCGATGCTTTTGTTGTCGAGCCACGGATTTTCCCCGGCGGCGATATAGGAAAACTCGCGGTATGCGGCACGGTGAACGATCTCGCGGCGGCCGGCGCGAAGCCTCTGATGCTGTCGGCGGCATTCGTTCTGGAGGAGGGTTTCGACAGAACTGAACTTGCCGGATTTACGGAGAGCATGGCTTTGGCCGCAAAGGAAGCCGGGGTGCCGATAGCATGTGGGGATACGAAGGTTGTGCATAGGGGGAAAGCCGACGGAGTTTTCATAACGACCAGCGGTATCGGGGAGGTCGTTCCTACCTGCGCGCCGACCGCAGGTATGATTTTGCCGGGGGACATAATAGCCGTTAGCGGAGATATTGCCCGGCACGCCGCATCGATCGTCGCCATTCGGGAGGGGTTACATACCGACCCGCAAATCGAGAGCGACTGCTCGCCGCTTTGGGGGATGGTCGAAGGTGCGCTCGAAGCGGTGCCGGAAATCCACGCAATGCGTGACCCCACGCGCGGCGGTTTGGGTGGTGTTCTGACCGAATTGGCGGCGCAATCGAGAAGCAGATTTATCGTCGAAGAGAGCACAATTCCGATCTCGCAGCAGGTGGCGAATATCTGCGACCTTTATGGCTACGATCCTCTTTTTATGGCCTGCGAGGGGCGCATGGTTTTCATTTTTCCAGAAATTTTTCGGGACGAACTGCTCGGCGCGGTTGGAGCAAATCCATACGGGAAAGGGATCGCCGTGATTGGCAGGGTAGAGGCTGGCGAGGGAGTGGTAATCGAGACGAAATCCGGCGGAAGAAGACTCCTCGTCGAGCCGGAAGGCGCACCGCTGCCGAGGATTTGCTGAGATTTTAAGATAGGAGATGAAAAAATGAAGGCTATGTTACAAATTATACTTTCGATTTTCATTTTCGTCGGGACATTAGCGCTCGGACAACAAAATCTCCCGCTCTACGAGGTCGATAGAGAAAGGTGCATCGGTTGCGCGCAATGCGTTCCCATATGTCCGGTCGATGCGATAAAGATGATCCGTGGAGTAGCCGTTATCGATCCGCAAAAATGTATCGGATGCGGGATCTGCGACGGAGTTTGCCCGGTGAAGGCGATTTCACAAGAATCGGTAGTTACAGACACAGGCAATAAAATGGATTTCGTCGATTCGATAGATTTCGAACATCGGGATAATATTTCGGCTGTCGAAACAGAATCCGAGCGTTCGAGAAATGGCGGAAATGGAAGTGGTAATGGCAGGCGAAGACGTGGTGGGAGGGATGTGAGCATCGATGAAACAGAAAAATCCGCCGTCACCGAATACACCAAAACCGAACCGAAGGCCTCTCCCGAAACAGAGAAGAATGAAACGGAGCCTAAAAGTCCCGTTCCGTCACTTGACGCCGAAAAATGCGTTTCGTGTAGCATTTGCGCGAGGGTTTGCCCGGAAGACGCAATAAAGATGATTGACGGCAAGCCGGTAATCGATCCGGAGAAATGCACGCGATGTGGCATCTGTATTGAAAGATGCCCATTCGACGCGCTTTCATTCCCCGAAGATAAATAAAATACGATAGGTTTCTTTTCTACGCAATCTGCGGCTGGCCACTGCCTTTTCTATACATAATTCTGAACGACAGAAGCGAATCCCGAAACGTGCTCGATGGCCCTCTCCATTTTTCGCTCTGCAAACCCGGTGATTATTCTCCCGATAATCGTCTTTTTCGATTCGTAATGGTCAACCCGTGGTTGACCCAGGGGGCGCACAGCCGTGCACCCATCGTTATTTCAGATACACGACGCATTTCGGCGCGCAACAAGGGGTTGCAGCCTCTTGTTGAGCTTATATGTAAAGTTTCAAACCGAAAATGGTTTCACCTATCACCAATTACCTTTTACCTATCTACCTTCTTCATCATCCGCATTTGCTGAAACCGCAGCTATGGCATTTCTGGCAACCCTCTTCGTAGATAAGTCTCGCCCCGCAATCGGGGCAGATCGAGCCTAACTCGCCATCGATTGTGAGCGGTTTTTTCCCGTTGTCAATCTCGAATGTCGAAACGCTGTCGATCTGTTCGTTCAGCGGGATCGGCGAAACATCGTCATCGTTGGAGTTGCCGTCCCCGGCGCGTTTGCGCGCTTCGATATACCATTTGAGAGCATGAGCAATACCATCGGAGCATGACTTTACAAGCTCGCCGCGATCCCAAACGGGCGTCGGACAGGCGATTCCCCGCAGCTGATCGACTATCTCCTCCGGGTCGATACCGCTCCTGAGGGCGAGGCTAATAATACGCGATATTCCCTCCGACCAGCTCTGCGTGCAGCCACCGGATTTGCCGAGGTGTGTGAAAACCTCACAAGGTCCGTTTTGATCCTCATTCACGGTGACGTATAGATTGCCGCAGCCTGCGGCGATCTTAAATGTCATTCCGCGTGTGATAATCGGGCGACCGCGCTTCTTTCTCTGTAAGATTGTTTCCGATGTAGAAGTTTGTTCCTTCTCTTTTTCCGCCGTGGATTTCTTGATGCTCAACACCTGATTCTGGCGGCTTCCATCGCGGTAGATCGTAACGCCCTTGCAACCGAGGTTATACGCGAGCATATACACCTGTCGAACGTCATCTTCCGTCGCGTCTTTTGTAAAATTCACCGTTTTCGATACGGCGTTATCCGTGAACTTCTGGAATGCCGCCTGGATCCGGACGTGCCACTGTGGCGAGATATCGTGGCTCGTAACGAATACCCTCCGAATGTCTTCGGGTATCTCCTCGATATGCTGAATCGTCCCCTCCTCGATTACCCTGCGCATAAGCGATTCGGAATAGATGCCGGCCTTCTCGAGTCTTTCCTCAAAATATGGATTCACCTCGAGCATTCTCGTGCCATCCAGGACATTGCGCTCGAATGCCAGCGCAAAGATCGGCTCGATTCCGCCGGAACATCCCGAGATGATGCTTATCGTGCCGGTCGGCGCGATCGTCGTAACCGTGGCGTTCCGGACGCGCGGCATATCCGGGTGGTCGTATATGCTCCCATTGAAATTTTTGAAAACCCCCCTTTCAGAAGCCAGCTCCACCGATTTCCGCCTCCCCTCTTTTTGGATGAAGCTCATCACCTCTTCGGCAACCGTGACGGCCTCTTCGGAGTTATACGGAATTTCCATCTTGAAAAGCATATCGGCGAAGCCCATCAGACCGAGACCGATCTTGCGGTTCGCTATCGAATTCTCGGCGATAATTTCCAGCGGATATCGATTCGCGTCGATAACGTTGTCCAGAAAATGCACCGCGCCGCGAACGACGTTGCGCAGCTTCCGATAATCGACTTTACTACCGCCGCCGCCGACGAATTCGGCCAGATTAATGCTTCCGAGGTTACAGCTCTCGTATGGGAGCAAAGGCTGCTCGCCACACGGATTGGTGGATTCGATCTTGCCGACGTTCGGCGTCGGGTTGAACTTGTTGATTCTGTCGATGAAGACGATCCCCGGCTCGCCGGTGCACCATGCCTGATGGACGATCCTATCGAATATCTCGCGTGCGTTCTTACTTTCCGTCGTCCGTCCCGTTCGTGGATTGTGAAGCTTGTATTCCTTGTCCTCATCCACCGCTTTCATGAATTCTTCCGTAATCGCGACGGAGATATTGAAATTATTTAGCTGTTTTAGGTCGGCCTTGCAGGAGATGAATTCCTCGATATCGGGATGATCGACGCGAAGGATTCCCATATTCGCGCCGCGCCGCGTGCCGCCCTGCTTGACCGTTTCTGTTGCGGCGTCATAGACCTTCATAAAGCTTATCGGTCCGCTGGAAATCCCCGTCGTGCTGTGCACGACGTCCTGCGCTGGACGTACCTGGCTGAATGAAAAACCGGTTCCGCCACCTGATTTATGGATCAGCGCGGCGTTTTTCAGCGTCTCGAAAATCCCGTCCATCGAGTCGTCCACCGGGAGCACGAAACAGGCTGAAAGCTGCCCTATATGCCGCCCCGCGTTCATCAGTGTGGGTGAATTCGGCATAAATTGGCGCTCGATCATCATATCGTAGAATCGTTTCGCAATCGCTTTCGTATTCGCTTGCGGGTCGAACGTCCGGTCGATCTCGGCGATACTGAGCGCAACGCGCCGGAACATCTCCTCCGGCTCCTCGATAACGGTGCCATCGAGGTCCCTTTTGAGATAACGTTTCATCAAAACGGTCTTAGCGTTCGGAGAAATATCCGCTTTCTTTTCAAAAAACTCGGAGTCGCCAGGATATTCGATGGGCAGCTCGAGGGTGCTCTGTGCATAATCGTCATTGTGACGTTTTTCCTTGCTTTTCATTTTTCTTAAACCCTTTATGTTAATATGCTTATGGAGAAACATGCCTCCAACACAATCGATACTCGATGCGATATAGACATAAACTAAGGTATTATTTGGAAAGTATCAAGGCCTAAATACAATATATTGTGTTTTTATTTTATCTACCACAAGCGGTTGTGGATAACATGGTATAATTCAACGGCGATTACCCTAAATAGCTTTAATATCTTTGCTTGGGAATGTTGATAACTTATGAACCTGCGGTTGACAATGCATATTTCGATGCATATGACGTGGAAAAAATTCTCAAACCCCTCCAGATAGCACCGATTTTCTCAAAATGTGAACCGGATGCTCGCCTGAGCCGTGTGTTCGGGGATACGATCTGTGCGGCTTTTCAGCTCGTATGACAGGTTTAGAGTCGTTCCGGCCGCGACGTTTATATTGGTCGAAACAGCGATACGGCCGTTGTCGCCGATATAGTCGCCGTGTGCCATCTCGTATGGAAGAATTCGCCCGTCGTCGTCCGGCGAATCGACGCGAGAATAGTCCACGCTCGCTCGAATGCTTCCGTTTTCGATGTAATAAACCGCCGACGGCTCGAACGCCATCCGCGAGATATCGAACGGCTCGTCCGGTCTGCGGTCGCTCTGCTTCATATATGCCCCATCGACGGATAGCTGGAGCCTATCGACGACCATCTTGTTCCAGAACAGCGAAACCTCCACGCCGGAGAGATCGGTGCCGGTGCGCGAATCCTCCGGATCAGGATAAAGCCTCGCCTCGCCGGACCAGTCTATCGAGCCGCGAAGATTCCCGATCCTCGATATATCGAAACGTGCCTCGACTGTGTATTCATTCGACCGTCGAATCTCCCTGCCTGAGGTCCATTGCGAGTTACTTTCCTTGCTATAACGACGCCTGAGCGTCACTCCCTTCGACCGCTTGGTGCCGATGCGAAGATTCCCCTCGGCGAAAAACCGCCCGAAAAGCAACTCCTCGTCCTCGAAAATATCGCGAGGATCGAGGAGATATGCCTTCGATTCCGTGCTCTCATTTTTGCTCTCGGCGCGAAGCAGGCCATCGAATGAAAGCGCGCGAAGCGCCTTTAAAGCGATGTTGTTACCCTCGATACCCGATGGATCAACGCCAAAGTTCGCCCGAAGATTGGAACCGATAACCGGCGTGAAATCGCCGGTCGGAAGATATTTTTTGAGGTAATCCCCGCCAGCCATCGGGATATATTCTCCCCTGTCAGCATCGAATTCGTAGTTACCCGCGCCATCGCCGACATATTCGTAGAAGGGCGTCAATATCTCGCTCTGCTCGCGCGATAACTCGTATCTGAGCCGAAAATTGGTTTTCGGCTTTTCCATTCTGATAGAACCGTCGATGCTTCCAAGATCGGAGGTAACATCTGAAGCGACGCCACTTAAGCTAATGAACTCTCGATGGTTAGCTGCAATTTTCCACCCGAAGATATCCGTCTCGATCCGGTAGTTTCTCGTTTCCGATTCCGGCGAGATTCCAGTAGAATCGCGCGTCTCATCGCGGCGAAATTCATAACCGGGAATCAGCGAAAAATCCTCGAACGGTGCGATTCCGACATCCGCCGCAGCCTCATAGAAACGGAAGCCACCGGCTGCTACTAAATCCTTATCCTCGAATCGCACGCCAGCCGAGGGGGTCAAAATCCAGGTTTTCCCCGATAAATTGCCCCAAATTCGATCCCATCTCGCGTCCGATTCGGTGCGCGAGAAGTTCCCGGATGCTTCCCAGTCCTCCGTATCGAGCCGCATCGACGTGGAAGCGCGACGGCTTTTCTGCGAGCCAATCGCGTTCGATCCATAAGCGCCGGACAATGAGATCGATTCCCACGGCGAATATGTCAGGGCGGCTTCGGCAAGCTCTTCACCGCCGGAGGTTTTGTCGTCGTTCTCTCCAAAACCCCAATCGCGCCGAAATTCCGCCTCGTCCAATCTCCCGATCGTGGCGAATTTTTCTCCCTTATTCCGGTATTTTCCGATCAATCCTAGTGTTCCAAGGTTCCTTCCACCAATAGATATAGCACGTTTAGCGTCCAGCTCTATGTCAAAAGCCGTGCCGGAGTTATCGTTGTCGCCGATGTCCGAAAGGCGGTTTCTATCGAGCGATGATGTTGCTATCTCTCCACTTAAAACCGCGTCCTCGGCGATCTCGATATTCGCCCCGATATCGATAAGGGCGTGCGATGCCGGGATGGGCAGCAGTTTTATCGGCCGATAATCGCCGTTTCCGATGCCGACCCATTCGTATTCCCCTGTTGCGACGAAGCTATAATCGCCGTTTGCGACGCCGAGATATGTGAAATCGACATCCCAATCGCCATCGCCCACGCCGACCCATTCGTAGTGCGCCGAATCGGTCGCGGAATCGGCATAGATATAGCTCCCCGAATCGGATGGCGTCGCGCTTATAATATAAGCTGAATCGGCGTAATCTCCTGCGGCGGAGATCGCATTAAGCTCCTTCTCGCCGAACTCGAGGTTCAACGGGCCGTCCGGATCGTCGCTCTCCATCATCGCGGAAAATGTGAATTTTAACGCCTTCGATGGCTCGATTTCGCCGGTAGCACCGTAAAAGCTCCGGCGGAAATCGAGGTCGGTGAACTGGAAATCAGCGACGATCCTGTCCGTCGCGCCTATCGGGCGGTTCGTCGTGAATGTGATCTGGCCGAGGTTGTAATCGATCGTGTAATCGTTGTCAAGGCCGCGCCTAAGCTTCTCGCCGTTCAGCCAAACGGCCTCCGTGCCGGCGAGTATCTGCACGGATGACAGCCCTGCCGCCTCGATCTGATAAGGCCCCTGATTTCCCTCGGTTCCGTAGAAATTATCGCTGCCCCAAACCCCTTCGAGCACCGCCCCAACCACCTCTGCGGATACGACCTCCGAGAATCCTCCAACCTTTACGCCGGAAAGCCTGCGTGAATAGTTCGAGAACTCACCCGGCGCGAATTCGACCTCGAAATCGCCAAAACTCGCATCGAAAAACGGCCCTTCGATCCCGATGAAGACCTGGTCGAGCTGCGCGATCTTCTCCGATGTGCCCTCCGGTTGAATCGGCAAGTCCTGATCGCTGAGCGAGGCGGTGATCTCGACATCCTCGCCGATTCCGCCGTAAGCCTCGAGCTGAAACGCCGATTCCATACCGGCGTCGCGGTTGCTGCCGATCTTAATCCCGCGAAGAAGGCTCCCCGAATGGACGAGCCTGCTATTTTCGGGGATCATTCCCATATTTCGCCGGGGCGCCCGCTCGACCAACATGCCGCCGGAGCCTTGCGCGACGCGGTGTCGCACCGTAAGTGGGATATCCATTTCGATATATCGATAGATCACGGTTAGCGAATCGCATACCGTGGAATCGGCGAGGACGATTATCCCGTGCGAGTAGTCTATCGAGTAGCTTTCAGCGGAGATAATTGCGCCGTCTTCCGCTTCGCAATAGAGCGTCTCGCTGCCCTCGACGACAAAGCTGTCGGGGAGGAGAATCGTCGGCGCGTTCGACGTAAATTCGACGGCCCTTCGAGCGCCGTGCGCCGCGCCCGCGATGATGAGCGCGATTGCGAATTTTGTTGCGAGATTATTCAAAATACTCGCGAACGATAATCCGGTTTTTCGTCGCCATAACTGCCCGTCCCGCAATATCTTGTGTCGCAGTAATTATAGAACTTTCGAGCGGTAATATCCTCAACTCGCGATCCCCGAAAATCGCAACGGAATCCCTCCCGATAACGGTGAAAAAATCGTTCACAACGAATGCCGCGACCGGCTGGTCGAACCCATTCTCCGGCAGGATATATCTCGATTCGAGGGCGCCGAAAAGTGAATAGATAAGAGCGTGGCTCTCCGTGAGGACGACAAATTCATTCAATATCCTGTCGAACTGTATCGCGCGGATCGCTTCGGCGCGGGCATCTTCCGGCAAGAATAGACTTAACGGTGAAACATCTTTCCAATCGTCGAGAAGTAAAAGCTCGTCTTTGTCGGAATCGAGGATGAGGATTCGCCCGTCGGTTGCGATTGCGATTTTCGATGGGCGAATCGATTCTCCGTCGAAATCGAGCGCTATTTTCGATGGCTCGCGAAGCGTGCGATCCGTGATATATATCGCACCGCCGCCGTTATCCGCGATATAAATCCATCCGGCGCTGAATGCGATATCGACGATCTCGATTATTCCCGCAGCAGACGAGACAGGATCGAGGCTCGCGACGACCTCGCCGGTCGAATCGATAGCGACTACCTTGCCGGATTCGTCGAGGATGAAAAACCTGCCGTAAAAAATGTCGCTCGAAATGTCCACCGGCGCTATATCTTTCGGCAGCGGAATTTTTTTCAACGGCGGCCTCCGTGCAAAACCGGGCGACACGGCGATTGTCGCGATTAAAATCGCCGGGAAAAATCGTTTCATGTTTCCTCCAATAGGTCTTCCTCCGTGCCTAAACCCAATGAGCTGCGTAGGTTGCGATCGTTCATTAAGCATGTCATCGAGCCTTCGAATGCTACTTCGCCATCTCTTAGGACGATAGCCCTTTCGGCGCACGCGCTCGCCAATTCCAGATCGTGCGTTATTATGAAGATCGCTATATCATCTTCGGCCAGCTCCGCGATCAGGTCGCGGAAAAGCTCTTTTCCATTTGGATCGAGTGCTCCCGTAGGTTCGTCGAAGAAGATGCAATCCGGCTCGCAGGCCAGAACGCCCGCGAGTCCGACCCATCGCTGCTGTCCGCCGGACAGCTCGAACGGCGACCGTGCAACAAAACCCATTTCATCGATTCCGACTCGCTCGAGCGCCCGGACAGCGATGGCCTTCGGTTTTGTCAGGCCGAGATTCTTCGGGCCGAATGCGACGTCCTCCAGCACGGTCTCCGCGAAAAGCTGCTTCTCAGGAAATTGGAAGCTCAAAGCTACTGGAATCCCATCGCGCCGGTTTTTCTTATCGGGAAGAAATATCTTTCCGCTATTCGATTGGAATAAACCCGCGCAAACCCTTGCCAAAGTGGTCTTTCCAGATCCACTTGGTCCGAGGATTGCTACGCGTTCGCCACCCTTTATCTCGATATCTATTCCGTGGAGTATCTCGTTTTTATTATATGAAAAGTGTATATTCGCAAAGCGATAAGACCTATCATTTGATATATTAGTAGAAGTAATTGGAGTTATCTTGTTATTTTGTATATTCTTATATTCTACAAGGATGCCGTTTTTTATGTAATATTTTCGGTCGGCTCGTGAAGCCCCCGCTATCGATTGTGTGATATAAAATATTGCGGTTCCGGAGGCCTCGAGGTCCTCGACCATACGCCAGAAACGCAGCTTCCCCTCGAAGTCGAGGAACGAATCCGGTTCGTCGAGGATCAGAAGTTTCGGCTCGGTTGCCATAGCCGCCGCGAGAGCGCAGCGCTCGATATTTCCGCCCGAGAGCTGCTCGACCGATCTTTTCAGAGCATCCTCGAGGCCAAACGCCGCCGCGAACCTATCGACCCTGCGGCGAATCTCCCCGGATGGGACACACGCATTCTCCATTCCGAATGCTATCTCGCGCTCGACTGATGTTGTCAAGATGCCGTCGGATGGGTTTTGATATAGAAATCCAACCTCGCCGGCGCGCGGAATATAGCTTTCATCGTAAATCTCCGAGCCGTCGAGCAAGACCTCGCCCGAATCCGGCTCGAACATCCCGGAGAGAATCATGGCCAGCGTCGTTTTGCCGGACCCATTCGGACCGATCAGTGCAACCAATTCGCCGGAAGATATATTCAGATCGAGTCCGTCGAGAACGGGCGTTTTATTGCCCGAATATGAAAAGCTAATACTCTTTGCTTCAAGAAGATATGACATTTATTTAATAAATCAATTTAAGTTATTTTCGGATCTGTTTCCAACCATACAATTAGAATATATTCCCGATAGGCCATAGAGCAAGCGATTCCGGTTTTCGCGATGTTGGGTAAAGGGACATTTTACATGGGTTAGGTTTACTTTTGAAATCGAGGTTTACGCTAAAAATCGGCATCAGGGTAGGATGAGCTTTACTATGGCGAAATACATAGCGATTCCGGTAACATCGACGATGGTTGTGACCATAGGACCGGCCATGACCGCCGGATCGACGCCGATTTTTTTCGCCATCATCGGCAGAAGCGCGCCTATCATATTGGAATACCACACGACGATAGTGAGCGCGATTCCCACGGCCAGAGCGATGTCCCATCGCGGTTCTACAAGCAATACGCGCAACGATAAAAGTATGCCGAGTATTATCGCAATAATGAGACCGGTGATCGCCTCGCGTCCGACGATCTTCCAGATATCCTTTTTTGAAAGCTCGCCGATGCTCATCCCGCGGATTATCAGCGCGGATATCTGCGCCCCGGCGTTGCCGCCGACACTCACGAGTGTAGGAACGAAGAAGGTTAGTATCAACATTCCGGCAATGAACTCTTCATAATGGCTCATGACATTTGTTGTGAAACCTTCGAGAATCAGCAGTGCCGCAAGCCAGGGGGCGCGACGACGCACAATTTCCCATATACTCGTCGATAGATATGGCCGGTCGATCGGCGCGACCGCAGCCATGCGTTCGATGTCCTCGGTCGCTTCTTCGCGGAGAACATCGATAACATCGTCAACCGTGATGATTCCAACGAGGCGCATATCATTATCGACGACCGGCAATGCAATAAAATCGTATTTGGCCATTTCCCGCGCGGCAATTTCCCGGTCGTCGGTGGTTTGCACCGTTATCACGTGAGGGTTCATTATCTCCGAGACGATCTCGTCGTCTTCGGCGATAATCAGGTCTTTGAGCGACAATACGCCCAGAAGCTTGCGTCCGGTGCCGAGAACATAAGAGGTGTAGATCGTTTCTTTATCCGGCGCGGTTTTGCGGATATGTTCCAGGGCTTGCGAGACCGTCCATTGCTGGTTTAGCTCGACGAACTCGGGTGTCATTTCCCTTCCGACGGAATCCTCGGGATAACCAAGAAGCTCGATGGCTTCCCTTCGTTCGCTGGGCGTGAGATGTCCGGTGAGTTTTGGGACGAGTTCCGCCGGAAGCTCCTCGAAAAGCTCGGTTCTGTCGTCCGGGTCGAGCTCGCGGATGATGTCTCGAACGCGGTAATCGCGAAATTCTTCGAGGAGTTTCGTCTGCTCGTCCGGCTCGAGTTCGGAGAAGACATCGGCGGCGAGTTCTTTTGAAAGAAGCCGGAAAACGACTATCCACTGTTCCTCCGGGATTTCGTTTAAAAGCTCCTCGACCTCCGCCGGATTCAATTTCCCAAGCAGGGATTTAATCTCGAAGAACCTTGCTTCGCTAATCAGCTCTTCGATGTTGTGTTTAAGTTTCTGCATGATCGAAATATATCGTTTCAAGCCACATACAAAATATAAAACACCCTATATAAGCGCCTTTAACCGCGAATCCGCGAGCTGTCACGCCCCATGCTACGTCCTTCGGACGCATGGGTTCCACCCGCGACCACTCCACACTCTCGCGCCAGCTTGCTGTTGCGGTTATTTTTTGGGCGGATGAACATCGTCGAGCAGTTTATTGACGATGAAATCGGTATTTATACCCTCTGCATCGGCCGTAAAACTTGTGATTATTCTATGGCGAAGTGTTGGAAGCACGATCTTTCGAACGTCCTCGATGCTTGGCGTAAGGCGTCCGTCGAGCGCGGCGATAGTTTTTGCGCCGAGGATGAGGAATTGCCCCGCACGGGGGCCGGCTCCCCATCGCACCCACTTTTTGATATAATCGAGCGAGGTTGTTTCGGGTCGCGTATTTCGAACGAGGCTTATCGCATATTGAATGATGTAATCGGATGTTGGGATACGGCGAACTAATCCTTGAAGCTCGACTATCTTGTTCGCATCGAGTATTTTTTCGACATTCGGGATTCGGGCGCCGGTCGTCCACTTCACGATTTCGTGTTCCTCTTTTTCCGTGGGATAATCGATATAAACATTGAACATAAATCGATCGAGCTGGGCTTCGGGAAGCGGGTATGTTCCCTCCTGTTCGATGGGATTTTGCGTTGCGAGGACGAAGAAAGGCGCATCGAGTTGAAACGTCTTATCTCCGGTTGAGACTTCGTGTTCCTGCATTGCCTGAAGGAGTGCGGCCTGTGTCTTCGGTGGTGTGCGGTTGATTTCGTCTGCGAGGAGGATATTGCAGAAAACCGGTCCGCGTAAAAATCGAAATACCCTTCTGCCGGTGGTGTGATCCTCTTCGAGGATTTCCGTGCCGGTGATATCGGAAGGCATGAGGTCCGGCGTGAACTGCACGCGGTTGAATTTAAGGTCCAAAGCCTGCGCGAGGGTAGAGATCATGAGCGTTTTTGCCAGGCCTGGCACGCCGATTAGGAGAACATGGCCTCCCGAAAGCAGCGCCACCATCATCTCGTCGATCACCTTTTCCTGGCCGACGATCACCTCGGATATCTCTTTTTTAATAGCGCCGGTGGCCTCTGCAAGGCTCTTTACCGCATTAACATCACTCTTATTCTCTGTCATAAAATCCTCCATAAATTATTGAACATAGATTATATATGTATTGCGGAAGCAAGTCAAATACTAATAGAGATCGCTTTGTCCGGAAATGGACGTGGTAACCCACATGTTCTATAAACATAAGGGGTGATTGAGTCTAAAAGAACAGAAAAAATATATTGATTTGGTGGAGTTGGCGAATGGCGATGTGATCTTCGTGTGGGTTACGCCCGCTCGACGCGAGTTCCCGAAAGATTGGGAGTGGCATATCCAAAGCCTTGTGTAACGTGGTCTTGCGCCAGAATCGGTCGAAATCGTGACCTCCGATATCGTATCTCCACACCCACCTCATCCTATGGATTCCCGTTTTCACGGGAATGACAGAAGACACGCCCGTTAGGCTTTTCAT
>CAYNTG010000021.1:29866-31026 GCA_964400105.1 uncultured bacterium
GTGGCTGCGCTTATCGTCAGCCTCTCCGTGATGAACGGTTTCGAGGGCGAGGTTCGGAGCCGCATTATCAATACCATAAGCCATATCAATGTCTATTCCCTTCGCGCCGAAAGCATCACCGATTGGGAGCTGCTGCTGGAAAGGCTTTCCGCACGCGATGATGTGGTCGCGGCATCGCCGTTCGTCTATGGCAAGGTTCCCATCGCGAACGACGGCAAATTCGACGGCATCATGCTCCGCGGAATATTGCCATCGTCCGAAAGCGCCATCGGATGCCCGGAAAGCACCGTCGTCGATGGTGATTGGCTTCCAGAACATCCCGACAGCGGAATTCCGCTTATCGCACTCGGCGTTTATCTTGCGGATAATATATCCGCAGGCCCCGGCGACACGGTGATAACCTATGGACTCGGCAGCTCGCGCGGTTCGAGCATGACGCCGAAGCTACATCGGTTCGTCGTCTGTGGGATTTTCGAGACCGGGATGTTCGATTACGATGCGATGCTCGCATATATTAATCTCGAGTCGGCGCAGAAGATTTTCGATCTTGGCAACTCCGTTACCGGGATAGAGCTTCGCGTCAAAGATGCTTACGCCGCCGACCGCATCGCAAACAGTGTCGAAAGCGACCTCGGATTTCCCTATTATGCCATGTCGTGGGCGGAGATGAACAAAAATCTCTTTTCGTGGATGACGCTCGAGAAGTGGGGGCTTTTTCTTCTTTTGAGCCTTATTATCGCCGTTGCCGCGTTCAATATCGCGAGCACTCTTATAATGGTGGTCATGGAGAAGACGCCGCAGATAGGCATTCTCCGTGCGATGGGCGTCACTTCCAAGATGATTCGCCGGATATTTTTGATCCAGGGACTCGTGATCGGCATTTTGGGAACGGCGCTCGGAGCGCTTATCGGTGTGCTTTTGGCGTTCGTTCAAAACCACTGGGAGATCGTTTCGCTTCCAGCGGATATCTATTCCATTTCTTCGCTTCCTGTGGATATGCACGCGCTGGATGTCCTTATTATCTGCACCGCTTCGGTGCTGATCTCTGCGGTGTCGAGCCTATATCCGGCATGGCGCGCATCGAAGGCCAACCCTATAGATGCCATACGGATACAGTCGTAGATTTCCGGTTCCAGAAGATTATCTATCCAACCGCACGA
>CAYNTG010000022.1:0-30738 GCA_964400105.1 uncultured bacterium
AAATTCCTATTGAACGGAGTTTCCGCATGGATATACTTACCGCCTAAAATAAGGATGTATTTGAAATTCGATTTTCCATATATGGGCGAAACCTTCGCCCTTCTATCTGCTATATTCTGGGCTATAGCGGTTATTTTATTCAAAAAAAGCGGCGAAAAAGTCCGCCCTTCGGCATTGAATTTATTCAAAAATATATTTGCTTCTATTCTACTTGTTATAACCTCGCTTGTCCTTGGAAAGAATATCTGGCTTCAGGTTCCATTGAACGATTATTTGTTGCTTTTAGTGAGCGGAATTATAGGAATCGGAATTGCGGATACGCTATTCCTCAAGAGCCTGAACCTTTTAGGTGCAAGCCGAAATGCGATTGTAAGTTGCAGTTACAGCCCGATAATGATTTTACTTTCCTTCCTTTTCCTTGGCGAAAGGTTCACCTGGATTCAAACCTCCGGCGCTGTGCTAATTATCTCGGCGGTCATCTTTACCGCGCAGGCCAAACACCATAAGGACTTATCGAGAAGAAATCTATTTATCGGGATAGGATTAATCCTTTTAAGCAATTTCCTGATTGTGATAAGCGTAATAATGATTAAGCCCCTTCTCGACGGATCGCCGCTCATATGGGCTACGCTTGTTCGCCTTGTCGGCGCAACATTTACAATAATAGTGTATATTCTTTTACACAAGGACCGCAAGGAGCTGCTGGTATCTATAACACGCATCCATAACCTCGGTTACATGCTTTCGGGATCGTTCTTCGGCACATATCTGGCATTGATGACATGGCTTGCGGGGATGAAATACACGCAGACATCAAACGCCGCAGTGCTCAATCAGACGAATCAAATTTTCATTTTTCTCTTTGCAGCGATATTCCTTAAAGAAAAAATCACATCGTTTAAGGTTGTGTCGATAATGATAGCTATAATCGGCGCGATTCTCGTTACCCTCGGATAAAAAATGCGGCCCCTCTTGGGGAGAGAGGCCGCTGGGGGGTCGCGTTGGTGAGATAGATAAGGAGGGTTTGCAACCAAACCGGCATTTACCGGTTCAGACTTTTTATAAGGAATAATCCTTATTATTATTTCTTGCGCATAAACGCCGGAATCTCGTAATCGTCCGGCGCAAATGAGCTTATTCTCGCCTTCTCATCGATAACAACCGGAACAACGTCCGGCTCCATCCCTTTATCTAAATCGAAACTTTTGCTCTTGAAATTATCCTTCATTTCGAGATCGTTAAACTTCGATGGGTTATATGTTGGAGCTACGTTCGGTTTCGCCGTATCCTTGTCGCTAGAGGGCATACTTGTCGAAAATATGTCTCCGGCCGGTTTGCTCGATTTCGACGAATCGAAGATTCTGTTGCGTCGTTTCGAGCGACTAAATCCAGCCGCGATAACGGTTACGCGCATCTCGTTTGTAAGCTCCGGATCGACGACTGCGCCAAATATGACGTTCGCTTCGGAACCTGCCGCCTCGGAAATCAGCGTCGATGCCTCGTTCACCTCGAAAAGCGAAAGGTCTTCACTCCCGGAAATATTGATGAGAACTCCCTTTGCGCCCTCGATGGACATATCCTCCAATAGGCTGCTGGAAATAGCGCCCTTGGCGGCCTCGATCGATCGGTTCTCGCCGGTGGAAACACCGGTGCCCATCAAGGCGTCGCCGCCCATGCCCGCAAGCACCGTTCTGACATCGGCGAAATCGAGATTGACCATACCCGGAATCGTGATAAGATCGCTTATCCCTCGGGTAGCATGGTGAAGGATTTCGTCGGCGAACGCGAAAGCCTCGACCAGCGGCGTATTCTTATCGACGACGCTCAGTAGCCTCTGGTTCGGGATCACGATAAGTGTATCGACACTGTCCTTGAGCAATTCGATCCCGGATTCCGCATTCTCCAAACGACGGCGTCCCTCGAAATTGAAGGGTTTCGTCAATACCGCGACGGTCAACGCACCGATCTCCTTCGAGCATATCTCAGAGACCACGCCTGCCGCCCCCGTTCCCGTGCCGCCACCCATTCCCGCAGTGATAAACACCATATCCGCACCGGAGAGAACATCGAGGAGCTGGTCTCGATCTTCCTCTGCGGCTTTACGTCCAACCTCTGGATTGCCACCGGCCCCAAGCCCCTTCGTTATTCGCGTTCCAATCGCGATCTTCTGGGAAGCGTTGCTTCGGGTCAGCGCCTGTTGATCCGTGTTAATGTTGATAAATTCCACTCCCCTAAGTCCCGCAGCGATCATCCTCTCGACCGCATTTCCGCCCGCTCCTCCGATACCGACGACCTTTATTACGGCCGGTCCGGCAATCTCCACGTTTTTCTCGATTTCGAATACCACCTTGCACCTCCTGTTGGTGATGGTTAATTAAAATTTGCTATCTTCAAAAATCATATTCTCTTCACGAACCACCGACGGATTTTCGACCAAACCCCACCCTTATCCTCGTATAGATCGAGTCGATGCTTCCTCTCGGACGCCATCAGCACAGCGCCTATCGCGCCCGAAAAATACGGGCTTCGCGCGAGATCCGGGACATCGCCCTGAAGGTTGGGAGCGCCCGATCTCACGGGCATCTCGAAAACTCGTTCCGCGAGCTTCACAATATCCTTCATCGACGATGTGCCGCCGGTCAACACGATCCCGGCCGAAAGCCTATTCAAATATCCCGCATCGAATATCGCGTCTTTACATAATTGCAATATCTCCTCGATACGCGGTTCGATAATATGCGACAGGAACCTGCACGCGACCGACCTTGCCTCTCTTCCACCGATCCCTGGAATGCTGACCACATCGCCGGGATCGACATTATCCTCTATCGCCGAACCGAAATCGAGCTTCAACTGCTCGGCCGTCTCGAATGGCAATGACAGACCTACTGTCATATCCTTCGTAATCGACTCCCCGGCATAACCGAAGCTGTATCCCCAAACCAGTGTTCCCCTCAGAAAAACACCGACCTCGGTGGTTCCTGCGCCGATATCTATGATGACCACACCGATCTCCGCCTCGTCCGGTGTGAGTGTCGCCAGGCCCTCGCCGTGGATAATCGCCGCCTGTCCGTTCGGAATGATACCGGAACGCTCTGCCGTCCGTTCGAGGTTATCGAGCGTGCTCTTTGGAGCCATCAAAAGACCGACATCCGCCTCCATGCGCACACCGTTCATCCCGATAGGATCGGTGATCCCGCCCTGTCCATCGACAAGAAATTCCCTGACCACCGAATCGACGATAACGGCTTCCGGCGGGATGACCACCGCTCGTGCGGCACGTAAAACATCCGATACATCGGTCGCAGTAATAGCCTCGCGGTCCTTGTGGATCGCGGTTATCCCCCTGCTGGAAAACGTCCTTAGTCGGTCGCCGCCAACCGCGATAAACGCCTCTTTGACCTCGACGTCGGCCATCTTCTCGGCATCCGATAGGGCTTTTACCACCGCCTTATGCGCCTTGTCAATATTCACGATATTGCCGCGAACACCCCCCTCGGAACGGCACTCGCCGATCCCGATAAGGTTGATCTCGCCGCCTATCCGTTCCTCGGCGATAGCGACGCGGGTGGAGTGACTGCCAATGTCTAACCCGACGTATATTTCCTGCATAATTCACCCAAAGCTTTCTCCCCGGATTCCCGGATCCGCTGCACTATTGCCTGATCCGAATACCGGAGGTCAATCGACGAAACGTCCGCCCTGTCCATTCCGAGGTGGTCGAGCACCGAAGCGAGCCGCATAAGCCGCTGCTTTGGATCATTATTGCCAAACTCGACCTTAAGGCCATCCCCGGTGAGGATAGCGATTATTTCGTCGTCTTCTTTGATATGTATTTCGCTAATACGATCCAGGAATCGAGGAGATACATCCCGAATCGTTTTGTAAAATTCAATGCCATCTTCGATCGATCCGCTGTCGATTCTTTTATACGGCGCTATCGCATCGTCGAGACCCGCGCAGCTCAACACGATAAGATTGGGGATTTCGTATGACTCATAGAATGGAAGAACCATTCCCGATTCGGTCAGCCCCCATATCCTATCGGCGGAAAGCAGCAGCGACGGATATTCCTCGCCGATCGACACCTCGACAAGCCCCTTCGGTTTGCGCCGTATATCGGCCCATGCGATCCTCGGATCGGATTTTAAAAGCTCCTTTGTCACCCTCATCGGGATAAATAGCATATGATCCCCGGTCGAGAACGGCATAATCTCCGCGATCTCCTCACGGCTGACCCGATCGTTCCCGGAAATGAATACACTCGACACCCTCATGCCCGGCGACAGCACAACCCAGACGACCGCTCCGACAAACAGCAGAGCCGTGACGATAAAATATTTTCCGATTCGTTTTTTCATCTATCAAAACCCAGTTTGATGATCTCCGGTTCCAACTCGATCCCGAATTCGTTAAAAACCTTTTCGGTCGCGATATTAATAAGTGTCAAAACATCCACGGCGGTCGCACCACCGAGATTCACAATAAAATTCGCATGGACATCGCTAATCGAAGCACCGCCGACCGATGTCCCCTTCAATCCCGCAGCGTCGATCAATCTTCCCGCATGATCGTGCGGTGGGTTCTTGAAAATGCAACCCGCCGATTTCCTATCGAGTGGCTGCGTCGTCGCGCGGCGACGGCGATACTCATTTGCCTGCGAAAATAACGCTTCAGGATCGCCTCTTCCGAGCATCACGACAGTTGCGGACGATACAACCGTATTACCTCGTAGTTTTGACCACCTATATTCGAACATCTCTCCAAGATCGATCTCGACCGGATACCCATCGATTCCAAACGCGAGGACATCATTCACGATTGCGCCGGTGGAATATCCCCACGCCCCGGCATTCATGGCGATCCCGCCGCCGAGGCTTCCGGGGATCCCGGCCAATCCCTGCGCACCAACATATCCCGCCTTCGCGAGTGCATCGACGACCTCGTCGAGTGTTATCGCCGCGCCAATATCGAATCTTCCATCCCCTATCCGCTCGAATCGCCTATCCTGAACCCGAATAAGCGCGCCGCGAAAACCGGCGTCGGCGGCCAGAATGTTCGTCCCCCGCCCTATCGCAAAAACCGGCATCCCATCGTCGGCGAGGATTCTAAGCGCCTTTGCCATTCGCTCAGGATTATCCGGCAGAACCAGAAGATCCGCCGGGCCGCCAATACCATAACTCGTTAGCTCAGAAAGCAATACATCGGCTCGAAAGGCGATGTCGCTTTCCTTTAATCTCTGCGATATGTTATCGCGCAAACTCATTACTCTCCTTTAAAGTCCATTTTCGAGCAATAAATCGTAAAATTCCCGTCCATATTTATTGATATCGCCGGCACCGAACGTAATAACCATGTCGCCGGGCTTCACGATCTTCATAAGCCTCTCCGGAAGCTCCTCCTTTTCGGGAACGTAATAGACCTCGCGATGACCATAATCTTTTGCAGCGCGGGATATTAGCTCCGCCGTAATTCCCGGAATCGGGTCCTCGCGCGAGGGATATATTCCTGTTACGACGAGGACGTCCGAATGCAGGAACGCCTGCCCAAAATCGCTCGCAAAATCGCGCGTTCTCGTGAATAGATGCGGTTGGAATACCGCGATTACCCGGCGGTCGTAGCCAAGTTTGGCTCCCTGCAAATTGACCCAAATCTCCGTCGGATGATGCGCGAAATCATCGATTATCAGGACCCCGTGCGCCTCGCCGATCTTCTCGAATCTGCGATGAACGCCACGAAAATTCTCTATCCCGCGCTCGATACTCTCGAAATCCATACCCATCTCCAGCCCAACCGCAATGGAGGCGAGCGTATTCCTCACGTTATGTAACCCGAGAAGCCCCACGTGCACCTCGCCGATGCTCTTATCCCGCGCGACCACCTCGAAATGTGCATTACTCCCGTCGAACCGGATGCGCGTCGCCCGAAGATCGCTTTGCGTCGAAAGCCCATAAGTGATCACGCGACGCTTGATATCGGGCATAATACCCTGCAGCGACATCTCGTCGAGGCAGAGGAAAACGACACCATAAAAAGGCACCTTGTTGGCGAACTCGACGAAAGCACCGCGAAGGTCGTCCATATCGGTGTAGCATTCCATGTGCTCGGCCTCGAGGGTCGTGATCACGGCGAGCGTCGGCATGAGTTTCAGGAAGCTGCGGTCGAATTCGTCCGCCTCGGCAACCAGATACTCCGATGCGCCGATCCGAACGCTGGTGCCGAGGTTCGTTACCCTTCCGCCGACTATGATCGTCGGATCGAAATTCCCGGCGGACATAATCTCGCCGATAATGCTTGTGGTCGTGGATTTGCCGTGGGTTCCGGCGACCGCGATACCGAACTTCATCCGCATAAGTTCGGCGAGCATCTCCGCCCGTGGTATGACGGTAATTCCCCGATCGTGGGCCGCTATAATCTCGACATTATCGGGTTTCACGGCGCTCGACACCACCACCACATCGGCCTCGCCTATGTTCTCCGCTGCATGACCGATATGCACCACGGCGCCTATATCGATAAGATGCCGGGTTATATCGGTCCCGACGACATCCGATCCCGAAACGGCATACCCCTGATTGAGCAGAACCTCGGCGATCCCGGACATGCCGCTTCCGCCGATTCCAACGAAATGAAGCTGTTTTATTTTATGAAACAAGCACATTGCATCTCTTTTATTCATTTTTTACCTCTCTCGTGAACAAGTTGCTCCACGATATCCGCTATTGTTCTCAAAGCATCGGGGTTTCCGAGCGATTTCATCTTCACGGCCATCTCCTTTTTAACATTATCATCGCCGACGATCATATCGATCGACGAGGATAGGCTTTTCCCGTCCAGCTCACTATCCGCTATAACTACCGCAGCACCGGCTTCCTCGAATACACTCGCATTCTTCATCTGATGATCTGCTGTTGCGAATGGATACGGCACGAGAATTCCCGGTAACCCAAAGACCGCGATCTCGCTCAATGTTAGCGCTCCACACCGCCCGATCACCATATCCGCAGCGGAATACGCCTCCGACATCGGCGAGATGAACGGCACGATACTTACATTTTCGGGCACCTCTTCGATCCCGGCGAGGACGGCGAAGTGCTTGTCCTTGCCGGTCTGCCAGAGCAACGAATAGCCGTCGGGAAGCTCGCGGGCATTGACGATCTCCGTCAATGCGAAGTTGATCCTCGCCGATCCCTGCGATCCGCCGGTCGCGAGCAAAAGTCCGAGTTCCGGGTTCAGGTCGAATCCACGAATTATCTCATCGCGCGACTTATCTTGAATTCCGAACTCCACCGGATTGCCGGTCTCGTGAACTCTCGAACAACGACACAGATGCTCCTTTGCACCAGGAAGGCCGGTGCACATGACGCTTGCGAAAAGGCTCCCGATGCGCGTGGTAAGGCCGGGATAGCTGTTCTGTTCGCATAGCAAAAGCGGACGACGCGTTATCTTCGAGGCGATTATCGCCGGCCCGGAGGCATATCCCCCCGTTGCGATGACAACATCTGCGTCGAACTTGCGGATCCTTCTCGATACCGCATTTATCGATTTTAAAAGAGCGAATGGAAACCGAAACCAACTCATCGACGGTTTCCTCGAAAGCGGAACCACCGGAAGCAAGTCGAGCTCGAATCCCTCTCTCGGAACGAGATCAACCTCGATTCCACGAGATGTTCCAACAAAAACTATTTCAATGTCCGGATGGCGAAACCGAAGCTCCCGCGCTATGTTCAGCGCCGGGATCAAGTGTCCCCCGGTGCCGCCACCGGCTATAATTATTCTCATCCAATCCCCCGATAGGATTTTCGACAACCACGAGATCGCTCTTCAGCGGCCTCGTGGCGTGCGAGGATATGTTAAAAAGTATTCCACACGAAATCATGGCGACCACAAGCGACGAGCCGCCGTAACTTATAAAGGGCAAAGGTATTCCGGTCGTCGGAAGAAGCCGCAAAACCACGCCGATATTGAGCGCGGCATTGACGAATATCATCGCCGTCAGCCCTATGGCGAGGTAACACCCATAACCGTCCGGCGACCGCATCGCGATCTTTAGACCGCGCCATGAAAAAAGTAAAAAGAGCGCGAGAACGCCTACCGCTCCGATAAAACCAAGCTCCTCCCCTATCACGGCAAATATGAAATCGGTATGTATTTCCGGAACGTAAAAGAGCTTTTGAACGCCGTTACCGATGCCCTTTCCGATCATCCCTCCGGTGCCGAGCGCGATAAGCGATTGATTTATCTGGAATCCCGCATCGAGCAGATCGCCGCCCTGAATGAAGGTCACAATCCTGCGATGAGCATGGTCGGAGTGCATTATCGCGAACGTTAAAGCCGCTACGGAAGGCAAACCGATATATGCGAGGAATTTTACCGGAACGCCGGCCACGAAGAACATGATCGCCGAAACCATGATGATCGCTATCGCCATTCCATAGTTCGGCTGCAATGCCACGATGGTCGCAATTGCCCCTACAACTATCACAGCAACGGCAAATCCACCCCAGAATCGATCGAGGATTTTTCCCTTCTTTGCGAGGTATTCTGCGAGATAGATGATCAACGCGATCTTTATAAACTCCGATGGCTGAAAGCTGCCGCCGCCGATATCCAGCCAGCGGGTCGCGCCCTTGACCGAATCCCCGGCCAGGTTCGGGATTGCCGTCGCTATCAATAATAGCCCGGTCCCGGAAAGCAATAGCCACGATATTCGCTTGTAATGGCGATAATCGATCTTCGCCGCGATTATCATGAGAACCGAACCGAGCGCCACGCGAAAAAGCTCTTTCTTGAGATAATAAGCCGATCCACCCATCCAGTCGGTCTTTGCACACATGATGCTCGTAGCGGAATAGACCATTACGATGCCTACCGAAACCAGCAGAATCGTTATGATCACAAGCGTCTTGTCAACATTTTTTATCATATCTATTTCTTCAAATCCTCGACTATTTCAATAAAGTTATTGCCGCGTTCCTCGAAATTTTTGAACATATCATAGCTCGCACATCCCGGCGCTAAAAGCACGGTCTCGCCGGGTTCTGCGGCCTCTCGCGCACGGAGAACCGCTTCGGGGAGCGTCGAGACCATTTCGATCCGGGTCGCGTCTTTCCAGTCGGAGGCAATCCGATCCGCCGTGTCGCCGATGAGGAAAGCGCGTTTTACTCGACTCGAAACTATATCTCGAAGACGGGAAAAATCGGCGCCCTTGTCGTATCCTCCAGCGATCAAAACCACCCTCCGGTCGAAACTGCGCAACGACACCGCGAGCGAATCGAGATTGGTGGCTTTGCTGTCGTTGATATATTGCACGCCGTCGATGGTCGCAACCCTCTGAAGTCGGTGTGGAAGCCCCTTGAATTCGCGAAGAGCCGTTGCCATCGCATCGACCGGCAGGGAGAACGGAAGCGAACATGCCAAAGCCGCGCACGCGTTCGAAAGGTTATGCGGACCGGGTATCCCAAGCTCTTCCGCCGGCAGAACGCTCGAAATCTTTCCGTCGAGGTCTTTGATCGTCAACACATTATTCCTTATGAAAGCTCCCGTCACGCCGAGGTCGTGGATCCCGAAAAGAACCGCTCTTCCGGCAGTCTCGGAAGCGAGCATCGCGACGCGCGAGTCATCCATCGAAAGGACGCTATAATCC
Source organism: uncultured bacterium (assembly GCA_964400105.1). Classification (GTDB taxonomy): domain Bacteria; phylum UBP14; class UBA6098; order UBA6098; family UBA6098; genus CAYNTG01. The sequence continues at coordinate 9,647 of CAYNTG010000022.1, forward strand.
GAGGCGATTTGGTTCTCGAGTATCCTCTGCTTCGCGGTGTAATATGCCAATTTGCTCTTATGTCTATCGATGTGATCTACCGTAAGATTCAGCAAACACGCAACGAACGGCCTGAAATCGAGTATTCCTTCGAGCTGAAACGACGATAACTCGATACAGATCGCCGCATCCTCGCTCGCCGAAAGGGCTACATCGCAAAATGGTCGCCCGATATTTCCGACGACATAATGCTCGCGGCCCGCCGCCTTGAAAAGCTCGCCGAGAAGCGTCACCGTCGTGGATTTACCGTTGCTGCCGGTAACGCCGATTATCCAGCCCTTCGTTACGCGAAAACCCAGCTCGATCTCCGGGATGATCGGAAGATCGGGGCGCATTCTAATTGCTCTACGCAGAATATCGAGGTCGGGAGGGATGCCGGGCGAGATCACGATCTCGTCGGCGAGTCGGAACACCTCATCGCTATGTCCGCCGAGTTCGACCACCGCGCCGAACACTCGAAGCTCCTTTGCTCGCTCTTCCAACTCCGGACAAGAACCGCTATCGCTGACAAAGACCGACGCCCCAAGCTCGATAAGGAGCTTTGCCGCCGAATATCCGCTCAATCCGAGACCCAAAACCGTTATTTTTTTTCCTGAATAGTCCATTTCACCTGATCTTAAACGTTGCCAAACCAATAAGTGCGCAGATTATCCCGATTATCCAAAAGCGCGAAACCACGAGTGTTTCCGGCCACCCCAAAAGCTCGAAATGGTGGTGGATCGGCGTCATGCGAAAGACCCTTTTGCCGGTGGTTTTGAAGCTAATAACTTGAATGATGACGCTCAATGTTTCCATCACGAAAACACCACCCACGATCACGAGGAGCAACTCCTTTTTCAGAAGTATCGCTACCGTGCCGAAGGCTGCGCCCAGCGCCAGCGCGCCGGTATCGCCCATAAAAATCGATGCGGGGTGCGCGTTGAACCATAGAAATCCAAGCGTGGCGCCGGCTATCGCCGCTCCAAAAACCGCGAGCTCCCCCGCGCCGGGAAGATACATCAGATTGAGATAGTTGCTGAAATCGACGCGCCCGACGATATATGCGGTGATCGTGAAAAAAACCGCCACTATCCCGGAGAGGCCGGTAGCGAGGCCGTCGAGTCCGTCGGTGAGGTTGATCGCATTCGAGCTGCCCGTTATAACGAACGCGATCCAGAGTATATAAAACATACCGAAATCTACCCGGACGTTCTTGATAAATGGAAGCTCGGTGATCGTGCGCACCGATTCTATTGGTGGATTGAGATAGAAAAATATTCCGATAAACAGTCCCAAAATTATTTGTGCTATAAACTTATCCCGTGCGAGCATCCCCTTGCGATGCCCCTTGACGATCTTAAGATAATCGTCCCAGAAACCCATAACCGCGCTTAAGAATGTCCCGATCAATGCCAACCAGACATACATGTTCGTGAGGTCCGCCCAAAGCAGCGTCGAGATCGTGAATGCCAGAACCATCATTATGCCGCCCATGCTCGGCGTGCCCTTCTTAATCTGATGATGTTCCGGGCTGTCCTCGCGAACGGGATCGCATATATGCTTGCGCTGAAGAAATTTTATCAGTTTCGGCCCGACAATAAAGCAGATCAACAAGCTTGTGGCGGAGGCCGCCGCGATACGGAACGTTATATACTTCAATAGATTAAAAACTATCGAGCTATCTTTTAACGGATATAGTAAATTGTATAACATTATTCTTCTCTTAGTTCCTTCGACGTCGAAAGGCCGTCGCTCCATCGCCCTTTTTTCAATACGATCCTGCTGGTCGGCGCGGGGAATCGCTGGGTGATAAATCCCGGATGTATCGGCCTTCGGTAGAACTTCCCGTCGATATATTTCGGATCGATGTATCCCCTTACATTGCTGAATTTTATTTGGATTCTCAAACCAATTCCGTATGCCACCAACACGGAGAGGACTATTCCGAGACCAGCCAATAAAACCCTTATTCTACGCACTTCGCCCCCTTCATCGCTTCGAGCAGTCTCTCGAGATGCATCCCTCTGCTGCCCTTTATCAAAACGACGTCCCCCGTTTCGATGCGCCCCTCCACAGCCGCCTCCAATTCGTCATAATCGTCAGTCCAAAAAACCCTGTCCGGCGGCATCCCCACGTAGATAGCCATCTTCGCCGCCGCCGAAACCAAATTTCCAAAAAAGAACACAAAATCCGCTCCCGAACGAGCCGCAAACTCGCCCATTTCCGCGTGGTATCTCGCCTCATCCCGTCCCAATTCGAGCATATCTCCGAGGACGGCCAGTTTGCGTCGGCCTTCGATCCGCGAAAGCGCTTCGAGGGCGTTTATCGCCGCAACCGGGCTGGAGTTATAAAGATCGTCTATGATGACCACGCCGTCGATCTCGATGAGATTCAACCTTCCGGGTGGCGCGTGAAATTGCGCTAAACGACTGGATATATCGTCATCGGAGACATCGAATTCCATCGCGACGGCTACCGCACATGCCGCAGCGTGGATAATCCCTTTTCCCGGAATCCCGACAGAATATTCTCGTCCGTTAATCGCAAAGCGCTGAACCATTCCGTCGAACGGTTTAAAAAGCTCGATCCGATAATCGGCGGTCTCGGAATAGCCGAACGAAATCACCCTATCTCGCGGAACGATATCCTGCGCCATCAGGCGTTCGTCGTCGGCGAAAAGGAACGCACGGCCATCGGGACGAAGATGCTTCAAAAGTTCGATCTTCTCGCGTGCAATCGATTCGATGGAGCCTAATCCCTCGATATGAACCGGCGCAATATTCAGTATCGCCGCGTATTCGGGCGATGCTATCCCGCCGAGGATCGCCATCTCGCCAGTGATATTTATCCCGAGTTCGATCACCGCGACCTCGTGTGTTTCGTCGATAGCGAGGATCGTCAGAGGCAATCCGATCAGATTATTGAAGTTTTTTTCGGATTGAGCGACGTGATATTTTGTTTCGAGCAAAAAGGCGATCAGCTCGCGAGTCGTCGTTTTACCGAGGCTTCCGGTGACGGCGATAACTGGGATTTCGAGGCTTTTTCGATATGCGCCCGCGAACTTTCCGAGGACATCGAGCGTATTCCCTACCAAAATTTGCGGGACATCGGTGGAAACCATTCTCGACACAACGGCCGCCGCGATCCCGGCCTCTGCGGCACTCGCCACAAAATCGTGGCCGTCGCGCTCTCCTATCAGCGCGAAGAAAAGCTCTCCTCCGTCGATATTGCGGCTATCCGTCGAAACCCTGTCGATAAGGATGTCGCAAGCCGAAGCCGGGAGCAACGTTCCATTCACAGCGGCGGCGATATCGCCGAGCCTCATCGGTTTCACGTCGCACCTCCGAATCCGTTCTCGGAGAGCCATTCGGATGCGACTTCACGATCGTCAAAATGTCTCTTCTCGCTCCCGACGATCTGATAATCCTCGTGCCCCTTTCCGGCGATGAGCACGACATCCCCCTCTTCAGCTATCGAGAGCGCGAAATATATCGCCTCACGCCGGTCGTCTAATCGATATTTCTCGCTATTGGGCGGAACGCCCTCCTCGATCCGGTCGATAATCGCGGCTGGGTCTTCGGTTCGCGGGTTATCGCTCGTTAGAACCACGATATCGGAAAGGTTCCCGGCGACCTTCCCCATCAACGGTCGTTTGCCTCGATCGCGATCTCCGCCCGCGCCGAAAACGGTTATCACCCGTTTTTCGGCGATCTGCCGGCACGCCTCGATAGCATGTCGAAGCGCGTCCGGCGTATGCGAATAATCTACATATATCGAGAACGGCTGATCGCCATGGACGATCTGCATCCGTCCGGGGACGCCGCGAAAGTTCGCCAATCCATCGACTACCGCATCTAACGGCCATCCGAGAGCAACGGCGATGCCAGAAGCGCAGAGCGCATTATAGATATTAAAGTATCCCGGAACGCCAAGCTCGATCTCGATCTCGCCGACCGGCGTTTCCATAACAAAATAAGATGAATCGGTGCGACAATCTATCGACCGAGCGGTCAGATCGGCAACATTATCTATCGCAAAGGTCAAAACCCTCGAGCTGTTCGATCTTTCGACGAGTTTTTTGCCGTTCGGATCGTCGATACAGATAACGCTCGGCGATGCGGCATCGATCTCCGAGAATATCTGTGATTTCGTGTCGAAATAGCTATCCATATCTCCATGATAATCGAGGTGGTCCTGCGTCAGATTTGTAAAAGCGACCACAGCGTAATTAATTCCATGGCAACGTTTCTGCGCGATCCCATGGCTCGAAACCTCCATAGCGACACCACTCATTCCAGCGTCAACCATCGTGGAAATCATCTCAAAAAGTTCCACCGGCCCTGGAGTCGTGAAGATCGATGGGATTTTTTTTTCATATAACGATTTACCGAGGGTTCCGATAACACCGAATGGATACCCGGCCGCTTTAGAGATCGCTTCGACCATATAGGTCGTCGTGGTCTTGCCGTTCGTGCCGGTAATACCGACTACGATAATCCTCTCATCCGGCCTTCCGAAAAATTGCTTCGCTGCTTCTGCCAGAGCGATTCTGGTATCTGGCACGACGATAATCCGCGCTTCGGGATCGAGCTCCTTTTCGACTACTGCGGCCACCGCACCGGCATCGAGGGCATCCATGACAAACCTGTGTCCATCGACCGTTTCGCCCGTTATAGCAAAGAAGAGGTCTCCGGAGCGGACATCCCGTGAATCGGCAACGAGACGAAGGACCTCGACATTCGATGCATCGGATGCCGCGCTCCCGCCTATCGCCTCGACGATAGTCCTCAGATCGACCCTCATTATATTTCGCATTTCAAAAGACATATTTCATTACGATTGATAAACTTACCGGGGGATGGATCCTGTTTTGCCACGACTCCGATTCCCACGACGCGGAACTTCACATTGGCCTGCGCCAATTCGACAACGGCGTCTCTCAGCGTCATTCCGGTAACATCCGGAATCTCGACCTTGTTGCCGGACCTTTTGTCCAACGATTTCAATACGATTTTTACATTCGACCCCGGAGAAACCATCTGGCCGGGAAGCGGCGACTGGCTTATAACATGCCCCAGGCCGGAGCTGTCCGGATCGAGATCGCGATGCCGGAGGATTTCCATCGCCTGGCTCGCCGTCATCCTGCGGACATCCGGCACGGTGACATATTCCGTCCCGTCGATTTTAAGCCTTTGCTCATCTTCATTGGCAACGGCTATCACTCCGGTGGCGAATGCCTTGGTTACGATCTTTTTCCAGATCGGCGCAGCCGTCCAGCCGCCCCAATACGGTCCGCGCTTCGGGTCATCGACGACGACAACTCCCACAATCTGCGGAGATTTTACCGGCGCAAAACCGGCGAACGAGCTTACGAACCGGTCATCGTAGTATCCGCGTCCACCATCCTTGACCTTCTGGGCGGTTCCAGTTTTACCTGCCGCCGAAAGCCCCGGTATCGCCGCGCGAACACCCGTTCCCGAATCGACGGTCTCCATCAAAAGCTGACACATGGTCTCCGCGTTTTCTATATCCATAATCCTGCGAACCTTTGTGGGCTTGCGTTCATGGATAATTCGCCCGGATGGATCGATGACCTTTTTTACCAGAAATGGCTGAACCAACAATCCACGGTTTGCAAGCGCGCCATAGGCCGTAACGATCTGAATCGACGTAACGGCAACCTCCTGGCCCATCGGAAATGCGGCGGGGGTCATGCCGCTCCAATGCTCCGGGCGATGCAGAATTCCCACTACCTCGCCCGGAAGATCGACTCCGGTCGGGCTACCGAACCCGAAGGCTCTGGCATAGCTATAAAGCGTTTCTTTCGGTAATCTAGAGGCGAGCTTGATCGTGCCGATATTCGAGCTGTGAATCAGGATATCGCGCACCGACATCAGGCCGTGGCTCTCGGAGTCGTGGATCGTATCGTTGCAGAAAAACCAGCTACCCATCTCGCAATCGACGCTTTCTTCGAGTGCGATAGCATTGTTTTCGAGAAGAGCGGAAAATGCGACGATCTTAAATGTGCTGCCCGGTTCGTAGATATCCGTGATCTGGCGTATCTTCCTCGAATAGATATCCGATTCGCCCGGATCGTTCGGGTCGTAATCGGGATAACACGCCATGGCGAGAATCTCTCCCGTCGAAGGCCTTAAAAATATCGCCATCCCGTTATCGGCACCGCACGAATCGACCCCGTCGGCGAGTTCCGACTCGACGATCTGCTGAAGATCGGGATCGATCGTTAGATAGACATCCGCACCTGGGATAGCCGGTTTCGCGTCGAGTTGATAAACCCTATATGGCCTTCCGGTGGCATCCGAAACGACGGTTCTTTCGCCATCCTGTCCGGCGAGACTTCCGTCGTAGAAAAGCTCGATTCCCTCTCGCCCGCGTCCATCGACATCCATAAATCCCAATATCTGGCCGGCAGTTTTGCCAAATGGGTAGATCCGATTGTGAACGATTATCGAGAAGACGCTGTCTTTCTCGAGTTCTTTGAGCGCCTCGCCGCTCGAAAGATCGATATGCCTTGCCAAATAAAGCCAGTTTCCCTTCGAGTTGCGTATCCGGTCCTCGATATACCCACGCTCGAAACCGATGATCTCCGAGAAAAGGGAATCGACACGGTCGATATTTTGCACCGACCGCTTCGTTGTCCAGAAATCGAGTGCTACGCTGTTCTTTGCGAGATGATTGCCATCACTCCCAAAAATCTCCCCGCGAAGCGCGAGGATAGACTCCTTTTTGAGGTGTTGTTTACGTGCTTTGGCCTCGTATTCGTCGGCGGAGATCACCTGCACCGCGAACAATCTGCCCACGATAACGAGCCATACGGCAATCCCGACGATGCCGATAAGGATCACTCTGTCGATATTTCGGCGACCAACCACCGAAGAAACCCCCGAATATTAAAAAAATGGCGGCTTAGATCGAGCCGCCAATCCCTCCATCTTTGAGAACGAAGGGCCCCAAAACTAAATCGTCAAACCTGCGACACGCCATGGAGAATGCCTTGTTCAAACCGAACCTTTCCGCCGTGCCGGCGCGATACGGCTCCGCGAGAACAACGACCTCGTCCAGCTCCGCCGACCTCAATCCATAATCGAGTTCGGCCATACATTCGAGCCTTTTCGTCTCGATCAATCGCTCGATATCCCTCTCCATCCCGTCGTTTTGATTTTTGAGAGCCGTGATGTATTCCTTGTCGGCACTCAACCTATCCCCAAGACGGATTAGATAAACGCGCTGTGCAATCAATGCTAATGCAAACAAAATGAAGAACGCCCAGGTAGCTGGAAGCTTGAGACTGTGGGCAATATTTCTTAACCGATTTATCAATCGCCCTCCTTGTTCAAAATTCAAAATATCTTATATAAAAATCGTCAGAGCTTTACTGCTGCGCGCATCTTTGCGGATCTGGCCCTTGGATTCGCCCGAATCTCGTCCTCCGACGGCGTCATAGGCTTTTTGAACGGCCTCTTAAGCCGTGGGAAATGACCGCATCTGCAGACCGGAAGATCGGGCGGACAGATACATCCCCTTTCCTCGGAAGCCATGAACCTCTTTACGATCCGATCCTCGAGCGAATGATAGCTGATCACTACCATTATGCCGCCCGGAACCAAAATTGTGAGTGCCGCTTCGAGACCGCGTTTAAGCTCTTCCAATTCATCGTTCACAAAGATCCGTATAGCCTGAAAAACCCTCGCAAGATCGGCATTCGTGCATCCCGGCACTGCGTTCTCGACAATCCTCGCCAGCTCGGTCGTCGTATCGATCCGGCCTTCCCCCCTATGCCGAACGATTGCTTTCGCGATCCGATACGCGCCGCGCTGCTCTCCGAAATCCCGAATCGTCGCCGCTAGACTATCTACATCCGCCGTGTTAATGAACTCGTGCGCCGATACCTCGACATCGCCACCCATCCTCATATCGATCCCGCCCTCTCTTCCAAAGCTGAAACCGCGTTGCGGATCGTCGATCTGTCGGCTGCTCATACCGAGATCGAATAGCACTCCGCCGGAATCGCCAAAGCCCTCTTCATCTACAATCCTCTCCATCTCCCCAAAACGCCCGCACATCGATAAAAACCTGTCGCCGAATCTCGAAAGCCTCTCGCCGGCAATTTCCAACGCATCCGAATCGCGATCGATACCAAAAAGAACAACATCGGGATATTCTTCGAGTATAGCCTCGGAATGCCCGCCGTCGCCCAATGTGGCATCGATAATCCGTTCGACCGGGACGTCCCGGAAAAGCCCGACCACCTCGCGGCATAGCACCGGTCGATGGTAACTTTTCGGGCTATACATCGTTATTTTCGTCTGGTTTTTTTCGCCCCAAGGTGGAGAAGAATAGGTCGGCTATCTCGTCGTAACCGACTTTGCTGTCGTCGCAAACCATCTCGTAGCGGTCCTTGTTCCATATCTCTATCCATGCGCCGACGCCGATTATCAATGCATCGTTTTCGATTCCCGCAATATCACGAAGATTTTTTGGCAATAGAATTCTGCCCTGATTGTCGAGAGGAAGCTTGAAAGCGTTAGGGTAAAGTCGCCGCATGATCTTTGCCGATTCGCCCTTTTTAAGCGTCTCCGGCCTGAAAGAATCGAAGTTCTTAATAAAATCGTCTTCCGGCACGAGCGCGAGGCAGTTATCCGGTCCGCGCAGCAGCATGAATTCGCTGTAAACCGTATTGATCCCGGCCTTCCGAATCGCGACGGGTATCTGGATTCTTCCTTTTGAATCAATCTTATGTTCGTATCGACCGTAGAACAAAATCGCCACTTTTTCCCATAATTAGGATTATGTCCCCATTTCTTCCCACTAAGGATAAATACCGATTGATTACATGTCAAGAACAAATTTAATTAAAGTAAATAAAACATTGAGCGGCAACGAAATAAGAACGTATGTTCGTGACATATCCCGTCGGGTATCGAGGCTCTTCTCATCCTGTTATATTATAGCATGATAGAGAAATATGCTCATAACATCCTACTCTAAAAGGATTTGTAGTAAATACTTAAAGTAGCTTCAGGTGATTAGCTTAACAGCTTGATTTTTAAGCAATTAGAGGCCTTTTGAACGGCATATTTCATGGTGGGGAAAAATGGTGGCGTAGATCGAAGATTAATTCTTAAATGAACGAAGGAACGCTTTCGCCCCATCGATCGACCGGACCCGCCCGGAAAGCTCCTCGACACGTAGCGCGATAAGCGCATCCCCGATCTCTTGCCCGCCAAGACTTGTTGTCAAAACCTTTCCGAGCGAGGAACCCCTCAAAAACGGCTCCTGCCCGAACGCAGAGAAACGTCGTGCGAGCGCCGTCTCGAAATCGCTTTCGGGATAGCAAATCCGGACAAGTTCACGGATTATTGCGATATCGGGTGAATCCGCCAACTCGACCGCGCGTCCATCCGCCAAAGAAACGAACTTATGTGAATCGTTTATTCCCTTGCACAGATTGAAGATACGCTTCGCCTGTTTTTTTGGGAATTTAAATCGCTCGATAGCATCGGCGATGGCCGACACGTCCTGCAATGCATGACAATTTCCCGGCATTAACGCGAGCGCCCACATTCCATCTTCCGGAATGTGATTGCGTGCCGCGCGTTCGAGCGAAGCGAGTTTCCGCTCCCATCCCGACGATATCGGATATGCAGCAAACTCCATAAAAATGTGCTGCCAAAGCTCGCAATCCGCGAGAAGCCTTATCCCGCGACCTGGATGCTGTCCGGTGAGAATCGCGCCTATCTCGTCTCGTAATCTCGCTGCCGACAGGGATTTAATGGCCATTGCTTCATGTATAATATTATCTATGTCGGCCTTACTTATTGAAAATTCGAGCTTTGCGGCGAATCGAATCGCGCGTAGCATCCTGAGCCTGTCCTCGATATAACGCCGCGAAGGATCCCCGATCGAGCGGATAATCCTCGCCGAAATATCCGCGATCCCTCCGACGAGATCGATTATATCCATCGTCATTGGATCGACCGCGATGGCATTTATTGTAAAATCGCGCCGCCGGACATCGTTCTCGAACGAGTCCGTGAGACGCACCACGCAATGCCGACCGTCGAACTCCGACTCCTCGCGGAACCTTGCGATCTCAATATATCCGATTTCCGTTGGGACACGAAAGATCGAATATCTTCGCAAACCAAACGGCTCCGCGTTCGGGATAATATCGACAAGCTTCTCCGCCGGACATGCCGTGCACAGATCGACATCGAGCGTGGGGATACCGATGAGGCTATCGCGGACGGCACCGCCGACAAGATATGTCGGATATCCGGTGTCTTTTAGCCTTTTCGCGATCTCCAAAGCGGTCGAGACCTGTTTTCGGGAGCGTGCTTCGTCCGGGAGTGTCCATTTCATCGTCGTCCCCCTTTGACAGCGACGGCCGCTTTCGCCGAATTGCCCTCGGAATCCACGGCAAAGACAATGTAGATGCCCGCCGGCAATGTCCATCCGTCATCGTCCTTTCCATCCCACGGAATCTCGTATCCGACGGGTTCTTCCGGCGTGCAGAGCGTTCGACGACGCCGACCGGATCGGTCGTAGATCGCCGCCTCGATCCCCGATGCCGGCAGGCAGACCGTTATCGTCGTCGGGCCATCGGCCGGATCGAATGGGTTCGGCTCGGCATCGACGGAGTTTTCGCTGGTTGAAAGCTGCCGGATAGCATTCTCACAGCCCGGCGTGCATCCTGCGGGGCAGCATGATAATTCGCTTCCGCCCGGTTCCGTAACCTCGGCGGAAATGCCCTTTATCATGCAATCGCCCAGCGCATCGGCGTCATATTCGATAATCTGGCGAAGCAGACCGTTCGAGTCGAAAAGCCGCGCAGCGTCATTGTCGTTGTTCAACGCGGGCCAGCTTCCCGGCTCGGTGATCGAAGCACCCGCACATACGGAGTCCAAAAACGAGGCTGAATCCGCGCAGAGCAGTGCGAATCCACCGGGTTCGAGCGAGAAATCCGGCAGCGAATGCGTCGATATATTATCTCCGAATTCCCATCCAAAAATCTCAACCGTCTCATCGCTAATATTGTAAAGCTCGATCCATTCGGGATTGCCGGTCAGCGGCATGAACATGATCTCCGTGATACATATCGGCCACCCAGCAGGCCCGACCAATACGGAAACATCGGCGGTATTGTTCCCCAAAAAATCGTCTTCCCCGAGTCGCACGAAAAGATCGAACGTGCCGTCGTCAACCATGCCGCTCAACGAGATCTCCGCCCACTCGCCCGGCTCGAGAGTCGGGATCGACGACGAATCCAGAAGATTCGATTCATCGCTGCTATCGAAAAGATAAACGACGCCGCTTGCGAACGTCTCCTCCCCTGAATTCCCGACAAATGCCGTCAGGATAACCGGCGGCATCTCGACCGGATTTTCTACCAATACAATAGAATCGAGGCGGAGGTCGTGCGGATATGGCCAAACCGAGTTCCGCGCGCCGGGTGTGCATCCATTTGAAGCCAGTGAAATAGCCCAGCCGGAGGCTATATCGATGTCGAGGCGCTCGATACTTTTGCCCTCGACCGACGTTATCGATGCGGAATAGCTATCGACCGTGTCTCCCGAAGAATCGATGAGATATATCGGGTCGTCGTCGGATAGGCGACTGCCGCCCAAGTCGGTGGTGGACAAGATCGACAGGATAAGTGTGCCCTCCGGCCAATCGTATGGCTGGTCGTTGGCGGGATCGGTATATTCAGGGTCGAGAATTATCGCGAATCCCTCCGGCGAAAGGATGGTCGATGTGTAGATTCCGTCGGGGTCCGACGGCAGAGTCGTCATCCCATCCGAAGCTGCCACGAGGATATCGTCGTCGTCGCCGTCGTCGATCGACCAACCGGCGAGGTCTATCGAGTCCGGGCCGGGATTATATATCTCTATGAACTCGTTGGAATCATCGCCGGGAATCGAACTCCAATCGCCGACAGGATTGGACATGATTTCGCTAATTATTGGAGAATCTGCATTCGCCGAAAAAAGAATTATAAAGAAGAGTGGAAAAAATATCCTAACGAGGATTCCATCGAGAATGCCGAATAGGGATTTCATTTTTGATTTGATCCGCTTTGTAAGGCTTTTTCCGAAACAAGGTATTCCTGAAAAGACAGCTCATTATACCAGTATCCATCTATATATTTCAGAACGATCTTGAATCGCTCTGGATCGATATAGCCGGGAACGCGTGCCACGATCTTTCCGGTCGAATCGACGAACGCCGTGTTCGGTGTTCCCCGAACGGCGAATATCCGCGCAAGCTCGCGCTCGGAGATAACATCGCCCATCCATTCGACCTTGCGATTGGACGCGATGTTCACCTTCGCACCCACAAAACCCCCGTCGAGCATATTGGATATTATTGGATCGGTGAAGGTCAGATTATCCATCTTCCTGCACCAAAAACACCCGATGGAATAAAAATTTACGATAAGGTGTTTCCCATCGCCGATATCGGACTCGAATGCTTCGTCGAAATCGAGCCACCGCCAATCCACCGAACCTGCGGTTTCATCCGAGCATAAAACGGAGCTTGGTATTAACACAGCGAAAATACATATAATAATATAATAGGCGAATTTCATGAATTTTAATATATCTATCTCTACGTTAATGTCAAATGAAATAGCGCGCGAAGAGTTGTAACTAATCGAGATCACTGAAAAATGGCACAACTTTTAATTTCGTTAATTTTATGGTTTTTCTCAGTCTAGGCGGCAAACGGGAGAACCTATGTGCCATCCCGCACATAGGGCGACGCAGGCGTCGCACCTATCTGGCAAATTCGAGATTTATCTCGATCTCGACGCGGCGATTGGCACGGCGATCCGTTTCGTCGAGATTTTCGTTGAGGGGATACATCTCGCCGAACCACGCAATCTCGATGGAGATATTATCGTCGGTCAACGGTTCGATATAGTCGCGGACGACCTGCGCACGCTGTTTAGACAAACGTATGTTGATACCCGTAGGGCCGAGATTGCAGGCATAGCCAGCTATTTTAACGGTGAATTCTACCGAATCGGCGAGTGAACTTAACCCGTCGATATACGCCTCGATAATCGCTTGTGCTTCCGGTAAAAGCTCGCTATTCCCGGCGGAATCGAAAGGAATCACCGTGGTTTTCAAAAGCTCGTCCGGCAATGTCAAAATCTCCTCATAGAATAAAGAAGGCTTTTCGATTTCGATGCGTGGAGCCTTTCCGGGAGCGCGGAACTCATCGAAAAAACGCTTGCCACCGGGGAATGCGAGCGAGATTCTGTGCAGCAAACCGTCCTCGTCCGTGTGCCTCGGATAATACGATATATGAAAGCTCCGAGCGATGATCGCCGAGACCATTATCGGCGAGAATCCACCTGCCGGTTGAACGAGATATACGCCGCCGGTTTTATCCGCCAACCGGGCCAGTGCACCCTTCGGATTCTTGCCGTGCATCAGGATATTTATCGAAACACCGTATCGGTTTGCCCGCTCGATAATCGTATAGGGAAGCTCGTCGGCATCGAAATCGCCATCGGAGAAAAGGACGATCGCGCAAGGGCTGGAAGACCTTTCCGCGACCAGATCGAGGGCCTCGTCAATCGCACCGGCAAGGTCGCTTCCTCGAGCATTCGGGTATGGAATACTGTCCGGCGAAAGGTTTAGGAACGAGTCCGGCACTATCCAATCGACGGAGCGCTCGTGGTCGTTGCCGAAACGAACCAAAGAAACCTCGCCGCCGGCATCCGTCAACGTCGAAATATAACCCCAAATAAGCCGGTCGGTAAAATGGACATAATCGCCCATGCTGGCGGAAATATCCTCGATTATCACGACGTTCGATCCATTTGGGACGCCAAAGGATTTATGCGAAAAATCGCATTCCTCCACCCATCCGAATACATCGTCAACGAGCAGCGCGTTGTCGATATCGAGTTTTTCTTCATCGCTTACCGGAAGGAAGAAGCTCACGCTATCCGGAAAGTGCGATGCGTCGAGGTTTATAAAGCGCGACCGATCCCAACGGAACGAAGGAATTTCGATAGTCGGAATTTCGATTTTTTTTGCCGGTGAGGTATTCGCTTTGGGCACTTTTCCAGCGCAACCGAATATGATGGACAGCATCGGAATGAGGGCTGCGATATGGCGAAAACGAAATTTCACAGAGCGAAATATAGTTTTACCATATCAGAAAATCAAGTTTTAACCGATATTATACACCGATTTCGATGTGAGTGTCATCATGGCGAAACATCCTCGCCTTTCCTGGAAAATCAAGTTTTAACCGACGGTGTAAAATGGTTTCGGCGTGAATGTTATTATCAGGATAATAAGCGCCGCTATCGATAGCCTTTTTCGCCTTCGGTCGAGCGGGATCCAATCGTAGATCGTCGGCGGATGGCGCAGCTTTATTAGAAAGAAGATTACTATAGCCCAGACGAGCCATCCCGGCCATAAAATCGCCATCGGAAGGATCGCTATCCATGCACAGCGCGCGACTTTGAGCGCCTTTAGTGGTCCAAGTGCGGCGTAACCGATATGTCCGCCGTCGAGCTGGCCGATGGGAAGCAGGTTGATGCTCGTAACCCATAATCCGATCCATGCCGCAAAACCCACAGGATGAAGTATCACCTGTGCGGTTCCCGTGACGTTGCCGAGAATTATCCTGCTGAAAAACCAGACGATGATCGAATCGCCGAGCATGAACTGTTCGGTCATTTCGACGGCTGGCATATCGACGATTTTCGATAGCGCAAGCCCAACGATCAGCAGCGGCAACGCCACAATAAAACCTGCTGCCGGACCGGCGAATCCAATATCGAACAGGCTTTTTCGGTCCGGGATAGCGGACTTTATTTTGATAAACGCTCCGAATGTTCCGATAATCGTCGGGAATGGAATGAAGAACGGAAGCGTCGCCCTAACGCCGTGATAGCGGCTCGCAAAATAGTGCCCGAGTTCGTGGATTCCGAGGATGCATAGAAGCGCCGCCGAAAATGGGATACCGGCTAGAACAAATCCTATCGTGAATGCCGGTTCCTTGCCGGACATAAAAGCGCCGGCAAGCGTGGTCGTCCCGATCGTCAGGACGAAAAGCAGAAGGTTTATCATCCATTTATTTTTCACAAAAACAGTAGTTATTCGAACCAAATCGGCTGTCACAAAATTTGCAACAAATAACGTGATCCGTGATCACCGAAAAAGGGCACATTTTTGCACCTCATTTTTCATTCTACATTTATGCATTCAACTATGCGCCATTCCGGGTAAGCCGTGTTCAACGACTGAAGATTGAATAACATTTTTGAGGCCAAACCGCGACCGAGCATAAAAAAAGCTTGATTAAATAATTAAAATCCCTTAATTCTACTTAAGAAAGTTATTCTGAAAATATGCCAGATAAGAAAATCAAAATTTTTCTCATAATAGTTACCGTGATGATGATATTCATCTACGGACGAATAGATTACAATATACTTCCATATTCTGAATGGGACCTGAGTAGTTATCTCGAGATGGCCAAATCCGCGCCGGGTCTTAACTTTCAGGTCGATATACCCTATGTTTATAGAATATTGGGGCCTTTTATCGCTGGAATAATCCCCCTGGATGAACCAGTGAGTTTTTATCTTTTGTCAATCGTTTTTTCCATAACCTTGATTTTGTTATTTCATTGTTTTTTAATTAAAGTGGGAATAAGCTCAAAGTCCGCATTATTTGCCTGTGTTCTTTTCGTGTTCAATAAATACTTTTTTGGGTTCAATGTTTGGGACTATTTCCAGATAAACGATATTCTCTCATTCGTTGCAATCGTGTTGCTGTTTTGGTCGATGAACAGATCGAACTGGCTGCTGTTCGGTTCTACCGCATTAATCGCCTCCTTAGCCAAAGCAACATGGGTTATAATAATTCCTACTTTGGTTGTTTTTTTATTGGAAAAAAAGAGATTTCGTGGAGAAATTTTTAAGGCGATAGCCGCATCGGTGCCGGCCTTGGCCGTTTTCATCGCAATGCGAATGCTGATTCCCGCGAGAAACGGGCAAACAATCATCGAAGCGCTGATGTATTATTGGGATAAAATTTTAGATCCACAGGTTCTTTTCAAATTGTTAATTAACTCATTTATCCCGTTAACTTTTTTGCCCATTGTATTCATCGACAAAACGATAGGTTTTTTCAGAGGGAAATTATATGCTCTGACTTTTGTGCTTTTGGTATTCGGCAGTTGCCTTCTCGGCACCGATAACGAGCGTTTAATAGCACCGGCATTTATCGTTTTCTATTGGCTGATTGGATATATATTAGATTTCGGTTTTGAAGGAAATAAAATAATTATAGCGATAGTCATGTTCTTTGGGTTTCTTTCGAGCTTGCATCATTGTTATACAAACTTTTCATTCATGACACGCAATCTCACACTGGTTTTCTCGCTCGGTTCCTTAGCAGTGGTTACGATTTCCGCAATCGCCTATCGATTATTATCAAAAGATAAACTCCGATTAAATCGAGGAGACGAATAAAACCATGTGCGCGTAACCGGCTGTCACGCTCCTTGCTTTGTGCTCATAAGGACTATTAAATACTATAATATCGCACGCAAGGACTCCCCCCCCATTCCGCGATGTCACGAAATTTGCTTAGGGCAAATTGCGCGCCATCGCCCCGGCCCTCGCGCCAGCCTTCAGACAAATCGGCGTCCCGTATCTTCATTCAATAACCGTAAGTATCTCGATTTCCTTTTCATCGGGAGTCCATCCGAAAACGAGCGCCGTTGCCGGGACTGCTTCCCTTAGAATTTTTATATCGAACCCCTCGGTAAGGAGCGAATCGACAACTTCTTCGGGCAGGCCATCGACGAAAAGTCCGCCGGAGATATTCGAACGCCATATATCGTGACCCGAAATCTCGCCCTTATGGTCAAACGCGGGGTTCATCTCGAAAAACGCTGCGTCCCGGCCGGTAATCGTGAACGATTTTCCTGTGGATGGAATGGCTGGAAGCTCGACCCGGAGGCGCATTATCTCGCGTCTAATGCAAAAATCCTCGATCACCATTCCTCGAGCGGGATGCGGGCTGAATCTATACCCATCGGATGTTTTTGCCCTCGGCGATATATCCGCGAATGCCGGCAGGACGAGCATAATCGCGATCAGATATGCCGATCGCTCGACCGTAGCGAAAATCACGATAATGAGAAACGGGACTATCGCGATCCAGTATCCGGATTCGTGCGGAATGAGTATCCACATTATCGAGAATGGGATGGCCACCCATGCCGCGAGGGCGAGTGTTTCGCGGCTTTTGTTGCGATGGATTATCGATATGATTATCACCGCTGCGATAGCGATCCATCCTCCGGCGCCGAATGCGCCGAACGCGCGATATCCGGTGAAAAGCAGCCTTCGGCCAAAAGACATTCCGCCGGAAAGCGGCCCGGTAAATGGAATTTCATATACAAAATATAGCGATGCAAAACATACAATCGCTATGGATAACGCCGTTGTCGCACTCCACATCGCCGCGCGAATGCCGCCGTTTCGATGGGTGTAGTATATCAAAGCCGGCAACAGCACTATCGTCGCCGGTCGAAATGTCAATGCGAGACCGAACAGGATTCCGGAGAGCGCCGCACGGTGCTCTCCCGCAAGAACGAAAGCGAATAATGCGAAACAGAGCGACGGCACATAGTCCATCGAGGAGGCGGAAAAGACCCAAAATAGCGGCATAAAGGCAAAGACCGCCGTCGCGAGTTTTGACCTCCCGACGCGAAATTGTCGGCAGAGCATATAAAAAGCAATCACCGCACCGAAACCGAGCAGCGCGACGAAAGCGTTCAGCGCAATCGGATTTCGCAGGATTCCGGCGGCAAGCTCCATCGATGGATAACCGGGCGTACGCGATGGATTATAAATCCCGCTCGAAAGCCATTCCGCGCCGGAGCGCGCGATTCGCCACGCATCCGAATCTACCCCGAAACCGAGCGGAAGCAAAAAAGCCCTCGAAACAACATACGCTGCCGAGAGTATTAGAAAATATACACGACGGTTCATTACGTCGATTGCCCTTTATTATAGGCTTCCTTGTAAAGGAACCGCGAAACCGGATCGACCCATTGCGAGAATGGGCCAGCATTTTCGAGATCGCGCGATACGACATGGGAAAAGGCGTTCGCCTGCGATTCGAGAAGGTCCGCGTGGTGAAGGATCGAGGCCTCGATAGTCATCGGTTCGACCGGAGAACCCATCTCGCGTTCGCCGTGATGTGATAGTATCATGTGCGAAATCTCCAAAGCCATTTCCACCGGAAAATCCTCTATTTCTCGAATCGCGGCTCGAATGCGCCGCTCACCGATTACAATATGCCCGACGAGACGGCCCTCGACGGAGTAGTCGAAATGCTCCGAAATCTGGATTTCATCGACCTTCCCGATGTCGTGCAAAAGCGCACACGCGAAAAGCAGATCTCGCCGGCAAAGCGGAAACATCGGCACGGCGCTCTCGCATATCACCGCGACGTTCATCGAATGCTCCGCAAGGCCGCCGATATAAGCGCCATGCCATAGTTTTCCAGCCGGTGCCCGTAAAAACGCCTTCCGAAAATCCGCTTCGCCGAAAATTACATCGAGCAGCTTTCTCAGAAACCGGTTTTCGACAGTAACTATCGCGGATCGAAGGCGATTTTCGAGCTGCTCTCTGGAAAAAGACCCTACCGGAAGAAGCTCGGCTTTATCTATCTCGGCCTGCGAGGCTATCCGAATCGATTCGACCGTGAACTGCGGTTTATCGCGATATTCGGAGATAACCCCCCGAACATGGACGGCCATGGCCGATTCGATCTCCTTGAAAACCGCACCGGCATCGTTCCCCCAATAGACTGCAGGCATTCGCCCCGAAGAGTCGCCGAGTTCGAGGCTGAGATACGGTTCGCCGTTCGTTTTTATCCGTTTCGAGCAAGCCCTTAAAGCCAAAACTCCGTTGAAAACCTCGTCCTTTTCGATATCGAGAAGGTGCTGACTATTATTTCCCAAAATTATTTCCTCCATAGATTTTCAAAATACGCTCGATTATCTGCGAAGTGCCTCTTCCTTCTGTAAGCTTGATCGTTGCGACCTTTCCGCCATGCCGCTCGACGAAATCCGCGCCGACGATGTCCGCCTTTTGCCAATCGCTCCCCTTCACGAGGATATCCGGCGCGATCTTTTCGATGAGAATCTCCGGCGTATCCTCCTCGAAGGGAACGACGAAATCCACCGAACGAAGCTCCGACAAAACCGCCGCGCGGTCGCCCTCCGGAACGATAGGCCGGTTTTCGCCCTTTATCCTTCGGACGCTCGAATCGGAATTTAGCCCTACGATTAATATATCGCCCAGAGCTTTGGCTTTTCTGAGGTAATCGACATGGCCGCGATGAATAATATCGAAACAACCGTTGGTAAAAACGATGGTCTTGCCGTCGGATTTTAACCCACGCACGATTTCGATAATATTATCGATACTCGAGACAATCATCGGTTCGAACCGTTGCGACGGCCTTCGCGGATCATGCTTGCAGCGATCTCCTTATGCGTTGCGGCGGCGGTTCCAACCTCGGCCACAACGACTCCGGCAGCATGATTTGCGATAATCGCCGCCTCATCGAAACTCGCTCCCGCAGCGAGTGCCGCCGTGGCAACAGCGATCACCGTATCCCCCGCTCCGGTAACATCGAAAACATCGTGCGCCATGGTCGGAAGGTGACGGACGGGTTTTCCGCTATCGAAAAGGCTCATCCCGCGCTCGCCGGTGGTAATGAGGGCCGCCTTCGCCTTCGTTATTTCCAAAAGACTCCATCCCGCACGTTCGAGGTCGGCTTCGTTATCGGTCGGGATGCCGGTAGCTCTGGTGGTTTCGTCATTATTTGGTTTGATAAGATCGACACCGGCGTAATATTCCCAATGGTGCTCCTTTGGATCGACCGTCACGAAACTGCTGTTTGAACGGCAATAATCGACGATCTTGCCAACCAAAGCGGGCGTAACAACCCCCTTGCCATAATCGGAAATTATCACGGCAGCGACTTTTAAGGAAACCGAATCGAATCGCTCGATAAGGCCGTCGAGGTCTTTGCCACGAATGCCATTCTTAAACTCACGATCGACACGGCAAACCTGCTGATGCCGGGCCATTATGCGCGTTTTGACCGTCGTGGGCCGGTTCGACGACCTCATCACCAGATCCGTATTCAATCCAAGCACGTCCGAGTGCCCGACGAATTGCCTACCCTCTTCGTCGTCTCCGATAATGGATATAAGCCACGGTTTCGCACCGAGGACGGTGAGATTGTCGGCGACGTTCGCCGCGCCACCGATCCGTATCTCATCGCGGATGAGATCGATGACGGGCACCGGCGCTTCCGGCGAGATGCGCTCGGCATCGCCCCATAAATATCTATCGAGCATAACATCGCCGATAACTGCGATCTCCAGCGAACTAATCGCCTCGAAAATCTCCGCTAATCTACTTTCGGATAAATACATATCTTCGTCGCAATCTAATTATTGTGAATTTTAATCCTCACCACCGCTGAATTTTTCCACCTCCGCCTGAAATTCCCCGACATCGTCGAAACTCCGATAGACACTCGCAAAACGGACGTATGCCACCCGATCGATCTCGGCAAGCCTTTCCATAACGATCTCGCCGATCTCGGACGAACTAACCTCCAAAGAGCCGCGTTCGTTCATCTCGATTTCTATGGAATTTGCAACCGATTCGATCTTTTCGGCGCTGATCGGCCTTTTTCGACACGCAAGCCGAAGACCATCGACGATCTTCGCGCGGTCGAACGGCACGCGGCGTCCATCCTTTTTAATCACAAGGACTTGCGTTTCCTCGATATATTCATAGGTCGTGTATCGCCGGCCGCATTCGAGGCATTCCCTCCGGCGCCGAACGGTATATCCGTTTCGCACGACGCGCGAATCGACAACCTTATCGGAATCGTTATGGCAGAACGGACATTTCATAAACCAACCGGGAAACGGCGTTAAATAACAGTTTAATTTATGGTATTTTCCTTATTAAAGCAAGT
>CAYNTG010000023.1:0-26519 GCA_964400105.1 uncultured bacterium
TTGCCGAAAGGCGAGGAAATTTCTTGTGGCGTTTGTTGGATGTTTTTGTATATTTATTCGAGTTTGGTATAGTTTCAGTTTAGGTTAAATTAATTTTGATGTGTCCGGGTCATAATATTATTCGAATATCTAAACTATGAGAAAATATATATATATTCGTTTATTCGTTTTCGGAGCTTTTTTACTAGCCATCTGTTCATCTGCATTTGGTCTCAAACTTCAGCCGGAACTCGATGATTGGCTTTCAGGAAAGGACTCTCTCGTTGCTGGCATCGAGTGCGATATTCCGCCGTTCAGCTTTATGGATAGGCATGGCGAACCGGATGGGTTCGACGTGGATATCGCGAGACAGATCGAGCGGCTTTTGGGCAAGAGGGTCGTATTCATAATAGCACAACGCGAAGAGATTCTCGCGGCGGCATATAGGGGCGAGATAGATTTTCTTCCGGGAGAAAATCGAACTTCAGAACTCGAATCTCGATTCAATTTTACTCGAAAGCTGTTATCGAACGAATACATGCTCTACATTCGTAAATGCTCGAAGGAGCTAGTGAGCATTTCGGGTTTGAATGGTCTGAAGATCGGATATCTGGATGGGTCGCCAGTGCTCAAGGTTTTTGAGAAATCCCACGAAGTCGATCTAATTGGATTCAAATCGGCATCCGAGGGTTTGCGCCAAACCGCCGAAGGAGAAATCGATGGCTATATTGGGTCGGTTTATATCTGCAATTATGCCATTAAACTCAACAAATTGCATGATGAACTATCTGTCAACACAAGCATTACATTTAAATACGAGTATTCCATGGCCGTTCCTTCCAATAATCCCGAGTTGGAAAAGATACTCGATCTGGCGGTTTCAAAACTCGAAAGCGAACCGGCATTCAGGGATATTATCGATAAATGGTTTAGCGCTAAAGGTATAAATGGATCGAGATATAATCCGCTCGCATGGATTCTAATCGCTGTCATTATAATTTCATTCTTTCTCATATTAATATTGGTTCGATCGAGAGAAAGAGCAAAATTGACCCTTCTCATCGAACGACAGCTCACAGAACGGTATTCGAAGACCATAGAAGAGATGTCGAATCTGCGCAAATCGTTCGTAGAAGCGGCCAATAACGCTGGATTAGGTCTATTTATTCTCGACGATATAGAGGGGCGTGAGGGAAAATTCATCGAGGTCAACGAGGGCCTCGAGGACCTCACCGGCTACAATAGAGAGGATTTGCTCGATATGACCATCGACAAACTCCTCTCCGAGAAGGATCGTGAAAAAATCATAAATCGCTACCGATCGAGGCGTTCCGGTGAGCCACAACCGGAATCCTACGAAATTCTCGGAATTCGCGCCGATGGTGAAATCATTCCGGCCGAGTTATTCGTGAAGACGGTTTCCTCGCCGAAGGGATTATCGACCATCGGGATATTACGGGATATTTCGCGCGTTAGGGCGTTGCAGGACAAGCTCCGGCGCTCGGATCAAAATTTCCGCAAGATGCTCTCAGGACTTCCGCAGGGAGCGATGGTCCTTAATAGCGAGAGAATTATATACATAAACAACGCATTTAGGCAGTTGATCGGCCGCACGCCGGAGGAGATACGCGCTTTTGGTATCGACAGGATCGTCGCTCCGATTCACAGGACGAAGATCGAGAGGTATATAGACAATCTACTTTCTGGAAAAGAGGCCTCGAAGGAAATAGAAATCGAGATCATCGGGCTGGACAATAAACTGATCTTAACATCGTCGAGGCCGCGGGCGATTAATTACTTCGGTGAGCCGGTGGTGCTCTTTGTATTCGAGAACTTGACGGAAGAAAACCAACTCAAAAAACGACTCGGTATCGAGAGCCGGGTCGATGGTCTGGGTCGTGTTGCCGAGAATGTTATCCTCAAATACAATAATACCCTGATGGGGATACTCGGAGCTATAAGCCAGATTCGTAGCGAAACCCCTGACGATTCGCCCCTTATGGAGTATGTCAATATTGTGGAGAAAGATACCGATAGGGCAGCGATCCTCACGCAAAAGCTGCTTGCATTCTCGAGAGAAACCGAGGAGCATCGTGGTGAAGTTCTCTCATTAAATAAGGTCGTGAAAGACGCACTCGAACTTATGCCCGAATCTGAAGGCCGGACGATAGATCTCCATACCGAGCTTAAAGCGCGACCGGATACGACATTCGGGAACCTTTCGCAGGTGCATCAAGCGGTCCTTAACCTGATAGTCAACGCGGTCGAGGCGATGAAGGATGGAGGGACGCTCGGAATTGCTACCGGCAACCTAAAGGTCGATGTGGCATTCCGTTCACGCCACCCGGAAGCAAAACACGGCCGTTATATCTTTATCGAGGTCTCCGATACCGGTGAGGGAATCCCACAAAAACTATTGGATAATATTTTCGAGCCTTTCTTTACAACAAAGGAATTCGGCGCGGGCACCGGTCTCGGGCTTTCTTTGGTTTATAAAATTGCTAGAAGGCATAAGGGTTTCGTGGATGTCGAATCCGAACATGGCGAGGGAAGCAAGTTCACGCTATATTTCCCGGAGGAGATAGCAGACTCGAAGGAATCTTCGTCCACAACGGCTTTTCCGACCGGGGACGAGACTATCCTTGTCGTCGATGACGAGCCTCATGTGCGAACGGTTCTAAAAGCGCTTCTATCGAAATTGGGATACGAGGTTCTGCTCGCCTGCGATGGTTTCGAGGCGGTCGAAGCTGTGCGATCCCGTGGCAACGATATCGACCTTGTATTGCTGGATGTCGTTATGCCGGGAATGAGTGGGCTGGAGGTTTTCGAGGCAATCCGGGCCATAAAACCGGATTGCAGGGTGATAGTTTCCACAGGTTATGCCCAAAAGGAAACGGTCAGCGACCTTGTCCGGCAAGGGGTCGAATCCATCGTGCAAAAGCCTTATAGGGCCGGAACACTATCGGTAGTCATTCGCCGCGTTCTCGACGAAAAAGGTGAGGGTGAAACGCGATAGTGGATTCCGCGCTCGACATATGGACTCTTAACTGGTTTCTATATTTGTTGGGATATCTATTCCTGCCGAGAATTAGCCTGCTTTTTATCTGGAGATTCCACGGCGGCAATCTGTGGGCCTATCCATGGGAGCTTTATCTCGCCGGATGGATTTTCATGCCACGCATGTTTATCGGTTTGCTTATCGCTCTAACGACGCAAAATTACGGCATCGGCGTTTTTCTTGCCGTTCTCGGTTTCTTCATAGATGGCGGGACGAAGTATGGGATGCATACTATAAGAAAGCGTCGCAGATCGCGTCGATAGAAAGGCAATTGTAGCTTCCCCACCTGAAAAATGGACGCTTATCCGCGATCCCAAGCTTCGCGGGGATGTCAATATGTCCCGCGATATCGGGCTTTTGGCCGATGCAATCCGTGGCGATGACAGGCCGGTGCTCCGGTTTTTTGATTGGGAGCGACCGACGATTACTATAGGACACGGCCAACCCAGAAACGATCTCGATATGGCTCGAATGGCCGAAGACGGCATAGATTTCGCCGTGCGACCTACCGGCGGACGCGCGGTTCTCCATTGGGACGAGCTGACATATTCCGTCGTTATTCCATCCGGTCATCCGATAGCCGGACTTTCGGTTACCGAAAGCTACCGGACGATTTCGACCGCTCTGGCGCGTGGCATAGCGTGCGTTGGCCTGGATGTCGAGATCGCTCGCGGAGATTCATTGGCGTCCCGCAATCCGTCATGCTTTTCATCGACGAGCCGATACGAGATCGTGGTTCGAGGGAATAAACTCGTTGGCAGCGCCCAGCGACGTAAGCACGGCGTTATTCTTCAGCAAGGTTCGATCCTCTTCGGCCCCGAATTTCGGAGTCTTGTGTCTTATCTGATCGATCCGCCGGAGGATAACGACCTATGGCAAAAATCGACCTGTATTAGCGAATGTATCGATTCGCGTCCGGACAAAAACGAGATGATCGATTTCATTGTCGGGTCCTTCGAGCGTGAATTCAATATTGAATTTATATTAAAATGAAGGGATTTATGACTAATTTTCAAATTGGAAATATTAACTTAGAGAAAAATCTTGACACTATGCGGTTTGAGGGATATTTTATTGGGTTGAATTTAGGTGTATTTACCGTTAACGAGAATCGAACCGGTTTTTTTAATCTATAACGTCAGAATTTATTTAAAATAAATATCAGGGAGGTTAAATAGTGCTAAAGCGCGCCTCATTCTTAGCAATACCATTTGCTGTATTGATTTTGGTCATTTCGGTATGGGCTGGAACTACGGGAAAGATTTCCGGGACGATAACCGATATGGATACCGACGAACCCCTTATCGGAGTGAATGTTCAGGTTTTCGATGACTCCGATAACCTGATCGGCGGTGCCGCGACCGATTTCGACGGCAATTATTTCATCCTCAATATTCGCCCCGGCATTTTCAAGGTCAAGGCATCTTATGTCGGGTATAATTCGGTCACGCAGACGAATGTTGTAGTCTCTTCCGACCGAACATCCGATATCGATTTTGAGCTTGAACAATCGGTCATCAAATCCGAAGAGATCGTGATTACTGCGGAGAGAAAGCAGGTCGAGCTCGACGTCACGACCACTACGAGCACGACGACATCGGAACAGATCGATAATATGCCGGTTTCCAGTGTGGAGGATATCCTCCAGACGAAGGCAGGCATCGTCGAACACAACGGTCAGCTTCATATGCGCGGCGGTCGTGCCAGCGAAGTCGCCTACATGGTCGATGGAATGCCAGTCACCGATCCGACGTACGGGAACCAGGGTCTTAAGGTTTCGACATCGAGTATCCAGGAGATCACAGTCCAGACGGGAAGTTACAACGCCGAATACGGCGGTGCTTTATCCGGGATAGTCAATATCGTGACCCGCGAAGGGGACCCGAATAAATTCAGCGGCAGCTTGAACTACATCACCGACGATCTCGGTTTTAGCGCTTTGAATAAATGGTCGAACAATGCAGACCATATCGATTTTTCGCTCTCCGGCCCGGAACCGATCTCGACATATCTGCTTCCACTCGCCGGAATCGAGCTTTCCAGAAGCAAAAGGATAAGCTATTTTCTCTCCCTGACAGGTGATAATACCGATACGCGATTACCATATAACTATCTTTGGGATAACGATAATCATATAGCGACGAATGCGCTCATATTAACTCCCTATGCCATCGATTACGGTTGGTATGGCTTATTCCCTGAGAGACGCTATAATGAATATAACCTTACGTTGAAGCTGAAACAGAGGCTAAGTCCTTCGATGAGCTACACGGTTACCGGAACAGGCAATTGGGTTAGGGCGCGTATATTCGATTGGCAATATATATATACTCCGGAAACCGCACGCATTCAAGACCGCGAGGCATACCAGCTCAGCTTTAAATGGACGCATACGCTTTCGCCGAAGACCTTTTATGAGATTCGAGCCGGTTATTTTAAAACCAGTTCCGATATTACGTCCGGCGGATTGACCCCCGGCGATTTTGCTGTCGATAGCTCTGTTTATGCGAGCCTCGACGACTGGGTGGATCTCAACGGAGACGGCATTCCGCAGGTTCGAGTTAAATGGTGGGATTACGACGGCAACGGCCAGTGGGATTTCTGGGAATCATGGGAGCCGCTCGTAGATCATATCGATACCGTATGGGCCGATGCCGAGCGGACGACGATAGACTACCTCGATACGGTTTATATCGATGATCGACCGCCGATGGCCGGCGAGGAACCTTGGGTAGAGGTGAACGACAACGATGTATTCGAGCCGAAGCAGACTAATTTCAATAGCTATTATACTATCTACCCGATGGATAGGGCCGAGTCGTTTGTGGATGGCGAGCCTTACCGTGACGGGATGCCGTATGGAATGGGTTTCTATGGTGAATTGCTCATGGGGGTGCCGGTTCTGATCGACGATACGGTTTGGACCGACATCAACGATAATGGCGCGAAGGACATGGGCGAATTCGTTTTCGGAAGCTATTTCTGTAACAATCCCATGGTTTCGACGTCCATGCATATCGCGCTCGAGGAGACAACATGGAACGATTGGAACAATAACAACGAGGCGGATTGGGGAGAGTATCGGGACATCAATAGCGATGGAACATATACATATCGCAACGCACGCTGTGATTTCATCGACGCCAACGGAAACGGAAAATACGATTCTTTCGAAGAGGGCGATGCGTTCTTAGACCTCAACGGCAACGGTATATTCGACGGCCCCAACGGTAAATGCGACGATTGGGAGCCATATATCGATGTCAATGGCAACGGCAAGTGGGATAATGTCGATCTTTTCCTCGAAAGAGGTTTCGAAAAATATGCGGCTTGGCATCGCAGGGAGACGAATCTCCTCATGGCCAAGGCCGATATTACAAGTCAGGTCGATGACAATAATCAGGTAAAAACGGGACTCGAGTTCCAGTATATCAATATGCAGATGAACCAGATACAGTATCCCGAGTTCAAATACGACCGCGAGCCGGATGGAGAGCTTTATCCCGAACACGGCGTTTTCCGGAGCTTTTACGAAAGGTCTCCAAAGCAGTTCGCGTGGTATATTCAGGATAAGATGGAATACGGCGGCCTTATCGCGAATATCGGTTTGAGATTGGATGTTTTCTTACAGGCCGGCGAGGTTCTCGAGGATTCGGTCTCTCAGGAACTGACCGATGTTCTGCCGGATTATAACGAGATTTACAAATCTCGAAGTCAGGTCAGCCCGAGGATCGGAATGAGCTATCCGATTACCGATCGGTCGAAGCTGTTCTTCAGCTATGCCCACCTTTATCAGCTTCCCGGTTACGATAATTTCTATCAGACCCCGACACAGGCAAGCCGCGCGGGAAGACTGCTTGGGAACCCGAACCTGGGTTACCAGAAAACGGTAATCTACGAGCTTGGAGTCGCTTATGGTATTACCGATGTTTGGACTCTCGAGTTTTCCGGTTATTATAAGGATATTTATGGTTTGTTAAACACTACTAATACGCAGATTGGTCCTTTGCAGCAGCAGGTTTACGAGAATGTCGATTATGCTCGTAGCCGTGGACTCGAATTCAGCGTTCGGAAGGGATATTCCGATAGATATACGATAGAGGCTAACTATCAATACGCCTTTGCGTTCGGCAAATCGAGTTCCGACCGCAGCGGTTACGATGCACTTTTCGGTCAGAGTGCCATTCCGCTTCAGGACCTTCCGCTCGATTGGGACGAGAGGCATCAGGTCAGCATTGTGGCGGATTATCGAGTCAGAGAGGACGATAATCCGGTGGTCTTTGGATTGAAGCTCCCTGATAAATGGGGTTTGAATGCCGTTTTCCAGTATGGAAGCGGATTCCCATACACTCCCACTGCGAACAATCCAAACTGGACTGTAGAGCCGGGAGAGAAGTCATGGGAGCGCGAGAACGCCCTTCGGAAACCGCCCCATTATAACATCAACCTAAAGATCAACAAGGATTTAACGTTCAAGGGGATGGATTATTCCTTCTTTGTATGGGTGTCCAACCTTACTAACCGCCGAAATGTTGACGAGGTCTACGATGCGACCGGCGAACCGGACGATGCGTATATCGAGGAGAGCGGCGAAGAGGATGTCGTATGGGAATACGCTCTCGATCCGGAGCATTGGAGTTCTCAGAGAAATATCCGTTTCGGTCTCGAGGTGAAATGGTAATGTCAAAATATATCGGAATGCGCTATATTAAGGAGTCGACATGAAGTATAAACCAAACGCGATAATCGCATTCGGAATTGCGATGTTGCTCGCGGTCGGAGCATTGGCTCGCGAGGCACCATCACAACAGGCAAATTCGCCGCGTTTGCGACCGACGATTCAACAGGTCGCGACCGACGAGAAGACCCACGATGTCGGCCAGTTGCATTTTACCGTATCCAACTGGGGCTTTTTTGGAAGCCAGAGAGGTTTCGACGACACTCGTTGCATTAGATACGAAGATGGAGATCACGCAGGCGAATGTCGGCCATCGGCGGAATATCCCGGAGGCTCCGGTGTCGAGTATCTTTTCCAGGGTGCTCTTTGGATCGGAGCTGTCGTTAGCGGGGACACGTTGGTCAGTGTCGGCGAGGACGGGTGGTTAACCGATATCAACGAAATATTCCCCGGATACGATCAGGCAACCGACACGATTATGGAGAAGTCCATACTTTTTGGGGATACTACGGCGATCAGCGAGCAGGATTATATTGCCATTATGACCGACACGGTAGAAAACCCGGATTTCGTTCCGGTCGAACACCGTCCGATCGGAATCGAAGTCAAACAGCGCTCCGTATCGTGGTCGTATAATTATGCCAAGAATTTCATTATAGTCGATTATTGGTTCAAGAATATTCGAGAGGATGAAGCGACTATTCACGATGTCTATCTCGGCATCTATATCGACGGCGATGTAGGACATATCGATAAGCCGGAATATTCACAGGACGATGTTACCGGATTTCTCGAGTATATTGTCGATGATATTACTGGCGCTACGACCTATGTCAACACGGCATGGCTTGCCGATAACGACGGCGATCCGACCGCAGACGGCCGTTTCGACGAGTTCTCTCCGACAGGCGCACTCGGTGTGGCTCTCTTGAGGGTTGGTATTACCCCGCTGGAAGAACTCGATTACTCGTTCAACTGGTGGGTTTCCAACACAAACGAGGACCTCGACTGGGGGCCGTATCTCAGAGATTATTCCTCATGGGGATGGGACGGCACACCGGAGTCCGACAAGATGAAGTATCAGGTGATGAGCAATCGCGAGTTCGATTATGATCAGACGGATATAATCAATATGACGGACGATCCGATTTACGCTCCACCTCCCACGGAGCCATTCGATCTCGCCGAGCTTATGCGTGGCGGTTACGACACGAGATTTCTTTTCTCTTTCGGGCCGTTCACTATCGAATCGGGACAGACCATTCCTGTTGCGATTGCGATCATGGTCGCCGAGGATTTTCATGTCGATCCGCGTAACGTAGGGATGCAGCCACCAAGCGGACCGATTCCTTCGTCGTGGGATCCAAGCAAGTTCCAGTTCGATCAGGTGGGTCGCTCCACGGATTGGGTTCGCACCGTATATGATTTCGCTCCTCCGGAGGACACAATCCCGGATTATCAAGGCCCCGTTCCACCTCCACGTCCGCCATTTACAATCGAGACTGCAGATAATGACATCGATGTCTTATGGGATCCCGATACATGTATGAATTTTTACGATGAAGTCACGTTCATGCACGATTTCGAGGGATTCCGCATCTATATCGGCGAGGCCAATATGGATTATTATTACACGCCGATCGTGGAGTTCGATAAGGTCGATTTCTTGGACTACAGTAGCTGGGGAAGCGAGACCAACTATCGAGTCGAGTGCATCGAGGCGCGAACCGACGAAGACGGTCTGCACAACGAGGTGCTCGACTGGAGCCTTTGTTTGGATTCCATTTCAGTCGATGGTACGACATGGAGTATCTTCCATCGCGAGCCCTATGGCACGAATTCAGGGCTTCCCTCGGACAGCGTCCTTATCGGCGGTGTGTGGAATTATAGATATACGATCACGAAACTAAGGGCTGGCGATGATATTTATATCGCGATGACCGCATACGATTATGGGCAGCCATCGCGCGATCTTCTCTCGCTCGAATCCTCCAAGATGACGAATTATCTTTGGATCGTTCCACGTGGTTCGGCGGAGGAAAGCGACGAGGTTTATGTCTTCCCGAATCCTTATAGAGTAAATGACGATTACGCCGGTCGAGCTGGCCTGGATTGGGAGACCCCGGTCGGTCGTGTATGGACGGAGTATTCGCGTAAGATCAGATTCGCAAACCTCTCCCCTGACTGTATAATTAGGATCTACACCCTCGATGGCGATTTGGTCAAGGAGGTCGATCATCTCGATCCGGTAGTTGGAACAACTACCGGGGAGAAGATGGTTGGCGCGGAGGACTGGGACCTTATCAACAGGAACGATCAGGCCATCGCGAGCGGTATCTATATGTTCAGCGTCGAGAATAACGAAACGGGAGATTACCAACTCGGAAAATTCGTCATTATCAAGTAATGAGGAGAATTATGGAACGATATCGATTTATCGGAGCTGTGCTTTTGCTTCTGCCAGCGCTCGTCTTTGGACAGGCCAAGGTAGGAACGGCGGCGGCGCAGTTTCTGGAGATACCTGTCAGCGCCCGAAGCGTGGGCATGGGCGATGCTTTTCTGGCAACGGCCAACGATGTATCGGCGGTTTATTATAACCCGGCCGGTCTCACAAATCTCACACGGCGCGAGGTCGGATTTACGCACAACATTTGGGTAGCCGGCATTTCCCATGATTTTGCCGCGTTTGCGTTGCCGGTTCGTAGGTTGGGCGGCGTGCTTGGAATTAGCGCCATCGCTTTGACTACCGGCGATATGGTCGAACGCACTATCGGACAGCCCGAAGGGACGGGGCGGACTTTTACCGCATCCGATCTGGCAGTCGGGATTACCTATTCGCGCAAGATGACCGACAGGTTCTCCGCCGGTATAACATGGAAATATATCGGAGAGTATTACGCCGATGTAAAGTCACACAGTTGGGCTGCCGATGTCGGTGCGCTATATGTTACGGACTTCAATGGTATGCGGATAGGGATGAATATGTCCAACTTCGGCCCGGATATCACGATGCTCAAGAATGCATATCCGCTGCCGATGGCTTTCAACGCCGGATTGGCAATGGAGGCGATAGAAAGCGGGCCTCACAAGCTCACCGTCGGTTGGAACTGGAGTCATCCGAACGATAATCTGGAGAAATTCCAGGTTGGAACGGAGTATTGGCTCGACGATATGTTCGCATTCCGTGTGGGATACAAATTCGGCGCATGGGATGCAGACCGTTTCTCAGTGGGAATCGGAACCAAAATCCCGGTTTCCACAACCACATTCAAGGTTGACTATGCCTTCAGCGAGATGCAGGAACTGCGTTTCGTTCATAGGTTTAGCCTCGGCGCGGAATTTTAGGAGGAACAATGGAGCGAAATTATAAAATGGCAATATTACTGTTCGTTCTGACTATCGGGTTGGCGATCTCTTTCGTGGGCTGTGGATATAGTGGCGAAAAGGATGCCAATCAACAACCGATAGTGATTCTTTACAATCATCCGATCGAGGGCGATACGCTCGGCGCCGCGCCGATTATATGTTGGCAGGGATTCGATGTCGATGGCAAGGTCTATGAATACGAATATATAGATATTCCAAAGCAGCAAGCAGGCTCCGACGGCGGAGTTCCCGATTCGATCTATCAGATGTATCGAGACGATCCGACGCTTTTGGATAATGCCGGTTTTGTGTTGACGCAGTCCGGCGACACCATCGACTGGGTCGAAACGGATAGGACATGCGATACGGTTTTTCTGTCCTTATTGGTCGAGGACGAGGTCACAGAACACTTCTTCTGTGTGCGTTCGCTGGATCAGGAATCAGAAAATAACGGGGTATCGGACCTCGAATGCGCGACATTTTATCGCAGCAATGTTCCGCCGGATACATGCGAGATTACCACCGAGGATTTCGAGGGAGCAGAATTCTGGTGTCTGGACGATACGATCTATAGCTGGGACGGAATCAAGGTTGGATGGCGTGCCACGGACCCGGACAATTCGATCCTGCTCGAATATAAATGGTTTATCAAGAATACATCTACAGGTGATGTCCCGTTGTCGTCGTTCGGTGAGGACAGTATCGGCGGTGTGAACTCCGGTTTGGACGAATATGACGGTTGGGTCCGTAATACATCTACAATGATGCGCGGCATGGTCCCAACAGGCGAGTATCGATTTATTGTGCAGGTCAGGGATGACGCTTTCTACGTCGGTGCGGCGGATACCGCGATTATCCAGATCGCTCATCCGGAATTCGATATTTCGAGGGAGAGCGTTCTCGAGCAATACGCCGATGGGACGTATCCAAATCATAAAGTGCTGCTTATCGATCAGAACGAAAGCTGGCTCTATATGTTCGACGATCTCGATAATGTTCGCAAATATTACGCCGGTGTCTTGGAAGAGCTTAAGGTAGATGGTGTGATAGCGGATTGGGATACGATGAAATCGGGATATTCCGATCTCGATATCGACAGGGCCACTCTTTCGGAATATAATATCCTGTATATTCTGGATCAGGACGGATCGTATAACTTCAAGTTGGGCGAGGATTTCCTTTTCGAGCTTATGGACTATATAAGTGTCGGCGGTAGGATCATAATCGACGGCCGTAACGCCTTTAACCGCGAGTCCAACTCCTGGGATTACGTTCCTTCCTACAATTACTTCGGTATCAAGGAGAATTTCAGTGGCACGGGACGTGAGATTTTCAAGACCGCTCTGCGCAATGAATACTTCCCGGAGAGCGAATATCCAGAGCTTACACTCGATGAAACTCTTGTTACTACCGGTCAATTGCCCTATGTGAACCGTCTCGGTTCGAGAACACCAGATTATGGTGGAAGTCCATATACTCAAATACTTTATAAATATGGATTAAGCCCTTCGACGAGTTCGGATGATTCCGTCGATTACGGTGGCGGCCCGATAGCGGTCCGCTTCGTGACTCCGAGTTTCCGGACGGCGTATTTCGGTTTCCCGTTATATCTGATGGACGACAGCGATGATCAGGTGAAGACGGTGATTCGTTCGACGATCGAATTCATCAAGCAACAGGTTTTGCCGCCCGAGGAAGAATAATAATCCCCGGTCGTTCGGATTAATTCGATAAAAGGCGTCCCGCCATTCGGCTGGGCGCTTTTTTCTTCTATTAACATCTATTTTACCGATTCGTGTAGTATTTTGTCGTTGTGCGGTTATTTTATTAAGGCGACGGATGTGGTTAATATTGTGGCGATGAAGGTAGTGCTAATAAAATAAATTTATCGAGGAGGTAAAGATGAAAATCGTGAAAATGGTCTTTATCGTTCTTGCGCTTAGCTCAGCCGTATTCGGTGCGGTCGGATGGTGCGGGAATATCTGGCCGAATTCGGATACCGACCAGCCGATGGGCGCTACGATCGAGGTTTATTTCCAGATTTGGAAGGACGGAGTTACAAATTCCGCCGGTCGCGGCGATAGTTTGGCCGCGACGCTATATTGGAAGCCTGCCGGAGTAATGAGCTGGCACGAGATCGAGATGAGCTATCTGAGAGATGCCGGCAACAACGACGAGTATAAGGGGACAATTCCCGCGCCGACATCGGTAGGCGACTTGAACTATTACTGCGAAGCCTTCGACTCTACTGATTTGTCCACAGCGACTGGCACCGACCAGAATAGCGTCGCGCTGAACGATAGCGCGCCGGGCATTCTGCATATCGTGGATGTTACATCGATCGATGTCACTGTGACTTTTCAGGTCGATATGACGCTCGAAGACGTTACCGGCGCTGTCGCAATCGGCGGCTCGTTCAATGCATGGAGCGCCGACGTCGATACATTGGACGATCCAGACATGGACGATGTTTATTCGAGTTCAATTATATTCCCCGCCGGGAGCAATCCACATCAAGAATACAAGTTTGTCAATAGCGGGACATGGGAGACACTCGGCAATCGCTCGTTCACGATAGACGATTCATCGCCGACGCAGATTCTTCCGGTCGTATATTTCGACGACCGCGACCCTGCAGATTATACCACCATGGATGTAACGGTCCGTTTCAGCGTCGATATGAGCGGCGAAACCGTTACTTCGCCCTATATCGCGGGAAGCGTATTTCCGCTTCGCTGGGGTTGGGACGCCGGCTGGAGCGATAGCCTTTTGCTTTACGACGACGGTGCCCACGACGATGGAACCGCTGGCGACGGGATTTATGGTGCGTATGTCTTGTTCCCGACCGGAAGCTATCGCCACGTCGAATATAAATATACCACCGACGGAACGGACAACGAACCTCTGCCAGCATTCGAGAACCATACTTTTACCATCTCTGATTTAGCTCATCAGATTCTACCGATTGATACATTCGGCGTGCTGACCGGGATCGGCGATGGACATCGTCCGTCCGGGTTCGATCTCTCCGTTTCGCCCAATCCGTTCAATTCCGCTGTTGCAATAGATGTCGAGCTTCCAACGGAAACGGAACTCGAAGTTTCGATCTACGATATCGGGGGCCGTCGGGTATCGACCCTTTTCAACGGGCGGGCGCCTATGGGTTCTATCGAGCTTAACTGGTCATCAAAATCTCCAAGCGGCATATATCTTCTGCGGGTCGATACCCCACGGCAAACCCGCGTGGTGAAGATATTTTTAGTTAGGTAAAATCGAAGTGCGGCGTAAGGTTCTATTCGAGATTGCGATTTTGTGCGGGTTTGCCGTAGCGAACTTATCGTTCGCGACGGCCCCCTATAATTCGCCGGTCATCGATGGCAATATCGGATCGGACTGGGGTGCCGACGAGCTATTGCTCGAAGACGCCGGCGATTCGCCATGGGACAGCAGCGATCTCACCGCGCTATGGTTGACATGGGATGCCGGAAATTTATATTTCGGCTTCGAGTATTCTATCTCCGTCAACGGCGTAGTATGTTATATCGATTGCGGAAGTGGCGGGAGCGTGTCTTTCCGCTCCGGCGACGGCTGGGCTGGCGCATGGCCGCGCGATGTCACCTCGGAACGCGACATCGAGGTTTTTATGGGCGCGTGGAACGGCTCGGCCTTCGAAGTCTATCGCGCAACACCGACATCTTCATCGTCGATCGGCGATTGTCTTTCGGCAACCGGAGGTTCGTTTGAGTCGGAAGTCGCTATTCCCTGGGCAAGTATCTTTTCATCGGGATTTCCAGTAGGCGCGGAGATAGCCGTCGCCGTTCTTCTTGTCGGAGAGGGCGGATATTTTGCCGGTGATGCAATTCCGAACCAGCCTACGGTCGGCGACGGCGAAGGCCCGGATAACATCGAGAATTTCGAGATTATCGCCCTCGATGCCGACAGCGACGGCGTCCCCGATTTCGAGGGAACATATATTGGCGGAACGGTTCAATTCACCGATGTCGATTCACCGCCATATCCGATAGCGACTATCGAAGCCGGAGGTTTTTACGCGAATTCTTCGTCGGAAGACGGCTCATGGCGACTGTTCGGTTTCCATATAGGCGAGACGACCGGCTCGATAATCTTCACATCCCCCGGATACGATGGCGTCTATCACGGCTCCGTGCATGTTACCGATCCCCAGATCGATACGCTTACAGTAACGCTCGAACCCTTTACCGGCGCTATTTCGGGAACGATTATCCCCGCGTCTGAGTGTTC
Organism: uncultured bacterium; assembly: GCA_964400105.1. Lineage (GTDB taxonomy): Bacteria > UBP14 > UBA6098 > UBA6098 > UBA6098 > CAYNTG01. The sequence continues at coordinate 15,345 of CAYNTG010000023.1, forward strand.
GCTTGTCGCTTTTTTTACTATTACAACGGATTCTGGAGAATATACGATTCCAAGCCTTAGCGACAGCATGGGCACATTCGTGGTAGATCATCTCGCTTCAACATATTGGAGCGTAACGGCCTTTCCGATCTCCCCCGATTATTCGGCGACGACCGTCGAATCGGTGTTGGTTATCGAACCGGACACCACGGAAATCGAGATTATCCTCGAAGCAGCATCCGTTTTACGCGAATGGAATGATACGACCGGCGACGACTACGGCCCCGGTAGCTATATATATCCGACCGATAATGCCTTCGTCGATGGATCGTTCGATATTATCGAGGTTCGAATCAAGGATTTTTCGGAGGCTGGGATAATCGAATTCGAGATCGTTATGGGCGACCTCGCACCTCGGGAAATCGTGGATTGGACGCCATATTATCCGCCACTGAATACTCAAAAGATAGATATTTATATCGACGCGCACGGTGGCGGTTCAAATCGTGGTCTTCCGAACAGGTTTGTGAATTTCGTCCCGACGGATTATTGGGACTGGGCGATCTCAGTCGATGGATGGTGGGTCGGCATGTTCGCATCCAACGACCAGAGCATCGAAGCCGGTTACACGCAAAATGTCACCGCCGTGAATGTCTCGGCAGATACATCGACCAATATTATCAGCGTCGAGATCGACAAGTCGGCGTTCGTCGATAATCTCGGCATAGCGAATTTCGACGAATTCGAGTTCTGGGATTTCATCGTCCTTTCGCTCGGCCACGATGGCGACGGCGTTGGCGGTGTTCGATGGGTAAATCCGGGCAGCGCCTCGCAATGGAACTTCGGCGGGGGCGCCGATGGCGAAATCGATCCGAATGTGATCGATATGAGCGTATCGGCGGGTCTCGACTCGATGACCGGTCTTCCAAAGGAACCGACCGATCCTCAGGAGTCGCAGCTCGATTGGAATATAAAAACACCTGTCGAACTTTCAGCGCACCGACCTGTGGACATAACTCCACCGTCGATCGTTTATGAAACCGATGATTCTTTGTTGCATCTTATGAATACGCTGCACCTTCTTATCAGAGCCGGGATCGAGGACGATATCTCTGTAGAAAATGCGATGCTGCACTATTCGATAGCTGCGGTATGGGATTCCGTGGAGATGGGCTTTAGCGGTGAAGGTAGTATCTGGTTCGGCGATATTGCCGTGGAAGGAAGGATCGATTCGATATCGCCGATCGCATCGTCGCTGGAATTCTATTTCACCGCAGAGGACCCATCCGGCAACATCGCATGGCTACCAGACGACGGAGATTCGACCGCACCGGACTACCCGTTCGCACTCAGCAGCGACAGCCTATCGAGGATAGTCGCGGCCCCTGCGACGGTCGATAGCTTTATCTGTGTGTTCGATACATCGTGTTCCTCCCGTGATTCATTGATCTTCGATCCTCCGTCCGGCGACCGCGTGGCTTTTGCCACAGCGGATTTGCCGAATTTTCCCACAGTTCCGGCGACGGTTATCGTGAAATACCCGGATATCACCGGCAGCGCGGGCGATCTGGCAGAGCTTTCAGCTGTTCGTCGCGATATCGAAATATCCGGAGCCAATGCCGATCTTCCAATCGACCTGCGCCTTCACTGGCTAGATTCGAGATTAGGGCAATGGGAGAGCGTTCGTCTCTCGCTTACCGAATTCGGCGGCGAAATAGCAACTCCACGTCCTTACGGCGGCACCTATTACCAAAAAGCCTCCGTGCTTTCCGGTTCGGTTCGGCTCGGATCTGGCTTATGGGCCGTCGGGCGCGACCTTCGCGCGCTCGAAGATAACGGCGTATTGCGGAATATCAAGTTTTCTCCGAATCCATTCTCACCCAACGGCGACGGCATTTACGACCGCGTGGCGATCTCGTGGGAGACCGGTGCGGACGGCAACATCGATATCGACATCTACAACCTGAACGGAGACCATATCGCACGCATTGCCCGCGATATAACCGTCCGCGAAGGCAAAAGCGACAATATCTGGTGGGATGGTAGCGATCTCTCCGGAGGATCCGCCCCCGCCGGTATCTATGCGGTGCGTTTCGAGCTGACATACATCTCCGCCGGCGTGGAGCTTCGTATTCGCGAAAATCGGCCACTGGTGGTTATAAAGTAGTAACAAATCAATTCTATATGAGCAGGAGTAAAAATGTTAAAAAAAATAACAATAAAAGGTTACAAAAGTTTCGAAAATAGCTCGATCTCTTTCGAAGATTTCACCGTTGTCGTTGGGAAAAACAATGTGGGTAAGAGCAATTTGTTCGACGCTCTCAGGCTTCTATCTAATATCGCTCAGATGCCTATAGCCTCCGCTTTCCAGCCGAAGAACCATAGAGGCGATCCTGTAGAATCGATATTGCCAAAGACAAACGAAATTGAAATAACCACAGAATTGGATTTAAGCAATAACCCGCATCCATATGAAAAGAACGAAAGACTATCACACCCTTATCTAAAATATTCTCTAAAGATACATTTTGATTTGGGTCTCCTCAAAGTCATTGACGAGGAATTAACCGGTCGAAAAACCTTTAGGCAGACGAAAGTTAAAACTTTTATGAAGATAGCACCGGCGGACGATAGAATATCGATAAAACGAGACGGGACCGGAGGTGGAAGAGGACGGATATTCCCAGTTCCATCACCGAGATCCGTTCTTACTTTTATTGACGATGCTCAATACTATCCGCATATCGTGGCCTTAAAGCGCGAATTATCATCTTGGAGATTCTTCCATTTCGAGCCGGAAGCTTTGCGGGAACCTTCCCCCGCTATGGATATTTTCGAACTGGAATCAAGCGGACGCGGACTGTCCAGTTTTTACGATACGTTAAAAAAGAATACGCCTAAAAGGTTCGAAGCTGCGGAAAGAGCCTTAAAATTAGGTATCCCAGAGGCCGACAAAATAGAAATCGTATCTACTGGTGATCGTAGGGTTTTGATAAAAGTCGGTCGTGCTAACGGCGATTCTTTCAGTGCACGCATCCTTTCCGACGGCACGTTGAGGTTTCTCGCATTATTGGCTTTACAATACGCTCCTAATTCCCCCGGTTTGGTTTGTTTTGAAGAACCGGAAAACGGAATCCATCCCGGCAGACTTGTATTTATTACAGATGTTTTAAGGCAAATAGGGAAGAAACCTACCTCGCAGGTAATTGTCAACTCGCATTCCCCTTATCTTGTCGATTGTCTCGAACCGGAAGAAATTAGATTTGCGACTTTTGTTAAAGACTCCAATATGACCCGTTTCAATAAATTCGAGAATGATTTATTCTTGAATAAACCCAATTTGAAAAAGACCCTCGAATCTGGAGAAATGACCATAGGCGAATTATGGTCTCAGGGGGGGATAGTCGATGAATCTTAAATTGGGTTATGCCTTGGAGGGTAATTCAGATTATGGGATTATTCCCGTTTTAACGGAGAGAATAATTGAAAAATACGATAATTCGATTACCTTAGAAAAACCATCGAAACGACGACCGAGACAGAAAGGGAACGGATTTATCAAGCATCTTCCAAAATTAGCGAAGAATTTAGTAGATGACGATGTAGATATTCTCGTTGCCGTCGTGGATGCGGACGTTAAATATGGAAGTGAACGGCGTAAGTTACTTTCGGAGGTGAAGGAAAAGTGCTCTGGCGATAATATTGCGCTGTGTATTGCGGATGGGCTTGCTATAAATGCATTAGAAGCCTGGCTTCTCGCGGACGAAAACGCCTTATTTAAGATATATGATGGATCGCTATCACCCCAAAAAACTAAAGACCCTGAGAAAGAACCAAACCCAAAAGAGGTATTAAGCAAAATTATTTTGAAATTAACCGAAGGCATAGAATCGAGTTATACCAGCAGGGCAAATGAACTCGCGAATGAAATCGATCTTCAAATATTAAAGGATAGATGCGGGAGTTTTGGCGCTTTTGCAACTAATATAATTAACTGTTTAAAGAAATTAAAAAGGGACTAACTTCTTCCGCGAAAGGAATCAACATGAAATACGTGATATCCGGGCTTATATGCCTCGTTATAGGCTTTCTCGTCGGCTTTATACCCATGTCCATGAAGAAGGCCGAGATGCAAAATCAGCTCGAAGGTTGCGGTGATAATCTTAAATCGGTCTATGAAAGATTGGAGTTGAACGAGCCGTATCGCATAGCTTTGAACGAGTTTATCGGAGCGTACGAAGGAGCCTCGAACAAGAATTTCGGTATTGCGAAAACCCGCGCCATCGCCGGTTTCGATCGTGCGCAATCACTTGCCGACAATGGAATTTCGCCGTTTGCAGAAGCGGCGTCGAAACGCGACGAGATCGTCGCGGCGCTTGCGAAGGGTGGAGAGGATGCCGAACCGACGATGAGGTTATTCCTTTTCTCGTTATTCAAGGGTGAATAATCTTTTCCAAAAGTCGTCATATACCCGATGAATAGATTTTTCATCATATTATTGTCGATTACGACCGCGTGTTTCGCATTATACGAGGAACAAGCCGAGCCTGCTCGCGTTCTCGGAATGGGAAGCGTGGTTGTGGCAGCAGGGGAGGGTGTTTCCGCAATCGCGTTCAATCCGGCTATCGCCGCTGGAATCGAGAGATATTCGATTGCCGGGACATATTCCTCACGATGGTCGCTCGATGGTTTTACCGAATACTCCGCCGCATTCGCAGTGCCGACGGATATTATTAATATAGCCGCATCATGGCATGAGCGCTCTGTGGTCGATGTTTACGGTGAACGCACAGCGAGCCTATTATTTGCACGGAAATTAGTCCGCGATCTCGATATTGGTTTAGCTATGAAGCTGTTTATGACATCGGCACCGGGAGCCGAAACATGGGCAGATCCGGCATACGACGGCCCAAGTTATAATCTCTGCGCCGACATTGGAATTCTTTATTCCCCTGTTCCAAAATGGCGTTTTGGACTCGCGACTCGATCATTAGGGGAACCGGATATCCAGCTCCTCGAATCGACCGAAAATCCGGATTCTCCGGGAGGACAGATCGCAATCGGCGCGGCATGGGAGGTCGCCGAAGATTTTATCCTGGCGACGGATATCGTCTCGAAGGAGGGGAATCTGCAGAAATGGACACCGCGCATCGGAATGGAGATTGCATTTTTCGATGTCCTGAAGGTTCGCGCCGGCTCGAAGGGCGAGCGTCTCGCGCTCGGCGCCGGACTCGAAGCGAAAAACTGGGCCTTCGATGTCGGCCTGACGAATCACCGATGGCTCGGTAATATATACCGATTTACACTAGAGTTGAACTATTAACGAATTTTTATAATTGGAGTCAACATGAAAAAAGCAGTAATCATTGCATTGGTTTTCGTGGGAATCTTAATCGTCGTCGGCTGTGCACCGAAAGTTATGGTTCCGCCGAAGATCGGTCTTTCGGACTACGAGATCGTCGGCATTATCGAGTTCGAGTCCAATTCCGAGGGCGATTACGGCGATTATATTACGCGAAAATTCATCGAAACAATCATCGAGGATCAACCGGGAGTGAAGATCGTCGAGCTTGGCTCAATGGACGAAATTCTCGCTGAAATAGGAGCGTCTTCACTCGGCCCGACCGCCATCGATTCTATAAACCGGAGGTTCGGGATCAAGACGCTCATCACCGGCAATCTCGATATATCGCAACCTTCGCCGAATATCCACGGCATGCTCGATCTCGCTTCGATAGGCGTCGAGGTCGATGTCACCGCTATGCTTACGGTCCGAATGCGCGATACAGATTCCGGCGCCACGGTTTGGATATCGTCGGCAAGCGAGGAGCGCGAGCTTGCTAATATCGGTTTTAGCGGCGATCTTTTCTATTTCGACACGAAGAATCCGGATAAGGTTCACGATAAACTCACCGACAAGCTCGTCAAAAAGGTTTCGCAGGATTTCCGAATAAGTTATGTTCGGAATAGAGATTGAAGGTAAATTTTTAGAAAAGTTATCTTGTCAATCACAAAATGGTCAATTTTAACACCTATACTGATACTATGTTCATTTGTACCTGTGAATTGTTATTCGGAGAAAGAATCGGATTCTTCGGGAGGGGGACGATAAAATGTCAAAACTAGCGAAAATGAAAACGCCGGTCTTCTGGGCAGAGGGTCATCCGGGAAAACTCGATAGGGAATCATGGACGGTCGAGGTAGTCGGTCTTGTCGAGAACCCAAAAACTTATATGTGGAAAGATATCTTAGCTTTCTCAAAATCTATAGCAGACGCCCGTTTAACCAGTGTCACACGGTGGACGGTGCGTGGTGAATGGGGTGGGATTCGCCTTTCCGATATCCTTGCGGATGTTGGAGCTAAGCCGGAAGGCAAATTTGTTAGAGTTTGGTCGTATAACACCATTTACGATACGAGTATTCCAATGGAGATAGCACTCAAAGAACGAACCCTTCTCGCGTATGAATTCGACGGCGAGTTACTCGACGAGGACTATGGTGGACCAATTCGCCTACTTGTTCCATATTTATGGGGATATAAATCGGCAAAATCGATTGTCAAAATAGAGGTTATGGACCATTATGTTCCGGGTTATTGGGAAAAACGTGGTTATTCAGACGATGCCGAGATTAAGTCCGGCAAGGTTTTCGATGTTAATACAGGTGAAGTTAGGCAAATACCCGGTAAAGAGGTTACGGAATTTTAAGATAAATAGAAAATAAAATTTATGTATTTCATTGACAGGAAATTCAAACGCAATGTATGGCGTTATATATTCCAGTGCGGCATGGGAACATTCACTATTGTCGGCATTCTGTTGTTCCTGAATTCGGTCGAGCAAGGCGCTATCATCGCATCGTTGGGTGCGAGCACGTTTATAACCTTTACGATGCCGAATTCTTATCCATCACGACCGAGGCCGCTCATAGGCGGGTATATAATCGGCGTGATCACCGGCATCGCCTGCAGCCTTTTGGCGAGGAGTTCGATCTTTACCGGAGTAATCGCACAGACCGGTATATGCACGATCATTTTCGGCGGGATCGCCGTTGGATTGGCGATGTTTCTCATGTCGATCACGAACACCGAGCACGCACCTGCCGCAGGAATGTCCCTGGCCCTCGTTTTGAACAACTGGGGGATCGACACGCTCTTTTTTATCATCTGCTCGGTGCTTTGGCTGAAGATTGTGAAGGTTATTTTCAAGCCGCTGTTGATGGACTTCCGCGATCTTCCGGCCGGCACGAATAGCCTGTCCTGATTTGCTAGGCCGATTTCGAGCGGAGATCGCGTATTTCTGATCGTTTACATCGGAATTTTAAAGCGCTCCGAACGAAAACTGAAGAACATGGATGGCTTTCAAGCGAACGAATCGTGCAAGGCGTTCCTTAAACTCCGGTTCGATGCTCATTCAATGAAAGTAGGAGCGACGCTTGCGTCGCCCGCGTCCGCATGAGATAGATGTCGGAACCCGGGGAGAGGTCGGGTTGCCGGATTATCCCCACTGTCCATTTCCTGCGAACCTTTAGGGCTGGACATCCCCCGGCACCGGACCTTCCGGCCTTATCGAGGGGGTAATCGTGTAATACCACCTTGATAAGTGGATCGGAATTGCGAATGCAATTCGGCCTACGGCTCGTAGAGGGGTATAAATCCGCGATCATTCTGCCGTTTATGCCGAATATTTGTAGAGACTTTGCATTTGACCGAAGAAACCCGCAGGGAAACGTCTCTACAGAAATCGTAGCCGCAGAACCCCTTCCGTTCTTCGCGTGCAAAATTCGGTTAAAAATATACGCGGAAAGACATGAACCACATGTCCGGATAGATCCCGAATTCGGATTTTCCGACGAGTGCGAGGCTTTCGCCGTCGATTCCGCCCTCACCGAAACCGATATTCGCGCCGAGCGAGATATAGACATCCTGCGCGAAATTGTATTCGAGGTTCGGCGTGATTAGCGCGGAGTTGTCGTTCAGATTCCACATGCAGTTCAACGAGGCGCTTAAAAGCGGTGTCACCGGATATGCTACACCGCCGATGGCATAATGCTTTCCCATGAGATAGACGCCGCATTCGTTATAAGCGATATTGTCCATGTTTGCTGCGTAATCCTCCGGCTGTTCGGTGCCTGCGCCGTTGAAATGATACTCGCCAAAAATATACGTTCCGTCGCCAAGAATATAATCCGCGCCGGCGGTGAGGCGCAAAAAAGGTTCGTGGATCGTCCTATATGATCCATCTTGAACAATCATCCCGACATCGCGCACCTCGACATGCGCCGCCTCGATCCATGTTCCCGCACCGCCGATAGCGCGGGCTATATCCAAACCGTAGAGAGTGTTATCGCGAAACGAGATAACGGTCGCGGAGACATCGGTTTCGAGAAAGTAAAGTTTCGTGCGCGCAAAAATTGCATCGGTCATCTTCCACTTATTAAATTTGTATCCGGGCAAATATCCCGCGTCGATCTCGGACATCGCGCCGAGGGGAATGCGAATTCTCGCGGCATCGACACCGGGGCGCTCCTCGATATCGAGGGCGTCGTAGGAAAACGGCGACAGAACATCGGTGGGATTCACCGTTCGAGCGCTTCCCCAGGCTATCGGCTGACGTCCGAGTTCGATATCCGCTAATGGCAGGTGAAGCGCGATCATCGCACGGTCGAGGTTTTGCATCAACGCAAAGCCCGTGCCGTCGTAATCGCCGGGCGAGATAACCCGCGTGATGTCGCCGATGCGGTAACTCGCGATGTTCTGGGATTCCTCGTCGGATTCGCCTTCGAGATAATTCATCATCTCGCCGGTAAATCGGGGGATGAGGTCGTAAGAGACCTTCAGCGTGAGAAAATCCGCAGGCGAATAGGTAGCTTTCAGATTGATTCGATAACTCGATGCGCCGGTTATTTCGGGCAGAGAAAAGAATGGGACATTCTCGATTTTTGGCGTATAGACTACCGTGTTGAAATTTTTGACATATCCGCCGACACTAAAATCTCCAGCAATAGCCGCGAAAACTGCCAAAAGTAAAATCGAGATCAAAGCGATACTTTTCATTCGATCACCCCGGTTTCAACCACGTAAATTAATCAAGCTCGCACCTCGTCGCTCGAAATTTTGCCGTCAGTGAGTGTGATCACGCGCGTCGCCCGGTCGATGACGATCTGGTCGTGAGTCGAGAACAGGAACGTCATTCCTGTTTTTTTATTAAGCTCGTGCATCGTGTCGAGAAGTGCGCCGCTGGTCGCAGAGTCGAGGTTTGCGGTCGGCTCATCGGCAAGGATTATCGACGGCCGCGCGACCATCGCGCGCGCGACTGCGACGCGCTGCTGCTGCCCGCCGGAGAGCTTCGGCGGAACCCTATCCTCGAATTCGGAGAGACCGACCTCTTCGAGAATCTCCAATACCCGCCTGTGGCGCTCTTCTTTTGGAACCCCTTGAAGAAGCATGACATATTCGACATTCTCCTCGACCGTCAACACCGGGATCAGGTTATATGCCTGAAAGATGAACCCGATATGGTCGCGGCGGAAATCCGACAGCTCCCTGCCACTCATCTCGGACATGAGCTTGCCGTTGAGCCAAACCTTGCCGTCTGTCGGCGTATCGAGTCCCGATATTAGGTTCAAAAAAGTAGTTTTTCCGGAGCCGGACGGCCCGACCAACGCGCTGAATTCGCCCTTTTCGATCTTTAAATCGACATTGCGAACGGCCTCGACTGGAACGGCAGTCTCGTCGTATGTTTTTTTCAAGCCTTCGGTTACGATAATTTGCTCGGATATGTTGTCCGCCATTTTATCCCCTTAGTATTCGATTTTTAACTAAAAACTTCGCTTCATCGCCTTCGCCGGATCGATTCTCGCCGCGTGAATCGCGGGATATATTCCAATTATAACAGTAAGTATAAAAACCGCGATGGGATAGATTATGAATTGCGATCCCTTCAGCACCGGATATATCTTCTCGCGCATCGTGATTCCGCTGAATTCGACTCCGGTAAAATCTATGCCGATGTGCGCTATCAGCAAAGTGACACCCAGTCCGAGAACAACCCCCATCGAGATTCCCACTATCGAGAGCGCCGCAGCCTCCAGAAGCAACAATCTCGCGATACCCGACGGCCTTGTTCCCACTGCACGAAGGACGCCAAACTCGAACATACGCTCGTAAAGCGCCATGAAAAGCGTATTCAGGATTGTGAAAACCACGACGCCCATCAAAACGATGAACATAATAACCTTGCTAATAATCAACATATCCGACATCGAGGCGATCATCGGCATTATAACGGTCCAGCTGATAGCCTCGTTGCCATCGACCGAGTAATTGGTCCAGAAGGTGGAGGTTGTGTCCCGGCTGAGATTCGAATCGACGAATTTGATCGCGATAGTATGGGCGGTCCCGCCGATTCCGAGCATTTCACGGGCTTGCGCAAGTCTTATAAAAACCGTGCCCGAGTTCATCGAGCGGTCGCCGAAATCGAAAATGCCGGAAACTCGAAATAGCTGCTGCGAGATATCGCCGGTCGAGGCTTGAGCTACCGACAATACTAACTTGTCGTCAAGCTCGACATCGATTATCTCGGCGAGTTTGACGCCGATGATTATATCGTGCGGATTATCGCCGTCGAAGAACCCGCCATCGACTATAACATCATCGAGGATCGAGAGGTTGCCCTCCGTCGATGGCTGAACGCCGATTAGCGATATGCCGCGAACGTCCGCTGCAGAGCCGACGGTGCCGAATGCCTGCGTTCGCGGAGTGAAGGCTTCGACGAGCGTGTCGTTTTCGAGGTTTTTAACGACACCCGAAAAATTGGCTATCGTCATGTCGGCCATCTGTTTTTGGCGAAATCCCTCACGCGAGATCTGTGCCTCGCCCAAAAAAGAGCTGGTCGCGGCATTGATTATGATAGCTTCTTCGCCGATTAAAAGGGCATCCATAAATATCAGCGCCGCAAGCCCTATCGCGATGGCAAAACCGGCTATTATAGTCCGTCTTTTGTTTCGGAAGAGGTTCCGCCATGCGAGTTTTACGAACAGCATCGTTGCCTCCACGCTGGGTTATACGCACACATTGCGCATTCTCGGCTTGCTCAATCAAAATATATAAATTAACAACATCAGTCAAGGGTTTTAAATAGTATGTCGCTCCCAAACACCCAGAATTTATTTGGATGAGAAGAAAGATGAAAGCTA
>CAYNTG010000023.1:26619-29031 GCA_964400105.1 uncultured bacterium
GCGATGTCGAATATCTCGACCGTAGGGGTTTGATTAATCCAACCCCTACAATCGACGGAAATCCGCACCGCAGAATTGAACGGGTTCGGATAGGCCAAAATGCTGTAAAAGGAAGGCCTTTCGATAAAATCATCCGAGGACTCATCTGTGATATCGACCGTGCTCGATTTCGAGATTATCACTCGCGACGGACGCAGGCTATCCATGAATATCTTGTTTGTCGCGATAAGCGTGTCGCCATCGATATACATAGCGCCGCCGTTGTTGAGATTCATATCGAAACGCGGATAATCCGACGAGGTTATATCGATACGAAGCCTGTGGCCCGCGAGGAATGTATGCGCGATTTCCTGCAACTCGACCGGAACGAGATACACCAAATCTGGGGTCAAAAGCTCCTCGTCAGAGTCGGAAAAGCCGTTCCTGAAACGCGCACGTCGGATGCCGTCCGTCAAAATTATCGATCTTCCGTCTGGATAGACATCGCAAAGACGCGCCGCAAAGTCGGTGTCGAGCCGGTTCGACGAAATATACAGCTCGATCGCGACCGAACCGCAGATGCGTAGATTTTCGGATAGAATGTCAGTAGAGAATATCAGAATATCGTCGCGGGATTCGACGGTATCGGAGATATCGACCGGGCCGATCACGACCGACGGATCGCGCGGATCGAAGCACGCCGCGCCGTAGGAGGGCGATGGATCGCGCGGATTGTAAATAATCGTATCGAATGTCGAAGAGATCGACGGCACTGTGCTCGAAAGGCCTCCGCCAAAAGTCAAATAGAGCGTGTCCGCTTCGTCCGCCAGATCGAACCAATCGTCGGCGGAAAACCAGATATTCTCGCCCATCTGAAAGAACGTCAAAGCCGGAGTCGCGTCGAACCCGTTATCGGCGCCGCGAAGAAAATGGTCGAAAAAAATCTTCACCATATCGTCGGAAACATCGACTGCTTCCGGGAATTCCAATTCGCCTTGTAAAAGCTTATCCATTCCGCCATGCGCCCACGGCCCCATCACCATTCGGTGTAAAGATCGCACGGAGGGATCGCTTCGCTCGCGCAAATCCTTGAACGCTCGAAGGCAATCGTTCGGATAATGGTCGAACCATCCGCTTACGAGAAGCATCGGCACCTCCAGCGATTCGGGATAGTCCGATACGTTCTCGATATACTCCCAAACAAATCCGTATGTCGGGTGCGCTAAAATTATGTCTGTTGTGATAAAACCGAGTCCCTCCAGAGCTTCGGTATGCTGTTTTCGAAATACGCCGCCATAATAATAGTCGGAATATTTCGTTTTGAAATCCTTGATAAACGGGGCACAGCAGACCAGGTGTGGCGGTTGATGTTTCGCCGTCTTGAATTGGATATCGCCGAGCGCTGAGCCGCCGTATGTGCCGACATTACCGTCGCACCACGGGCGGTCGGCGATCCATTCCATCGCGTCGTAGCCGTCGAGGCCTCTGTCGTATCCCAAAGAATCCGCCGGTAAGGAGGCATTAAAGCCGCGCCAGTCGAGAATCACAAAATGATAATGGCGGATATTCCAGATGCCGCTTGTGTCCGACGTGTCGATCAAAGATGAAGCGTGTCGGTAAGAGACCTTGTTATACGGCGTCTGAATCAGGATTACCGGTTTGACAACAGTCGAGTCGAGCGCGTAAAAATCGGCGGCGAGGGTCTTGCCGTCGCGCATTGGAATATCGACCGGAGTCCACAGGGTGTCCAAAGCAATCGAAGAAAAGCAAAGCGCCAGGAAAATCAAAACGAACATTAATTCTCTCAATTTCGAAAGCGGAATCACGCAAACAATCAACGGACTATATTATTATAACATTTTTTATCGAAATTTTCCACGATAAAAATGGCATCGCCAATGCCGACTATTTTCATTTCGAGCGTAGTGAGAAATCTTTCCAATTGAGATAGCTGATTTTTGCCTTACAAAAGAGTTTCATATATTCTATATTATCCTCATAATAAATTAGAACCGGAAGGCAATGTGAAAGCCCGCGCGGGATGGTCTTTCGTGGGATTTCGCTTCGCTCAACAGACCATCCCTTACGAAATCATGTGGACACCCGCCCAATCGGTTGGCTCCGGCGTATATCTGGTCAGGGCGAAAATCGGGGACGGTGAGGTTACCAAACGAATAATTTATTTGAAATCACCATAGGGTAGGCCACCGTGCCCTCCTTAAAATCCGATTCGCGCCGGAGACCACCACCGGGGGTTTAGCCGTAACCGTGTGAAATTACCCCCTTTTTCGATTCGGACGAGGAGTTTTCTCTTGTTAAATCAAATTCTATGGATTATAATTCTATGAAGAAGATCGAGATTGCCGGACGTTTCGGCAAAGGTAAAATGCAAAACAAAAAAAACCTTAGAAGAAAAACTGGGGCTTGGGATAT
>CAYNTG010000024.1:0-11143 GCA_964400105.1 uncultured bacterium
ACAGCAAATTTTATGTTGCAAACCACAATATTTAGTGTAAATTTATGCAGCGAAATCGCAGATATAAAAGTCTGCAAAGAATAAATGTGTATTTATTTATCATCAGGAAAAGGAGAAAACATGATCGATTTCGACAAACTGACCTACCCAGCCGAGGGAACGCGCATCGAATTCGTCGGCGGCAAGATTCAAGTCCCGGACGATCCGATAATCCCGGTTCTACGCGGTGATGGTATCGGACTCGACATCACCCCGGCGATGCAACTCGTCGTCGATAGCGCGGTGAAAAAGGCATATGACGGCAAGAAAAAAATTCATTGGTTCGAGGTGCACGCCGGCCTGTCCGCGCTTCAGCTTTATGGCAACGACGATATCCTTCCGGACGATACAATCAAGGCTATCGAGCATTTCAATGTTGCGATAAAAGGCCCGCTCACGACGCCGGTCGGCGGCTTAAAATATGTCTGTCTCGACTGTGCGAAGGAGCAGAACGGCCCCGATGGCAATCGTCCGAAAAAATGCGAAAAGTGCGGATCGGAATGGATCACGCCTCGGTTCAGGTCGCTCAATGTCGGCCTTCGCCAAAAGATGGACCTTTACGCCTGCGTTCGCCCGGTGCGTTGGTTCGAGGGCGTGCCGTGCCCGGTAAAGCATCCGGAAAAATTAAATGTGATCATCTTCCGCGAAAATACGGAGGATGTCTATGCCGGAGTCGAGTTCGAGGAGGGCACGACCGAAGCGGCGAAGGTTATCGATTTCCTCAACGACGAGATGGGAAAGAATATCCGCAAAGACAGCGGAATCGGCATCAAACCGATCAGTATCACCTGCACGAAACGCCTCGTGCGCAAGGCGATCCAACACGCCATCGACCACAAATTGCCGTCGGTAACATTCGACCACAAGGGCAATATCCAAAAATTCACCGAGGGCGCATTCCGCGACTGGGGATATGAATTGGCGAAGGAGGAGTTCCGCGATCAGATCGTCACGGAGCAGGAACTCTGGGACGATTTCGACGGAAAAATGCCGGAGGGCAAGGTTCTTATCAAGGATCGTATCGCAGACCAGTTATTCCAGCAGGTTTTGCTGAGGCCGGACGAATACAGCGTCCTCGCGACGCCCAACCTGAACGGCGATTACATCTCGGACGCCTGCGCGGCGCAGGTCGGCGGTCTGGGACTCGCACCCGGCGCGAATATCGGCGACGAGGTCGCTCTTTTCGAGGCGACCCACGGAACCGCACCGAAATACACCGGCATGGACAAGGTCAATCCAAGCTCGCTGATACTCTCCGCAGTGATGATGCTCGAATATATGGGGTGGCAGGAAGCGGCGGATTTGATCGTTCACGGTATCGAGAAAACAATCGCTAACAAGACCGTTACATACGATCTCGAACGCCAGATGAAGGGTGCGACGAAGATCAAGTGCTCCGAATACGCAAAGGCGATATCCGAAAATATGTAGCTCCGGCTCGAATTCGGAATTTTAAACGGGCGGCGGGCCACAGGGTCTGTCGCCCGTATAATAAAGCGACCAGTTTGACGACGTTTGATTTCGAGAAGGTGCATATTTTCGATAAAAAAACTAAAATAAGTTTATAATAAGTTTATGGTCTGTATTTTATCATGAAAGGAAGAATGTGTTTATGAAAAATTATATCTTAATTCTGCTATTAACATTAATTTTCATGGTCCAAATCTTCGCGGCAAATATTGAAGGAACTGTTATAGACCTCGATACCGGAGCTGCGGTCGCCGGTGTGAATATTCACATTGAGGGAACTCGATTCGGCGCGGCGACGGACGACGAAGGTCGCTTCTTTGTCGAGAATCTACCGGCGGGCGAATATAATCTCAAAATCACCGCACAGGGATATGAAAAGCAGATTCGCAAATCGTTTGAAGTTAACGAAGACAATACAATTTTGCTGGACATTGCTTTGAAACCCAAGCCGATAAGGGGTGAGGAAATCGTCGTCACATCGACGCGAAGACGATTGCCGCTAAAAGACGTTCCAGATATTGTTTTGAATATTTCGAGCAAACAAATCGAGAGAATCGAGCCGGGAAATATCGCCGATATAGTTTTCTATGCGCCGGGGGTCAGCGTGGAGGGCGGCACTGGTTCCGGTCAACCTTATGACCAAATCGTTTCTATCGACGGTCTCCCCGCGCAATACAGTCTTGTATTAATGGATGGAGCTAGAGTGGTTAGCTCACATTGGCATACCGGCGCGAATATTAATATTATTCCGCCCGAAGCAATTGACAGAATTGAGATATTGAAAGGCGCGTCTTCGGCACAATATGGTAGCGAGGGACTCGGCGGCGCGGTGAATATTATTACGAAACGCGGCACCGAAAAACCAGAGATGTTATTCACTTCTAAGGGGGGCGATAGGAAGACACAATATTACTCGCTGCTTTCTAACGGCGCAATTAACGAAGCCGTTAAATATAACTATTTCGCAAGCTGGGAGAAAACCGATGGCGATTCGATTATCGCGCCGGCACACAGACTCGGCGAATTCGGCTTTGACAAATTTACGCTTTTGAACAGCATCGACGCAAAAATCTGCGATAAAATCGTCGCAAAAACTCAGATGTTCTATCTTGCATCGCATAATACATTTCGCGGAACAAAATACGAATCGTGGCTGATTACGCCAAAAATCGATCTCGAATTCACTCCTGATGAAGATATAAATATAACTTTATCGGGATACTACACTCAATGGAACGGCGAGATTAACTCTGAGAAAAACGAGATAGCCGAACCGCAAGTAACCTTTGGCTACGGCGGTATAAAAGACAACTACCTACTCGCTGGCGGCGAGTGGGTGTATCGCAATTTTCGTAGAACCTCGGTCGAAGAAAAAGAACAGACTGCAACGGGCTTTTTCCTTCAGGATGAATGGCTTCCCTCCGAAAAGCTGTCGCTGCTCGGCGCAATCCGATTCGACAAAGTCGAAAACATCGATGGGATTATCTCTCCGAAATTAACTGTTAAGGTCGATCCAGCGGATTTGCTGAGTGTTCGACTCTCTATCGGCAGAGGCTTTCGTGCGCCGACGGTTCAGGACCTTTATGAGGAATCTTACGGCCATGGATATTATCGGCGCGAAGGGAATCCCGATTTATTGCCAGAGTATTCCACAGGTATAAACGGTGGAATCGAATTGAATTTATTTTCTTCTTTATACATCATGATCGACGGATATTTCACCGATATGACGGATATGATTACACCGATATTCGACCATACCGAGACAATCGATTCTACGGAGATATCGGTCTATATTCGTCAGAACGTCCACAAAGCAACTATTTACGGTGGCGAAGTCAAAATTAACTACAACTTCTTCAGAGATTTCGAACTCGAAGGCTCGATAAATATCACACATAACGAGAATGAGGAAACCGGTAAATCTTTACCCTATTATCCGGGAATGACGGCGTCGGCCAAACTCTCGGGGAGCGAAGCAATCGCGCATTGGATCGAAATCGGCGGCTTTGTAGGATTGAATATTACCTCCGGTCGCAAGGTATGGAATTGGAACGATATCTCCGAAGAGCTTGAACTCGATGATTATCAAAAATTAGACGCGGGCTTGAATTTAACGATTAACAATCGCTATGAAATTTTCGGTTCGGTCGAGAATATTCTCCGACAAGAGATCATGACCTACGAGGATTTAACTATGACAGTCGCCGGAATATCGAGATATTGTTTTGGTCTTCGCATAAGAGCATTCTAATTAAGCACATCTCTTAATATTCGGAACGCTCGGCGATGTTCGCCATTATATCGCTCTCGCGAAAGGTTTTGTCGATGACGGCCATGGTCGGCAATGCCGTTGCTCGACGCTCCATTCGGCACGATTCGGCGGATGGGGCGCTGGCGCGGATGGGGCGCTGGCGCGGGAAGGGGGTTGGGATGGGAGGGGATTTTTGCTTACGAAGTAAACGCAAAAATCGTGACAGCGCGGGGACGGGGGGGGATTCAAGCGGAAATCATCGATAATATGATAAACTAAGGTCCCTCGACGCCATGTGAGTAGATATTCAACAGTATCCCCACAATGCCGAAGGTCGTTATCAGGCTGGTTCCTCCGAGGGAAATGAACGGAAGCGGCAGGCCGGTCACCGGCATGAGACCGGTCACCATGCCGATATTAACGAGAGCGCCGAAGAATATTATCGCGCCGAGGCCTATGGCGACAAGGCGCGTGTAATCGTTTCTGGCCTCGTCGGCGATTCGCAGGACTCGATATAGAAATATGAAGAAGAGCGACAAAACCGCTATCGATCCGACGAAACCGAACTGCTCTCCGAGCACTGCGAATATAAAGTCTGTGGATTTTGCCGGAAGAAACGCAAATTTTACCTGAGTTCCCTGAAGAAGACCCTTGCCCCAAAAACCGCCGCTACCAACGGCGATCTTGCTCTGGATAATCTGATATCCGGTGCCGAACGGATCGCGGCCGGGATCGAGGAAAACGAGCACCCGTTCCTTTTGGTAATCGTGAATGCTATTCCAGATCGCCGGTGTAATTACTCCGACAAAGAGATTTCCAAGCGCAGCCGGAATGAAAACCGAAAGCCGCCGCTTCGAGAACCACAAGATAGAAAGTAAAGCGATGTAAAAGATCGCCCAGCTTATCCAATGGAACGCGAGGAACATCGATAGAAGCGGGCTTGCAAGAAGGAATAGGGTCAACTCATCGACTCCGCCGATATAGATGCACCCCACAAAAATCGAGATGAAAACCATCGCGGTTCCGAGATCGGGCTGACTCATTACTATCCCGAATGGGATAGCCATTATTGCGATAGCTCCGATAATCGTTTTCCACGAGGTTATTTCTTTTTTATGGTCGGAAAGATAGCGTGCCATAACCAGTGCAACCGCCGGTTTGGCAAGCTCCGACGGCTGGAAGCTGATAATACCCCAGTGAATCCACCTCTTAACCTCGCCTCCCTGCAAGATTGGAGCGAGAAGAAGCATTATTGCAACGGCATAGTAGATCCACGCGAAGGCGTAATGAAATCTCATCGGCACGCGCCAGAGGAAAACCATAAACACGATACCGAGGCATAGATATAATGTCTGACGGAACCAGAGATTGCTCGATGGAGAAGTGGAATAAATCAGCAAAATCCCGATTCCCGAAAGGAGAAGCGCGCAAACAAGCAATGTCCAATCAAAGGATCGTCTCAACCTATCCTCGGTTCATAGATATTGAAATAATACCACATATAATCACGGGCGAGAATCGCCCATGCGCCGCCTGAAATGCCATTCTCGACAAGAATAACCACGACCAATCGAGGTGATTCGGAGGGAGCGAAACATACGAACCACGCATGGTCTTCGCCATGAGGATTTTGGGCGGTTCCGGTCTTCCCGGCGACCTCGATATTTGGAAGGCGTGCCCATGCTCCCGTTCCGAGTGGGCCGTTCACTGCCTGAACCATCCCCTCTTTTGCAATTTTCAATGCCACTCCGGATGCCGGCAGTCTGCCGGCGATTTCGTTTTCGACGATCAGCGGGCGCTCGATTTGCGGGTGAATCTCACGGACGAGCTTGGGGCGATATATTGTCCCGCCATTGGCTACCGCACAAAAATACTGTGCGATCTGAATCGGAGTAACGAGAACCTCGCCCTGCCCGATGCACAGATTAAGAGCGACACCGGCTCCCCATCCGCGACGGCCGTATCTCTTTTTGAAATAATCTCGGTCCGGCACGAATCCGGAGGCCTCCGGTTCTATGTCGATCCCTGTTGGCTTACCAAAGCCGCTCGCCATAGAAAGTTCGCTCCATCTGTCAAGCCCAAGGCGGAGCGCGAGTTGATAGAAATATACATCGCAGCTTTGAGAGATGGCTTGAATAAGGTCGATATCCCCATGGCCTTTTCGGTTCCAGCAATTGAACCATCTATCGCCATACCAGATACTTCCGCGACATGGCTGAAGATGCGTATTTGCATTGGCGATACCCTCATCCACAGCGCCGATCGCGGTTACAAGTTTGAAAATCGAAGCCGGAGGATATGTGCCCTGCGTCGTTCGGTTGAGCAGCGGGTGTGATACCGGGTCGCTGAGCAACGCCCAGATGCTGTCCGTTATCGTCGCTATAAAGAGATTGAGATCGAAGCTCGGACGTGAAACCATCGATAAGACCTCTCCGTTTCGCGGATCCATTGCGATGAAAACTCCGGCTTCTACACCGGCCATAAGGGTTTCGGCATATGCCTGAAGATTTATATCGAGCGTGGAAATAACATCCGCGCCGGAGAGCGCCTGGATATTCTCCATTCCCTCGGCCGGCCCCACAACCTCGCCAGTAACCCTTACCTCCAAAAATTCTGCGCCGTCTTTTCCGCGAAGATAATGATCGTAAGACTTCTCTATACCGAGCTTTCCGAGAAAATCGCCCGCCTTGTAACCCTCGCGGAACAACTCGCGAAGCTCCGGCGCGCTTATCTCGCCGATATATCCAATGGCGTGCGCCGCATGGCTGTGCCACGGATATACGCGCCGTGGTTCGACCTCGTAGATAACCCCCCGATAATCGAGGATGTGCTCCTGAAGTTCGCTTACCACATCGAATCCAACATTGCGTTCGATCGGGACCGGTGCATATGGAGTAATTCCCCCTTTCTCGATCTTCGCGTCGATCTTTTCGGAATCGATGCCGAGTAGCCTTTCCAGCCGCGACAAAACCTCCGGGGTCGATTCGAATTCAAATGGAAGAACGCTTATCGCGTAGGTCGGGCGATTGCCCACAATAATTCTGCCGTTGCGGTCGAGGATTTTCCCCCTCGCAGCCCTTTTTGGAACGACGCGGATGCGATTGCTTTCGCTCAAACGAAAATAGTAATCTCCATGAACGATCTGCAGACTGAAAAGGTTGCCAATAAGAATTAGGAATGAAAATAAAAGCACTCCAAAGATGACCCGATTCGACTTTATGGCAAACCTGCGGCTCTTCATGTTATTCAGCTTAGGACGTCTTTCTCAGGGAAATGTCCATGGGAAAAACCGCCATAACGCATTACAATCCAGAGAACGACGAAACCGACGATGGTGGTTAAAACGGCGGATGGCAGATCGAAGTGCAAAAAGGCAAATCCGTAGCTGCCGATAAACGGCGTGAAAAGCCGGAAGATCAAGCGATCGAGTATTGAAAGCAAGAAGAGGGCCAGTGCTAAAAGGCCCGGCTGGTGAAGGTTCATGGCGCTATTGAGTATAATGAAAAAGAAAACAGCGGATGATTTCGCGACGATATGCCCCCCCATCGACGACGGATCGAATGCGTCGAGGAGGACACCGGCGATCAGCGCCCAGAAAACGCCCTCCCCATGCGAAGTGAAGCTCGCGATAAGGATTATCGCCAAAAGAACGATATCGATGTCCCACGGCAGGGAACGAATCGGCGCGGAGATGGATATCTGCAATCCGATTGCGAGATAGAGCGCTATGAGAATTCCGATCCTCTTCATCGCTCTAAACCTTCGGTTGAATCCGCAGTCGAGTCGGTTTGCCCGGCGATGGCTATGCCAAAAAAGAGTATAAATACCTCCTCGGTTCTCGGTAAATCGGCCGCCGGTTCGATCTCGATTCGACTGAAAAGCCCCGATTGCGGAACGGATACACGACTAACGCGACCGACCATTAGGCCATTCGGAAAAAGCTTCCCCAGACCGGATGAAACGATTGCGTCCCCTCGACGGATATCCGACTCGACCGGAACGTTTTCCATGATAGGACAACCGCGCCCATCGGACGAAACGATCCCATTGATCCTGCTTCGCGCATCGATCGCGCTTATCTTGAAATTTGGGTCGGTCAGCGGTTGGACGACGCATGTTCTATTATAGACGCTCACGACCTTGCCGACGATTCCATATTCATCGATCACCGGCAAACCGACGATAACGCCTTTATCCGATCCGGCCCCGACCACCAAAGCGCCCGGCATCCTCGGCGTTCCTCTTCCCACAACCTCGGCGAGAACGCTGTAGTATTCTATTTCATCGGAAAATCTCAGTAGCTTGCGAAGGCGCTCGTTCTCCCTCCGGGACTCATTCAAGGCTTCGACCCTCAGCCTGCTCTGTGTAAGCTCCTCCTTCAACCGAAGGTTCTCTTCGCGGCGATCTCCCAAGGAATGGTATGTTTTGTTGAGCGCGAAAAATGGCCGATAAAGCGAGTTCATCACCACACCGGAAACGGCGGCGCGGGTTTCTATGGGCGACTGATGAAGAAGTATCCCACCTACCAGGGCGAGCGCCCAAAGAAAGGTTGCAAAATGCCGTTTTATAATCTCGAAAAGGGATATCATAAATTAGCGCAGTTAGGTGTCGATCCGTCGAAGGCGTCCGAATTTTGCTATGTTCGATCCATAAGGTCAAGAACTTCCTGGGGAAAAGTCGCGTTCATCAGCGACTCCCTATTTTCCTTGTCTTTGAGGATGTAAGATAACTTTCCGAGAGCCGTAAGATGGGTGTTGACAGCCGTTTCCGGGACTACTATCGCAAAGAAAAGATGCACCGGTTTACGGTCGATAGAGGCGAATTCGATTCCCTTCTCGCTGCGTCCGAAAGCGATAGTCAGACCACGCACAGATTTGGCCCTCGCATGGGGAAGCGCTACGCCGAAACCTATCCCGGTCGAGGCGAGTTTTTCCCTCTCCTTCAATGCTACCAGAACACTCTCAGCCGAATCTACCTTCTCTGAATTTGCCAAAAGATCGGCAAGTTCTTGTAAAACGTCTTCGAGTTTATTTGAGCGGAGTTCGAGTTCTATAAGATCGGTTCCGCAAAACTGTGAGAGCTTCATGGGTTATGCTCCATATCGTTATAATCTTTCGGCTTCGTCCATAAGCAGAATGGGGATTCCATCGCAGATCTCGAAGCTCAATCCGCAGTTGTCGCAGACGAGCCTACCATCGATTTCTTCGAGTTTGCCCTTGCATTTTGGGCAAACGATCATTTCAAGCAATTGTTTATCCATAATTATCAAACCTCTAAGTATATACCCATGTTACGGTATTTTGCAAGCCTAAGATTAATAAGTTCCACGGAATCGAACGTTTTATATCGGTCGAGTTCGCGGACAATCTCGTTTCCGAGGAGATTCGCGGCGCGGTCCGGGTCGGTGTGCGCTCCACCTGGTGGTTCTGGGACTATTCGATCGATCATTCCCAATTCCAGGAGATCCGGCGCGCTGACCTTTAATGCCTCGGCAGCCTTATCGGCTTTGGCACGGTCGCGCCATAGGATAGCGGCGCACCCCTCCGGCGAGATTACCGAATACCAGGCGTTCTCCATCATAAGCACAACATCCCCGACGCCGATCCCCAGCGCTCCGCCCGATGCGCCCTCGCCGATAATCGATATAATTATCGGCACGGGAAGCCTTCCCATCTCGAAGATATTTCTGGCTATCGCCTCAGCCTGACCACGCTCCTCCGCACCGATACCGGGATATGCTCCGGGTGTGTCGATGAAAATCAGGATTGGGAGACGGAATTTTTCCGCTAATCGAAACAATCTCAACGCTTTGCGATATCCTTCGGGGTGCATCATCCCGAAATTGCGTTCGATATTTTTCTTTGTGTTTCTGCCCTTCTGCTGACCTACAACGACGACTTTGTGATCGCCGAATGTAGCGAAACCTCCGACCACTGCGGGATCGTCGCGGAAATTGCGGTCGCCGTGAAGCTCGATAAAATCGGTTGCAAGACGAGAGATATAATCGAGCGTATATGGCCTTTTTGGGTGCCTCGCTACCTGAACGCGATGCCACCTGCTGAGGCCGTCGTAAATATCGCGACGCATACGATCGAGGTTTTTGGAAAGTGTATCGATCTCGGCTAAAGCACGCTCATCGCCGTTTTCCGCCGAACGTCGAAGCTCGCCGATACGCTTCTCCAATTCGATAATAGGTCGCTCGAAATCGAGATGATAAGACTGAGCACTCATCGCCTATCCTTTCTTCGTTCCAATGACGCTAATTTGACCGTCAAAATCGAGAAAATTATCAAAAGACCTACCAGGAACACGATCATCAAGCTTCGATTGCCTACCGACAACACAACAGCCACCGTCGCAAAAAGGAAGCTCGTGGAATAGAAAATCCAATCGACGACGGAGGGTGGCAAACCAAACGATAAAAGAAGATGATGAAGATGTTCGGTATCTCTTTGATAGACCTTCTTCCGTTTAAATAGCCGCCTCGCCACCGTGATAACGATCTCCATGACCGGAAACCCCAGAGCGAGAATGGGCACAAAAAGCACCATAGCTGTCGAGACCTTCACTGGTTGCACGATGCTCGCGGTGGCGAATATAAATCCGAGGGCATACGCCCCATTATTTCCTAATATTATACGTGCCGGCGGATAATTAAAACACAAAAATCCGGCTGTTCCTCCAAATACCGCGAGGAAGATAATCGCAAGAAATGGCAGGTTGAGAGAAATACATATCATAGCAAGCGATATACTCGCTATCGCGAGGACTCCGGTGGCGAGACCGTCGAGACCATCGACGAAGTTCACCGCATTTGTGATGCCGACGATCCAAAGCACCGTGATAGGGATCGAAAGCGCACCCAAATCGAAAACGGAATTGAACGGATTGGAGATGGTGGATATCTTGACACCGAGCAGCGCCGTTATAAGAGCGACGATAATTTGAACAATAAATTTCGTTCCGGCCCTGAGATCGTAGCGATCGTCGATATAACCAACAACAAACATGACGGCCGTTCCGGCGAAGATGGCGATCATGGCCTTGTTATAACCCAAGAAAGGATTTCGATAAATCAAAAAAGCCGCGATGATCGCGACGAAGATGGAAAAGATCACGGCAAAACCGCCGAGATATGGAACCGGTGCCCGCTCAATCTCAATATCCCTGGACGAGGATTTGGCGCCGAAGCGATTGCCTATCTTGATCGCCAAAGGCGTCGTGAGGAGCGCAACGATGATCGCGGTGAATGCGGCGAGAATATAAGAATAAATCAACACAGGTCTCTCCCGACTAATTGCCCGCGCGCCGGAATAAATTGAACAACCGCCAGATACAATAGTGCGCCGCGAGACCAAAGCCGAGAAGCAGGTTTATCGG
>CAYNTG010000024.1:11243-23436 GCA_964400105.1 uncultured bacterium
TCCATATCCGCGATGGTCGGGGCATGTCGATATAACGAATCCAAACATCGAGCGGTGATGTCCTTTGTATTATATGAAAGGACGACTACGGACAGAAGGTACTCGCTTGTAACATGCGTGGAAACGGTATCGTTTGCGACGTAACTCTTGCTATTGTATCTATTTTTCACCTAACCCTTTCGGAAACCTTGTTCATCTTTCCAAAGCGCAATTTCCATACCATAATTATCGCCTCCTTGATAATGTTCTTCGTGAGCTTGGTTTCACCGATCGTCCGATCCGGAAAGATAATCGGATACTCGACGATCTTATATCCAGCCTTCCATGTCTGGAATTTCGTTTCGATCTGGAAGGCATACCCACCTGCGGAAAGGCGCGACGGGTCTATATGTTCGAGCACCTTCCTGCGATATACGACGAATCCGGCGGTGGCGTCTCGCACCGGAAGCCCGGTAATGATGCGGGTGTAGATGCTTCCGCCCCGCGATAGAAGCTTTCGATACAATCCCCAATTCTTGACGCCGCCACCCTTCACGCGGCGGCTGCCCACGACCATGTCGGCTTTGCCAGATGCGATGAGACCGGCCATCGGTCGAAGGTATTCCGGTTTATGCGAGAAATCGGCGTCCATCTCGAAGATCATCTCGAAATCGCGCTCTAACGCCCACTTAAAGCCGCGAACATAGGCCGGACCAATCCCTTCTCGCTTGCCGTGAATGACGAAAACACGATCCGGATTGGACTCGGCAAGCTTAACGGCGAGTTCGGGGGTTCGATCGATCGATTCGTCTTCGCAGATGAGGACATAAAACTCAGGCCCAATATCCAAAACGGCCGGGACTATCCTATCTATATTGCCGGCCTCGTTCACCATCGGCATAACAACCAATATCTTCGGCAGATCGGAGTTCGATATCACACCGGAATTTTTATCTATGTGATTTTTTCTCATTGTCATTCCTTGTCGAAAGAGTGATCAAAATAAATTTATGCGCTCGAACCACGCCAATCTCGATAATCGACACAGATTCGCCCTTTAAGTTAGATAGATTATTAAAAAAACCGTTAGCGACCAAAGGATTATGTTAATTATTGATGGAAGATCGGTCAAGAAAATTTTGGTTGGAGATTCGCCCTTGGTTTTTTGATGGACGAGCCAAAGATATCTGAACAACCCATAAAAAACGAATGGTATCGTAATTCCAAGTGCGTGGCTTCCGAAGTGCGCATAGACCTCCGGCGAAAAAACATAGAACATGTATGCGACTATCGTCGCCGATATCTCGATCGATGCGAGGTTGTCGAGAAATTGAACGGAATAATTTTCCAGCATCGGGCGACTATCGTGGTTCGTATCGCTCGATTCGATCCTTGCAAGCTCCTGGCGGCGCTTTTCCGTGACCAAAAAGAGCGCGAGCAAGCTCGTGCATACCAAAAGCCACGACGATATTGGCACATGAACCGCCACTCCACCCGCCGCAGCCCGGATCACAAAACCCGCCGCTACCGCGAGAATATCGAGTATCGGCTGCCTTTTCAGGAAAAAGATATAGCAGAATTGCAGCAGGACATAACCGGCGCCGAATAGAAGAAAATCCTTCCCGATAAGGTATGAGATCGCCAATCC
This sequence comes from uncultured bacterium, assembly GCA_964400105.1. Lineage (GTDB taxonomy): Bacteria > UBP14 > UBA6098 > UBA6098 > UBA6098 > CAYNTG01. Next base: position 12,871 of record CAYNTG010000024.1, read on the forward strand.
GCATAGAAGCAAAACGGCGGTCATTATCCATGCGAATGATCTCGAAATAATCCCGCTTGCAATCGGGCGATTGCATTTGTCCGGATGCGCTTTGTCGGCCTCGATATCGATTATATCGTTGAGGATGTATATCCCGCTTGCGAGGAAACAGAACGCCGCAAAACCCGCCGTAGCGCGTAGAATCGAGGACAGTATCAGAAAATCGCCCGCGAAAAACACGCCTGCGAACAGAAACACGTTCTTCACCCATTGATGCGGGCGAACGCTCTTTATAAAAGCCTTAAATTTACCCATTTTTCTTCCTGCCCATAATCAGGCTCATAGCGAAAAGCAATCCCCAGGCCAGAATCGAGAAAAGCGTAATGTATAGCGACTTTTTTAATGTTTCGCCCTCGAAACGGAATCGAATTTTATGGAAACCGGCTTCGAGCGGCACCGCCCGAAATGTCCCATAGGCGCGATATATCGGAATCTCCGTTTCGCCGTCGTATGCGTGCCATTCGGGATACCAGTTCTCGCAGAGCACCAAAAGCCCGTCGTCTTTCATATCGACTGCGACCTCGAAATCGTCGGGATTTTTCCGGTCGATTTTCGCGGGAGAAGGCATAAAGGCGCTATCGGGATTGGAGAGCGGCTCGAACGGCGGATCGCCCTCGATCACTGCGGTTGCACCGGGGTTGAAATCCTGGTCGAAAACGATCTTTCGTGCATCTTCCGGTGAATCGACCTCCCGCCAATCATACACGGAAAACGCACGTGGATTGCTCATCGGGTTCTTATATATCCTGAGATTGCCCTCTTGATAAGCCAGCGGGAACGATCCGAGTTCCCGGCCGCGAACAGCGAGATAATCGGCGTTCAAAAGGCCGAGCGCCGCGCGCGAGAATAGATTCTTCGATCGATTGCTCCGGTCGATAAACTCGTCGAACGTCCGAAGCTGGTTGCCGTGGCCGACGCCGAATACGACCTCCTCTAATCCGTTGAGCGCGAGATAGCTATCCTGAAAAGCGCCGGGGAATACGATCGTGCGGAAAGGCTTCTTTTCATATTCCTTTTGAAGGAAACTTACTGCGCCGGTAGTGCTAAAAAATTTGCCCGGCTCGACGATATCGACGAACGGCTTCCCGACGCGCCATAGGTCGAAGCTCGTTGCTAAAAGGATTATTCCGAGCGCCAGCCATACGGAGATTTTTTTCTTGACCGCCAAAGCATAAGCGCCGAAACCTGCGCCGACCACCACCACCGCGATCCACATCCCGCGAATAACATTGGGAACATTCCCCTCCATGACGGTGCGCTTCGATGCTGCAATATCGGAATAGAAAATCGATGAATAAAGATTCATCAAACCCTTGCCGGCGCCCGTCATAAGCAAGGCCTTGAGCAGCAATAATACCGCGACGACATAGATATAGATCATCAAGCCGCGCTTGAGGAGTAGGTCGCGTCTTTCGTCGTCTTTGAGTGCCGCGATCATTTCTGCAGCGAGGACTACCGCGCTGAAGGCAGCGAGAAATATAAGCATCGACGGCCCTCGGAACTTCTTCACCTGTGGGATCAATGCATAAAATAATCGGAAGAACGGGGTCGTCGCGCCGAGTGCAAAGATCGTGCTGAACGTGCCGACACCGAAGAAAAACCATGTTCGTGGGCTTCGCAAAAGAATCACCGCGCCGAGCGCGAGCATCAACACGATTATTCCGAAATAGTCCGAGTTCAGTTTAAATGCATTTCGTCCCCAGTATGTGTTCGTTCCGCCGACGCTTATGCCCCCGAACTCCGGGAAGAAGATCGAGCCGATCTCCTCCGGGTGAAGCGACCAGCTCGTTGCCCACGCATAACCGGAATCCTCGGTGCGCTGCGTTCTCTGTGAGTATTTTCCGAGGTACTTGAATGGCGGATAGATCTGCACGGTCGTTATTGTCAGACCGATTGCAATCGCCAGAACGAAAGCGAGGACGTGCTTCCCGGCTTTCGCGACGCCATCTTTGGAAATCAGCTTGCGAATGATCCTGAATACAAAATACGCACCTATCCCCCACGCCGCGAAATATGCCATCTGCATATGTGCTGAAAAGACCATCGCCGAATAGGTCAGCCCAAAAAGCAGATATCGCCACAGCTTGCCGTCTTCGAGGGCGGCCTCGAGCGCCCAGAACGCAAGCGGAAGCAGGGTAATCACGAACATCTTGCCGTCGTGGCCGGCGTAGATATAGCTCGTGAAGAACGGCCCGAACATATACGCCAGCCCACCGAAGAACGATGCGCCGCGACACAGTTTCAACCTGCGGAGAAAACCGAACATGAAAAATCCGGCCAGCCAGATATGCAAGATCAGTTTAAGTCCGAGGGCATAATGAAGCGGCAGCGCGAGTTCCAAAAGGCGTGTCGGGTATAGGACATCGCCGTGCATCGCCGCATGGAATGGCATCCCGCCGTGGAGAAAAGGCTCCCAAAGCGGATACGCCCCGAACTGCCTTATAAAATCGCGGTAAAAGCTGTGCGCGAAATAACCCAGCCCCATCGTGTCGCTGCCGAAGAGCATCCCGCCACCAAATATGAAACGGGAGAAAAAGAAGATCGTCAGCCATGCGAATATCCCGATGAAAACCCAGTCGCGGCGAGATTTGAATGCCGCCGCGATCATCGGCGCGCCAGTTAGAGATACCGCCGCAAAGGCCAAGGCCGCCGCCGTCGGGGACTCGATGTTCCAAATAAAATACCCGAAAACGACTCCGATTATAGCGAGGACGATGCCGCCTCCCCAGAGAATCCCCTGTGAAAAGCCCTTTTTCGCGGTGCTTTTCGACAAACCAACTTTTTTGTTCTTCGGTTTACCCATTCGATATCTCCATCGGTTGATTTCGTGAGACAGGATTGAACTCGGAAACCGAGTCCTTATTACAAAACTTGAAGATCAGCGCGGCGATTCCCAACGAAACCGCCTCGATAATGAATATCCAGACCCTCGCCACCGTGGCTATCAGCCCCGCAATTCCCGATGGATATATCGCCGCGAGGATAAGCAGCAAAATCCCCTCGCGAACGCCCAAACCGCCGGGCGCGATGAGCACGAGCCAGCCGATCATAAATGCGAGGACGAACGCCCCACAAGCATAAGGGAATTGCGCTATCTCGAGGCCGGTTATCGAGGCGTTCATCACCGCAAAAGCGATGCCGAATAAAATCCATCCAATTACCAGCGCGATAAACGCGACAGCCCAATCTCGAATCGAGAGGTCGTAAACGATCCGTTCGCGTTTCAAAAGCCCGAGGCCGAGATTGACGATGCGCTCCATTATCGAAGGAATCGTCAGGACGATTCCAACTATCGCGGCGGCAAATACGACCCAGATAGAAATACCCGGCGCCGCTTTGGTAATAATCTCCGGGCCGACCAATGATATTCCTACGATCCCCGCAACCAGTATCAATAGACCTTGATAAACGACCATCGACGCAAATGTAACGGTGCGCGGCACGCCCTCGCGTTTCATGAAAACGAGCAGCCCCGCTATCTGCGCGACCTTGCCGGGGACATAACGCCCAAAATTCGCCGCCATAAAAAGGAATCCAAATCTTGAAAACGGCACCCGTGCGCCGAACGCCTTCATTATGCGCTGCATCACCTTGGCGTTAACAAAACTCGCCGCACAACCTATCGCGATGGAGGCGAGCAAAAGCCACCATTTCAATGACCATTCGTATTCGCTAATCACCGCCCAATCGCGCACCACCGTTCGCACGACGAAATATACCGCCGCGCCAATAACCGCGACAGCTATCGCTCTCAAAAACCACTTATTGTGTATAAACTTAGGCTTTTTCACTTGCAAATATATCCGTGGCTTCATTATAATATTCGAGCACCTGCCGGGCGAGGTTTTCGACCGACCAATTTTCGACGACCCGATCTCTGGCGATTTTTCCCATCCTGCGGCGCGATTCCTCCGGAAGCTCCAGCAGCTCCGATACGGCGCGAGCCAACGCGCCAGGGTCTTGCGGCGGAACCAATCTGCCGGTATCGTTCGATACGATCTCCGGCAGGCCTCCGACGTCGGACGCGACGATTGCCCTTTCGCACGACATCGCCTCGAGGCCGGCGACGCTCGTGGCCTCCATGAGCGATGGGATGACGACGACCTCCGCCGAGGAGAGGTAGCTCGGCATCTCGATGTTCGGCCTCGCTCCCTCGAAATGCACGAACTCGCGGATCCCCAATTCGGACGCGAGATTTTCAAAATCCTTCCTCAGCGGGCCATCCCCGACGATATAAATATGCGCATCGTGCTTTTCCCGAAGGAGGGGCAGTGCTCGGATAGCGAACTCGACGCCGTTTTTCTCGAACAGCCTTCGAGGAATGACGATCATCCGCGCAGATGGGGAGGGCTTGTCGATCGCACACTTTACGGATCGGAATCGGTCGGTATCGGCGGCGTTGACCATCGCGTGGATGCGAGCAGCGGGATACAGCTCGAGGCACACGTCCCGGATCTCCGCCGACGGCGTCAAAAGCAAGTCCGGCTTGGAAAGTAGATGGGCGAGCACTTTTCGCCAGAATGGCTTTTTTGCCAAGCGCAGAAAGTGGCTCGTGTGGATGGTTGCAACGAGCGGCACGCCGCGTTTTCGGGCGGAATTACCAGCGATTATCGAGGGGAAGGTATGGACGTGGCAGATGTCCGCCCACGACGCCCATCTTCGCATGGGCTTCATTCCGGCGAGCGTCGTTACAACCCAGCCGAGGAGCTTTTTATTCGGGCAAAATTCGCGTTCGACCTCGATACCGTCCATCGTCTCCGATTTTGGGAAGTTCCCAGAACGGCTCGTGATCACCCTGACGCTGTGCCCCAAGTCGATCTGCGCCCGCGCCAGCGTCCGAACGTGCGTTTCGAGACCGCCGACCTCGGGGGGGAAATAGATGCTGTGAACGAGGATGTTCAAAATTCCTCTATCCACGGAACGAACGGCTCCGGCTCGTCGGCATCGAGGCCGAGTTTTTTCCGAACGACGGCGTGTATCCTTTCCGATGCCTTGCCATCGCCGTATAGGAAGGCCTTTCTCGACATCCTGCGATAGGCCTCTTTGTCCACCAAAAGCTCGTCCGCCGCAGCGACTATCGCATCCTCGTCCGTTCCGACCAACCTCGCGACGCCGGCTTCGATCCCCTCCGGCCTTTCCGTAACCTCGCGCAAAACGACGACCGGCTTGCCGAGCGCGGGGGCTTCTTCCTGAATGCCTCCGGAATCGGTGAGGACGAAATCGCAGGCGGCCATGAGCTTCGTGAAATCGAGATAGTCCATCGGCGGCACGAGATGCACGCCGGATACGCCGCTCAAGGCCTCGCGCACCGGAACATCGACGTTCGGGTTGAGGTGCACCGGATAAACGAGGTCCACCTCCGGATGGGCCACCGCGATCCGTTTCAGCGCACCGATCAATCTTTGGAAGGGCGCGCCGAAGCTCTCCCTCCGATGGGCCGTAACGATCACCAACCTTCGCGATCCATCCTCGGCGATGGCCCTGATTTCTGGGTCCGAGATCGGGCGATCCATCTTTGCCACGCGGAGGAGCGAGTCTATGGCGGTATTTCCGGTGACGAGCATCGCCTTTTCCGGGAGATTTTCCATGAGGAGCTGTTCTTTTGCCCTTTCCGTCGGCGGAAAAAGCAGCGTGCTCAACGCATCGAGCATCCTTCGGTTCGCTTCTTCGGGAAAGGGGCGCGAGAGGTCGTATGTCCGCAGTCCGGCCTCGACGTGGGCGACCGCTTTGCCGTGATAGAACGATACCAGTCCCCCGACGAACGAGGTCGTCGTATCCCCTTGGACGATGGTCAGATCGACCTTGTGTTTTGCGAACACATCTTCGAGTCCCTCGAACGCCCGAACGGTAACGTCGGTCAGCGTTTGTCGATGTCTCATGATGTCGAGATCGATGTCCACGCTCAGATCGAAGGCGTCCAAAACCTGATCGAGCATCTCCCTGTGCTGGCTCGTTGCGACGACGAGCGGCACGAGGTCGCTGTCCGCGCGAATCACCTCGATAACTGGGGCCATCTTGATCGCGTCCGCGCGCGTCCCAATGATCATTAATACGGTCTTATTCATCGTTTTTCCTCTCCGTTCGATGCGCGTTCTCGTTGGGAAGTATTCGGAGGACATATGTTTCCGGCTCCGCGCTTTCATAAATGACGGAGAATCTCTGTGGATATGCTTGGATGGTCGGGAAGAGATATACCGCCGTCGATTGCATTACCCTGTCCAGAATGACGTAATCGGCCCCCGAAGAATCGATGTCCGTCATCACCGCCTCGATATCCTCGGTGAATGGATAGACCTTGCCCGGCCTGTCCGATAGGATGTAGCTCATCCGCGGCTTGCGTGAGATTAATTTGGTATTTTCGGGCGTGTTATTCTCGATCCAATCGCAGGCCTCGATGAAGCGCGCCCAGGCATAATCGGGGAGGCCCGCATATTCCATACCGTTCATATAGGATGAGAGGACTCGAATGTTCATCGGGGCAAGCCTTCCATAATTTATCCCGCACGAAACGAGGATAAGCGATGCCACGATAATCGAGACCATTTTCCTCGATTTCGCGATGTCTATCGGCTTTACCATTCCTAAGAACTTCCAGATACATATCATAATGAACGGTGTCATCGGAACGAGAAACCGAAATGTCGAGAATTGAGGATTATAAACAAGAAGCATCCCAGTATAACACACCAAATAATATGGAATTACGCTCTTTTTCGACTTGAAGAGTTTCACGAGTCCGACCACGACGACGATAGTGGCTATCGCGCCGAGAACGATATGTATTATCCCTGTTCCGCCGGTGTAACCGGTGAATGTCCTCGGCAATTCGGAGAGCGAATAGACCTTGAGGTTCTGGAATATCCGGGCGACCATACCGCCTAGATCCATAGCATTTTGCCCTTTTTCTGAATTGCGTGTAAAGAAGTTGACGAGGTAAGTGCTCTCCTCGCCTCCGCTTTTGACTATAGCGTTTCGGAGAAGCCATGGTCCATAAACCGCAATCGCGGTGCAGACAAAGATTCCGGCACGCTTGAACATCCTGTTTATCAAGAGGAAAACGAATGCCCCGAGGATAAGGTTCGCCGCAACCGGACGAATATAAATGGATAGACAGAGCACCGCCGATGCTCCGATGAATCGCCATACAGTTTTCGCGTCGTAGTTCTTCTCGAAAAGGTAAAGCCCCAAAAGGCTTAACGCAAAGTATGGCGCTTCCGTCAGCGTCCAATGGGAAAATTCGCTGAATGCCAGATTCGCGCACATCGCCACGCAGAAAATTCCTCCGACCAGCATCGGAACACCATATTTATCGAATAACTTGAGCGAAATATATATCCCGAGCAGCATCATCGCGAGCGAAAGAAGTTTTGTGGGCAGAAAGGTATTCTGGGAAAGCCCGATAAGCGGCGCGATCATGAGCGGATATCCCGGCGGTATCTCCACCTCGGCTGGAGCGTCGATAAATGCGAGGTTGCGATAATTTCCCTGAAGGATAGACTTCGCCAGGGTGATATACTGCGCGTTATCACCACCCGTGAACATCGCCGGATTGAACGAAAGCACGAGCAAAATCCCGCATATAATAAGCACCAAAGTCGTCCTAAGCATCGGACTAAATGGCTTCTGTTGCTTCTCGATTCTCGAACTCATAGATCGTTTCCTTTTCGAATCTGCATCTTATCGGGAGGATATCCTTGATCGGAACGAAGTCGAACGATTTGCACATCTCGACGAGTTTGCCGAGGCCGCCGGCGGTGCCGACACGATGCACCCAATTGTCGATCCGACCGATTGGTAACGGTGGATTGTTCGGATCGATATCCTTCGGGTGAAGATATAAAACGGCGGCTTTTCCTGAAGAGAGTCTCCGGCGAATTTGCTTCTTTATCCAATTAAGCGGCAGGATTCGCCAATAGAACCCGCCGGACCAAACCATGCGAAACGGGGATAATCCTGATGTAGATATCGGAACTTCGTAAAGCGTTCCGTCGCGGCATGTGAACATTGCGTGGGGGAATTTATCCATAAAAGGCTCGCCGGAATAGAACGACTTCGCCGGAAAACGGCTCGAATCATATCGAATTCCCAATCCAATGAGTTTCTCGAAGAGCCACGGGGTTTTTTTGAAACTCGCGGAGAAGTTCGGTGCTCGATAGCCAAGAACCTTCTGCCCAGTGAGGTCCTCCAGGAACTCGACGCTCCTTGTTAAGCCTTCTAACACATCCTCGCGACGCCTCTTTGTCAACAGGACATGATTATCTCCGTGACAGGCGATTTCGTGTCCGCGCCCGGAGATCGTTCTCACCAAATCCGGGAATTTCCTTGCGATCTCGTCGAGAACAAAGAACGTCACGCGGCAGCCCGTGGCATCGAGAACATCGAGCATCGTTTGCGTCGGCTCGACGACGCGCGAGTCCTCGAATTTCATCGACATATAGTCATATCCGGGATAATTACCGTGATAATAGTCCTCGAGGTCCACGGAAAGGCACGGTTTAGCGTCGAAATTATCACCGTTATTTACATTCTTAATATCAGACATGTAAATCGATTCTATCTCTTGAAACGGTATTTCAAAAGGTGCCAGATCGCCTTAAAACCGTCTTTCCAACCTATCTTTTTGCCCTCCTCCGCAGTGCGCGGAATATATGTGATCGGCACTTCTATAATTTTATAACCGGCCTTCAAAACCTTTGTGGTAATCTCAGGCTCGATCTCGAAGCCCATCGCCTTCAATTCGAGGGAACGCACGACCTCTATTTTGAGTAGCTTATAGCAAGTCTCCATATCCGTCAAATGTGCGCCATAAAGGAAATTGGTCAAAAAAACAAGCGTCTTGTTCGCGAGAAGATTGATAAATTTGATCTTATGCTTCAATTCGAGGAAGCGGCTACCATAGACTACATCCGCATCGCCACTTTCGATTGGTTCGATTATTCTCGGATATTCGTTCGGATCGAGTTCGAGATCGGCGTCCTGAATGATAACCGCGTCGCCGGTTGCGTATTTATATCCAATTCGGACGGCTGCACCCTTTCCGAGATTGATCATCGATCGGTGAACGATAATGCCCGGCTTTCCAATGAATTTAACGAGCGCTTCGCTTGTGCCGTCTGTCGAACCGTCGTCCACGACGATGATCTGCTTGTCTATCGGAACCTTGCGCACCTTCTCTATCACATCGGCAATCGTATCGAATTCGTTATAAACCGGTATAATAACCGAAAGCTTCATCAATCCCTTCCCGTTTCGCGGATCCAATCCGCGACGTTCACGATTATCGTATCGAGATCGGTTGTAGGCTCCCAATGAATCGAGTTCTTGATCTTCGATATATTCGGCATGCGGCGCTGCATATCCTCGAAACCCTCGATATATGCCTTTTCGTATGGGATAGTTACGATATCCGACGACGAATCGAGAATGCCCCGGACCTTTTTAGCGAGGTCCATGATCGTTATTTCTTCCCGTGTGCCGACATTAAATATCTCGCCCATCGCACCCTCGAAATCCATCAATCTCGTCATCGCATCGATCACATCGTCGATGTAGCAGAATGTTCTGGACTGCATGCCGTCGCCATATACAGTGATCGGTTCATTTGTCAATGCCTGTTTGACGAATCGCGGGAGCACCATGCCATAATGGCCGGTTTGCCTCGGTCCGACGGTATTAAACAGCCTTCCGATAAACACCGGCAGCTTATATGTTTTACAATATGCGAGGGCCATATACTCATCGACCGCTTTGGCCGAGCTGTAGCTCCATCGGCTTCTCGACGTGGAACCGAGAACGCGGTCGTCCTCCTCCGAGAATGGAATATCAGGGCTTTTGCCGTAGATCTCCGATGTGCTCGTGATAAAGATCCTTTTGTTTTCGTGCTTATGGGCGAGCCGAAGCGTTATATCCGTCCCGGCGATGATCGTATGGAGCGTTCCGATCGGGTTATCGACGATATTCTTCACGCCGACCGCGGCGGCCAGATGAAATATCTCGTCGCACTCGCGAACCAGATGATCCATCAGCCCCTCGTTCATTATGTTATTCTCGAAAAAGTGAAATCGCTGGTTGCCGATCAGACCTTCGATGTTTTCGATTCTTCCGGTGGAGAGATCGTCGATAACGGTGACCTCATCGCCCCTGGCGAGGAGCTTATCGCAAAGGTGGCTTCCGATAAAACCGGCTCCGCCGGTTACAAGAATTCTCTTGTTTTTAGGTTTCATCTTCCGTTTCACCTTCCTTCTTAAATTCGGTCACGGAATCGCGGTCGATGTCCTTCGCCAATTCCATCGCCTTTTTCATCGATTCTTCCGAGTCCGCGACATTCACAACATTGGTATGTTTTTTCCATCCATGCCTGCCCCACGACTCTTCTTTCTGCTCGACCTCGAATGAATCGATTATATTCTCCGGTTCTTTCGGTTTTGTGGGTTTCTTTTGTAGATCATCTTCCTTTTTTGGAGGTGGCGGTTCTTCCTTCATTTTTGGAGGTGGCCGATCCTTTTCCAGTCTTGGAGATGGTCGATC
>CAYNTG010000024.1:23536-28482 GCA_964400105.1 uncultured bacterium
GTCTTGGAGGTGGCCGATCATCTCTATTTTTCTGAGGTGGTCGATCATCTTGCTGTCTTGGAGATGGTCGATCATCTCTCTTTTTCTGAGGTGGTCGATCATCTTGCTGTCTTGGAGATGGTCGATCATCCCTACGCTTTGTTTTGTCAGTATCGCTCGAAGGCTTGGGGCGGTCCGTCGAGGTCCTCCCGCTCGTCGAACGATTTTGCCTCGTATCGTCCCTTCGAGAGCTTTCGGACTTATACTCCGTTCGACGCGCGTGATTTTTTGGTGCCACTTCTATGACCGGTGTCTCAATCTTGGCTTCCTTCGACATCAAAAATTCGATTCTGTCCCGAAGGTTCGCAATGGCCTCGGCGAGAAATCCCAATGTGAAAGAGAACCCCGATATCGATATCGCTAATATCAAAATCGTCTGTAAAGGTGGATATCCCCGGTCGAAACCGAGCCTGGCAATGAAGATAAAGAGCGCCAATAATACCGAGATCATCAGACTGACCAGTCCGATGCTCCCGAAATACAGCATCGGCTTACGAAACACCCTCTCGGAAAGCCATACCGCGATGAGGTCGGTTATGCCGACAAAGACGCGCCCAAAACCGCCATATTTTGGTTTGCCGAAACGCCTCGGCCTGAGTTTTACAGGTATATCAGCAACCCTGTATCCCCTTTCCGCTGCGAGGACGACCATAAATCGGTGCCAATCCTTGCGCAGGAAAAGCTCGGCCATGACCTCGCGCCGGAGTATCTTGAGCGAATTCATGTCCTTGACTTTGATCCCGAATAGACGGCGCGTGAGGCCGTTGAAAATCTTGCTCACGAACGGCTTTTGATATTTGCCCTGCTTGATTCCGCTGACGATTCCATATCCCCGGTCGAGCTTGTCCATCATCCGCTTGAGATCCTGCGGATCGTATTGGAGATCGGCGTCGAAGATCGCGATCCGTTTGCCATTGCTAACGGCGAATCCTGTCTCGATAGCTGCGGTTTTGCCCATATTTTGCTTATGCCGAACGAGCTTCAGGAAATCGAACCTTCCCGAAAGCTCGAGGACACGATCTCCAGTTCCGTCGGTCGATCCATCGTCGACGACGATTACCTCCGACCGAAAATGCTGTTGCGACAAGAACTTGTCGAATTCCAGCACAAGAGGTTCGATGTTATCGACCTCGTTATATGCCGGCACGATCACCGAAAGCGAGTAGTGCGACGGCATTTTTTCTCTGTCTCTGTCTCTGTAATAATTCTTTCCCATTTTCTCACTCGATCCTAAAATTTTTCTTCAACATTTCTCCAATTCGTCCCGAAACGATCAGATTATACGCACCGCCGGCCAGCGAACCGTCCTTTCCGATACGGAGCGGCACACCGGCCATCACCGGCAGAGCGGAGATCGGCAGATCGAATTTATTGGAGAGGTCTATCGATGCCGTGAACCCGGATATTCTGTTCGCCGCTTTTCTCTTAGGCCTTCCAAAAAAGCCAATGTCTTTAGAGTTTAAAATTATCGTTTCACCTAATTTGATAGGAGGCTTCATTTCGATAGCGAGGATGCCTCCGATCCGATCTCCTATCGCCGATTCGATCTCCCTCGCGGCCTCGATGGTCGATTCGTCCGGGTTTCGCGGCCAAAGAAGGAGTGTTCTGTCGAGATTTTTCAATATCATAGGGAACTCGGATCGCAACGATTTCGCCTTGCGCAGAATGGACGATTCGATTGCATTCTTCAATATATCCGAGATACTCATCTTTTCTTACAAACCCGGATAGATCGGGAATTTGCTGCAAAGCTCGGCCACATCGTCGCGTATCGTGGCAAGTTTTGACATATCATCGTGGTTTTCCACGACCTCGACTATCCATCGACCGATCTGCTCCATCTCGGCGATGCCCATCCCTCTGGTGGTTATCGCCGGCGTTCCGATCCGGATACCGCTGGTCACGAACGGCTTTTCCGGGTCGAACGGTATGGTATTTTTGTTGACCGTGATTCCGGCCTCGCCGAGCGCCTTTTCTGCGATCTTGCCGGTAATGTTCTTCGGCCTCAGATCGATGAGCATCAGATGATTATCCGTGCCGCCGGATACAATCCTCAAACCGCCCTCTGCAACCGATTTTGCGAGCGCCTGTGCGTTGTCGAGGATGCGCTGTTGGTATTCTTTAAATTCCGGTTGAAGCGCTTCCTTGAAACATACCGCTTTCGCAGCTATAATATGCATGAGCGGCCCACCTTGCATCCCCGGCATTACCGCCTTATCGAGCTTCTTTGCGAACTCCTCCTTGCACAAAACTAGACCGCCGCGCGGGCCACGGAGGGTTTTGTGTGTCGTCGATGTGACATAATCGCAATGCGGCACCGGCGAAGGATGCAATCCGACCGCGACGAGGCCGGCGAAGTGTGCCATGTCTGCGACGAGGATCGCCCCGACAGAATCTGCTATCTCGCGGAACCGCTCGAAATCCCATACGCGCGGGTATGCGCTCGCGCCGGTCATTATCATCTTCGGTTTGTGCTCTTTGGCCAAATCGGCAATTACATTGTAATCGAGGCGTTCGGTCTCTTTATCGACCGAATATTGAACGATATTGAAGAGTTTTCCGCTGAAATTGACCGGATGCCCATGCGTCAAATGCCCGCCGTGGGAGAGTTTTAGCCCCATAATCGTGTCGCCGGGTTTCAGCTCGGCGAAATAGACGGCCATATTGGCCTGCGATCCGCTGTGCGTCTGGACATTGGCATGGTCCGCGCCGAAAAGCTCGACGGCGCGGTCTCTGGCTAAATCCTCGGCCATATCGACAAAATCGCAACCGCCGTAATATCTTCTATGCGGATATCCCTCGGCATATTTGTTCGTCATTATACAACTCATGGCCTCCATAACGGCCTGCGAGGTATAGTTCTCACTCGCGATAAGTTCGAGACCGTCACGCTGGCGCTTCAACTCCAGCTCGATTGCCTCGTAAATCTCCGGGTCCGCTTTCGGTAAAAAATTCACTATTTCTTCTCCTGTCTATTTATGTTCCTGTGCTCTATGAGCGAAATCTTGTTCACCCTGCGTTTGTGCCTTTCGCCGTCGGTTTTCTCGCCATCGAAATCCGTCGAAATGAAGATTCTCGCGGCCTCGACGGCGATGTCGAAATCGATGAACCTCGCTCCGAGACACAGGATGTTGGCATCGTTGTGCCTTCGAGCCATACCGGCACGTTCGATATCGCACACGAGAGCGGCTCGAATTCCATCGACCTTGTTTGCAGCAATGGACATGCCGATTCCGGTCGTGCATATCAAAATGCCGAAATCTACCGCGCCGCCTGCAACTCGCAAAGCCACTCTTTCCGCCGCATCGGGATAATCCGCAGGGCTTTTATCAAAAACACCTTCGTCGATAATCTCGTCCACATCGGTTTCGAGATTATCTATTAGCCTCTTTTTGAGGTCGAATCCACCATGATCGCTTCCAACAGCAATTTTCATTCCCATAATCCTTCAACATTAGTCCTTAAATCCAATCATATAGAATAATTAATTTGTCCCCAAAAAGTCAAGCGGTTTTCCATGTTTATATGTTCGTTAAAGGAACATGGCAAGGCAAATATGGCCTATAGCCTTATGCAGTATTGCTTTATGCCATAGGAAATAATTATTTTTAATCTTCAGAATATTCTTGACTTGTTAAAAAATGCATATTATTTTTATTTATGGAAAGGTATAAGTTATTAGTTTTGAGCAAATGCCGTAGGTTGAAATTGATAATAATGCACCGCACGAGAGAGCGTGCGGAGAAAACACAAAGGAAAGTGGACTATGAAAACATTCATTCTAATTGCAATTATTCTATTTGCTTCCGTTGGTTTCGCAGAAGAGCGACTGTATGATTATAGCGGTGTAGGTGCTATATACAATATCAGTTGTTGCGATGACGGTATGCTAATACCGACACGAAGGGACATGCATCCGGGACATAGCTGGTCCCCTTTTGTGCTTAGAATCGATAGCAACGGCGATACGCTATGGTCGTTCGGTTCCGATCCGGCCATAGAACGCGACCGTTACGCATGCGGGGCGGAATTAACTAACGGTGAGATTATCTTGATTCAAGATAGCGACTGGATTTTTTATATGATAAAGCTATCGGCGAGTGGAGATTCAATAACTTCGATGGAATTACCGGATTCTATTGCCGGTTGGGCATACGATATCGCGGCCTCATCCGATTCAGGATTTTATCTATTTTGCGATTGCGAGACACTGGGGACCTCTTGCCCGAGGGTTATCAAGTACAATTCAGATTTCGAATTGGAATGGTTAGCGGACCCGGTAGGTCGTCCAGGACCAACAAGGGGTGCTGCTAAAAGTGGTGCAGTTGCGCCAAATGGGGATATTATAGCAGCTATTCACAGCGGATATAGTTTTGATGCATGGATTGGCATCTGGTGTTTGGACTCTTTAGGAAATCAGAAGTGGCTTAAGGGTACTTATGCAAGATTTCAGAGTTTAGATTTATCGATTACGCCCGACGGCCAATATGGGCTGTTATACACCGCTATGTATAGTACAGCGGACTTGTTTAGTGGTTTCTTATACGTTGTCGATGCCGACAGCCATTTAGTATTCTCAAATCAAATATCAGTCCCATTTAGTCCCCAAAACATGGTCGAGTGTCTCGCCGGAATGCCCGATAACTATTGGTGGGTTATGGGATCATCGTCGCCTATAAGGTTTTTCCAGCTCTTAAGCCCATCGGGAATTGTTGTCGATTTAGATACGATGCATATTTACGATCCGATAAGATTCTGGGATATCGCCTATCATCCCGAAATGGGATTCGTTAAATGTGGCATCCAGGATAGTAAAATCTATCTGGAATGGCAAAAAACACTCGAATTACAGCTTCTTTCACCCCACGGCGGCGAGTTATGGTTTGCCGGCGATATGCAGAACATTC
>CAYNTG010000025.1:0-28066 GCA_964400105.1 uncultured bacterium
ACGACATAGATATAAAGCCCCGGCGTCATCAGAAGGCCGTTTTCGTCGCGGCCATCCCATGCGCGCCCGACGACGTCGCCGTATTCGAGCTGCGCGGGAAGCTCGTATCGCCTCACCGGGATATTGCGCTTCGTGAATATCGTGATCGTCGCGCCCTCGGTGGTCATGTTCGGCCAGTCGAAGATCGTTATCTCGTTGACATCGTCGCCGCTCGGCGTGAACGGATTCGGCACCACCAAACACGGCGTCCACGGTTCGACATAGAAAATATAATCCGCGAGATGGACATTCGGGCCGCAAAGATCGGGGGCATCGCCGGCTGTGAGATGGATATTCACTGTGTCTCCCGCCGTGAACTCGACGCCGTGCTCGTCTGGAATCCAGACAATCCTTCCGCCGAGGCCTTCGGATACCCAGTCGAAATCGCCGATGTCATATTCCTCCCCATCGATTATCAGGATCAGGGTATTTGGATCGACCCCCGCGAGAAGGTCCTCCACGTCGATGATTATCTGCTGTCTGAGATTTCGCGTATAATTCGAGACCGGCTCGATCATATCGCTGGTAGGCTCTACGCGATCGATGTAAAAAACCCACGCAAGCGGAGCATTTATGCAGGGATTTCCGAACATATCGTCCGCTGCGACGAGGGACGCGAACACCGTGTCGTGATCGTTCCAATCGGGATCGGGATTAAATGTCAGATATGGGTCGAGCCAATTAACCCGATAATTCGTTGTTCCATATGTAGTTCCATCGACAAACAGCTCTATCGTCGATTCGACTATCGGATATGCCGACACCAATTCGACGATTATCGATTCGGGATCGCACGCCGAGATCGAATCCTCGGGAACGCGAATTATTGTTGCGACCGGCCCGCCGGTATCCACGACCGGATAGTCGCAGCAGTATATCGTATCGTTCGGTTCGCAGTAATCGACCGGCCCGTCGGTCGTTACGATGCAGAGCGTAACCGTATCGCCCGGAACGAGCGTTATTCCACAATCCGACGGATTCCACTCGAAAGTGAACGACCTTTCAGCGATAGTCGAAGGCCCGGAGATCGGGCAGATTGTGCCGTCGAGAGTGATCGAGGTCGAATCGGGCATCAATCCGGCGACATCGTCGGTGAGCGTAATGCTCCAGTTGTCCGTCATTCCGGGGATAACCGGCCTTCCGCACGGCGGATCGAGCGCGATAAGCAGTGGCGGCTGAAGGTCTATATAGAAGTCCCAGTAAACGGGAACCGGCAAAACTGCGCCGCACGAATCCTCCGCTTCGTTAAGGCAAACATGAACCGTATCGCCGTGATTCCAAAGTGCCGACGGTGTGAATACGAGGGTGTCCGGTGTCCATGAAAGCTCGTCATCGGCGACGGTGTAATCGAAATCGCCGACTCGAAGAACGATTGTGGAGGATTCTATCGGGCAATCCATCTCCGATGGCAAAACATTCATCACGATCCGCTGGTCGTCGCAGGCCGATATTGTGTTCGGGAGCGGCTCGACGATCGTCGCCGTTACGATTCCGGTATCCGTTGGAACAACATAGTCGCAGCAGATAACGGTATCGTGCGGATCGCAATACGCGATTCCGCTGTCGCCGGTATGGACGCATAAATTGAAAACCTGCCCCGGCGAAAGCGTCAGTCCGCCGTCGATGACCGGATTCCATGTGAATTCGGCAGTCGAGCCGGAGATCGTCAGCGCACCACCGAGATCGTAATCGACACCGTCGATGGAAACCGCGACCGATTCGATGAGCGCCGGGCCGTCTTCGAGAACGATATGGAAATCCGCGCCGGAATCGGCATCGATGCTCGATCCGCACGGCGGCGTCCAAGTCGTCGGAACCGGCGGCTGAAGATCGATTTCAAATGTCCAGCAGAGCGGGAGAAGATCGGAGCTGCCTCCGCAACTATCCTCGGCGGAGGTCAGGCAGACATCGACGGTTGTGCCGTGCGCCCAATCGACCGGCGGCGTCCATGTCAGAATCGGATCGGTCCACGAAAGCTCGGAATCGGTGATATTGTAATCGATGCTTTCGACATTTAAGATAATCGTCGAAGGATCGACCGGGCAGAGCGAGTCCACAACGGAAATCGATAGAATTATCGCCTGATCCTCGCAGGCCGAGATCGTATTCGGCAGCGGCTCGATAATTGTCGGAGTGAGGCCGCACGACGAAGTGAAGATATCGAAGGTGTCGGCCATATAATTTGGAAGGCACCAATCCGGCGAATCGGTAGCAGTCATATAGATGTTCACCGTATCGCCGCAATCGATTCCAAAACCGGTCATGTCGATAGAAACGGTCGAATCGCCGTCCCAAGTAACTTCCGGGTCGGTGAGATCGAGCGGTGTTCCGTCGATTATGAATAAAACCGACGATTCGTCCAATCCGGAAAGCGAGTCGAAAACAAACAGGTCGAGCGTGCTCCAACCCGCCGCGACAACCGTCGCACCCGGCGCCGGATCGATCCCCCAAACCACCGGCGGATCGAGATCGACATAGAACTCACCACAAACCGAATCGGGCAGCCAAACGGAATCGAGGTTCATCGCGGAAATAAGACATGCTTGCACCGTCGTGCCGCTCGGCCACATCGGCGCGGGATCGAATCGAAGCCTCGAAGCGCCGTCCCATGTAAGTTCAGCGTCGGCGGTTGTGTATGTCGCGCCGTTCACGCGAATTTTGATAGAACTCTCGACGATTCCTACTGAATCGACAATGAGCCAGACAATCGAGTCCGGATCGCACGCCGTCCAGTCGCCGGTCGGGACATGTAGATATGTCGCGCTCGGCACGCCGCATTCCGCAGTTGCGAATAGCACCGACACCGCCGAAGCAGTATCTGCGGCGGTCGTTTCGATAGTATCACCGTCGCAAGCGATATAACTTTGGGCGCAGTCGGTGTAACCGATGACATGCCATGTGTGTAATTCGCCACAGGGCAGTTCGATATAATAATCGGTCGAATCGAGTGTGGTAACGAAAGTGGCGTCGAGGTAAAAATCGTATGTCGCGTCGGCAGTCGGCGGAACCGGTGCCCACTGGAAATGAACAGGGCCGGGCATCTCGATTGCACCGTCGGTGGGCGTAAGAAGATCGACTCCGGTTATCGGTTCGTAATCGATTGTAAAGACGACCGTGTCGTATTCGATGCAGCCGATAGAGTCCATAACCTCGAGAACCAGCGTAACGCTCGTGTCCGCGAAAGTGTAATCTGGATTTGGCAGAGTGCTGAATTCCGTGCCGTCGGTGAACTGCCAGCTATACGAGAACGGCTCGATTCCGCCCGAAGCTGTCGGATCACAACCGAGCGTAATCGTCGCGCCGGGGCAGATATGGCCGTCCGGGCCGGCATCGATAACCAATTCGCTTAAAAGCAAAAATACCGAATCCTCCGCGAAACACCACATCGAGTCATCCGTGACGACAACCCTCGCCCAGCCGGTAGAGCCGATCCATCCGGTGGGATTGCACTCGAGCGGATCGGCGAACATCGTTTCCGGCCACCAGTGACAATGATACGCGCCGCTGCCTCCGGTGACAATCGCCTCGAAATGAAGCGAGTCCGGCGAACAAAGAGCGGTGTCGGGATAAGCGGTAACCATTAGGTCGCAAGAGCTTACGATATAAATCCAGGTGCTGTCGCCGATATTCGGGCCGCACCAGTCAGGGCAATCGGTCATGCGGGTAATATCGACATCGATTGTATCGCCGGATGGAAGCGGAGTCGAAAGTGCGATCTCGAAACAAACCGTCGTATCGACACAGCCGTAAGGTCCGAACACGTAAGGCGTTCCATCGACATCGACATAGACCGAATCGAGGCCGGAAAGATTATCGCGAACGCAAATCGTTATTGCGTCGGTGGTTGGCGGAATCTCCGATCCGGGAACGGGAGATACGCTCACCACCACCGGCGCGCTGCGATCGATATAGAACTCCCAACAGACCGGCGCGATAAGGGGAACATCGTCTATGTTAATAGCGCTATCGACGCAGACGGAAACCGTTTCGCCATCCGCCCACATCGCGGAAGGCCGGAAAACCAGCGTCGAGTCGCCGTCCCATTCAAGCTCGGAATCCGAGGTGTGATAGCGCACTCCATCGACCGTCATGGAGATAGTGCTTTCAACGATACCTGCCGAATCGATAATAAACGCAACGATCGAGTCGGGATCGCAGGCCGTCCAGTCGCCATCGGGAACACGAACCGCGACGGCATAAGGCTCGGTGCATTCGACGGTATAGAAAATCGGGTCGCCGGACATCATCGTATCGATATAGGCCGTCACCGTAGTTTCGCCGCAGGAAACATAGGTCTCCATGCATTCGTTATATGCGAGAATCTCCCAATAATGCGACTCGCCGCATGGGAAATCGACCGTCACATGAGCCGAATCGATGCGCGAGAACATAGTAGTGCCGTCGAGGATGAAATCGTATAAATAACTTCCCGGAGGCGTCACAGACCACTCGAAATAAACACCACCCACGGCCAAAGTCTCGTCGGGCGAGGGTGCAATTAGGTCGAGCGCGGTCATCTCGACGAAATCGATGTCGAAAACGACCGTATCGAAAGACTCGCAACCGAGTGAGTCGGTTACATGGAGGACGAAGCTCTCGCCGACATCGCCGAAGTCGTGTGTCGGGTGTTCCTCGGTATATAGCGGCGTTCCGGTTATATCGAGCCATTCGTAAGTATAAGGCTCGAAACCGCCGGTCGCTGCGGGGACGCATCCCAGCGGAACAGAGCTAAACGGGCAGATTACCCCATCCGGGCCGGCATTGGCCACCGGATCGGAGACGATTATGCTCGCAGTGTCGCTCATCGAACACGCCAACGATTCGTCATAAACTGTTGCTATATAATTAACCGATGAATCTACGATTGCAGTCGGGTTCTGGATTGTCGGATCGTCGAGGCCAGCGGTCGGGTTCCAAGAATAGGTCAGAAAGCCGCTTCCGCCAACGACATCGACCGAAAGGCCGATAGTCCCGCCACCGCAAAGAATAGTATCGGGATGAGCAACGACATCGAGATCGCACGGCAGCACCATGAACCACCAGCAGAAGCTCGTATCGTTCGGCGCACAATAATCGTATGTCGGGGCATCGAACAGGCTGTCGAGGCAGATAACCACGCTGTCGCCGGAAGTTATAGAAAGGCCGTCGAACGACAAATATCCGCCATCCCAAAAATATGTCCAACCCGTTGCGGGGATGCCGTTTATCTCGATATGAATATTATCGAACGAAGCCGCATCGACGCCCGCCGGGGTATCGGCGATGAATACGCCGACCGAATCCGGCGAAACAAACAGCACGCTGCCATCCGCAGGTATAAGCGGGTCGGGCATCGGCGGCTCGATATCGACCACGAAGCTGCACGGAGGAACGCTCGAAGCGCAGCCGCTCGAGTTGGCAACATTAACTACCTCGAAAACGATAGTGTCGCCGTGCACCCAGGGGATAGAAGTCGAAAATATAATATTCACCGAATCTCCGCCATGGGCTACAATTCCCACCTCCGACGAGAGGTGGTCGTATGCCGCGCCGTCGACATTCAATCGGATGGACAATTCGTCGATGACATCCGTCGAGTCGAAGACGGTCCAGATAATCGTCTGATATTCGCACGAAGTAATCCCACCACACGGCGAGGGCACAACGACCCAGCCATGTGGAGAACCGGAAACCCCCACAAAGGCCGTGTCGTAATCCGTGCAACCGATATAATCGGTAACGGCGACTATATAATCCATTGAAACAGTTGGAGTTATAAGCGGATTCGCCTCGAAAGACGTAAATCCGGGCGGCACCGAGTTCCACTCGTATGTATATGGCGGGACACTGCCCGATCCGGTCGGCGCGCCGCCGATGGTTATCGATGCGCCGGAACAGATAATCGTGTCCGGACCGGCATCGGCGAACGGCTGCACCGGATAGACCGAGCAAGAATCTATGGCATGGCAATAGGGATCGCCGCCGTAAATGTGAACCACATAAAGCGTCGTGTCGATGGGCGAAACCACGGGGTTCGCCTCGGTGCTGAACGTCGTTCCGCCCGGATATTCATACCAGCTATAAGTATATGGCCCGACTCCGCCGGATGCCGTCGGGCTACCGCCGAGGGTCACGCTTTCGCCGATGCATATCGTTCTATCTGGCCCGGCATCCGGGATAATCGGGGTAATCGTTATAATGACGAAATCCGTTGCCTCGCATCCCAATGTATCCGTTACGGTTACGGTAAATGTAATCGTAGTGTCTCCCCATGAAAAATCCGAGGAAAACCAGGGATTGGCCGCCGATGGATCGGACAAACCTCCGGTCGGGGTCCACGAATATGTCAGCGGGCCAAAGCCGCCGGAGCCGGTCGGACTTCCGCCGATGCTAATCGAAGCGCCGGGGCAAATCGTGGTGTCCCTTCCGGCGTCCGCCGATGGGTCGGAAACATAGACGGTCATCGTGTCGCTGTCCGTCGAGCTTTCGTCGTCCGTAACCGTTAAAATATAGGACGTAGTCACGCTCGGCGATGCCGTGGGATTGCCGACCGTCGCGCTCGAAAGGCCCGCGCCCGGCGACCATGAATAAGAATACGGCGCAACTCCGCCGCCCGCCGGAGGTGAACCGCCGATGGCGGTGCTGGTTGTTATACATATATACTTATCCGGCCCGGCATCGGCGATAAGCGGAAGCTCCCCCGCAAGATAATATGTGCAGCACCACTCGGTGTCGTTCTCGCACGACATACAACCATCGGCCTCGACGAGGTCGTTAGCTTTCAAGCAAACCTCGATCTCGTGGGTCAAAAATGCGAGGCCGAGAATGCCCGCGCTATCGGCGCGGATCGTGCATGCAACCGCCCATCCACCGAACCATGAATTTGGATCGAGCAGATAGGTTGTTGCGTCGAGATCGACATTACGGCTAAAATGGCCGGGGATCGGCAGGTCTGGAATGAATGCAATATCGTTAACTGTAATTTGAACCGAGGTTAGGCTCGCCCATAACCCGATGAAATCCAGCGAAGCGAGTTCGGAGAAATCGAGGTCTCTGAGCATCATATCCAGCGGAGTCATTCCGACGCCGTCATCGTAAAGGAGCACGTTCAGAATAATATGCGCGGTGTCATCGAGCGTGCTGCCGCATGGTGGATCCCATGTAACTACGTCGTCGTGAGGCTCGCGCCACGCCGCGTGCAGCGGCCAGAGCGTTGCGTCGTGATGCTCCCACCAGACCGGATGCGGCGGCTCTATATCGACATTGAAATCGGTTTCGGGGAAGAAAAGTTGAGGGCATCCCGTAGCGTCTTCGCCGGCGGAGCATACGACCTCGACGTGATCGAGATGGCTCCATCCCGGCAACGATGGAACGAACCGCAACCTTCCGCCGCGTGTGCCGGGAGTCCAGGTCAGATTGGGCGAAGCCGGATAACAGTGCGTCGCGCCATCGACCTGTATGCACAAGGTGTTGGGATCGACACCGAGGTAACCGGTATATTCTATCTCGATATATTGATCCTCACAAGCCGTCCATCTTCCACTGTATTCGGGACATACAAAAGCAGCATCAGGCCCCGGACATCCGCAATCCTCGACCCATAAACAACCGACGATGGAATCGGAATAACTTCCCGAAGTAACCCGTATCATAAAACAATCTCCCCAGCCGCTGCATCCGGGAATTTCGGTGATATCCCAAAGGTATGTATGGCTGCCGCTCGCGGGAATCGGGCCGTAGCTCTGTGGATTCGGCGAATCGCCAACCATAATGCAGAAATCCGGCACAAGCTCCGCAACCACAGGGTCTAAAACGCCACCGGAGGTATTCGTTATCGTAATGTCGATTTCGACAACATCGGCGATATCGTCCACGATTTGATCGAAAACATCGTTGAGAGTCGAAGAGCTGTAATCGAACCATCTGCCGTAACTCGTATCACAATAATCGTGAAAATCGTCCACGTCACCGCAATCGGCGCTGAGGATATAGACTGCTCCGCTCCATGTGAGAATCTGAGAAATCGTCGCAGAGGACGAAACGGTGCTCGCATCGTCGCATTCGTCTGTAATTTCAACAATTATATGTTCACAGCCCGGTCGCCAATCAAAGTTATCTATGGCTTGGTAAATCGCGTCGGAATGATGTTCGTATCCGCCATCGCCGCTGCGTGCTTCATCGAGGATCGTCGAGAAGGTTGCGAGATTCTCCAACGTGGAGCCGTGAGGAAAGTTAACCGTTTCCGAATATGTTACCAATCCGAATCGAGGATCGAAACCCACCGCAGCGATATTGTATGCGAAATGGTCGATGTCGTCCTGAAGGGAGTTGATGGTCCCGGCCATGCTCCCGGATGTATCGACACAAAAAACTATATCGACGCATCCGACGTCGTGGATACATTCGACCTCTTCAGAATACCACCAATCCTCGTGCGGCGAAGATGGCCGGTAATATCTGACGGCTCTTCCGCCCTTGCCGCGCACGGTGGCACTATCTATGCGAAACGGCTGTGAGAACGCAACGAAGGTTATCGAAAGCAGAATTAACAAAGCGAAGACAACGCGATAACAATTATTCATGGTAATCCCGTGTTGAACTTAAAGGTCGATCCAATCAGTATAATAAAGAAATGTATATATGATAAGTCAAGCGATAATGCGAAATAATTATCGAGCAGGGATGGTATTACGCTCGACCAAGGGCAGCTTTACACCATTCAATGTGGAATCTTCAGCGTCCGGCGCCATGTCTCCCGCGACCTCCGCGCCATCGATGCATTCCCCCTCCCGGTCCTCTTCGCTTTCGCGGCCCAAAATCGACGTTATCCGAATCCTCTATCGTGAAAGCGTGGCCGTGGATTATCGCATGGGCAATTTTTTCGTGGGCGGCGGATAGGATTCTGCCAAATGTTTGCCGCGAAACGCCCATACTTTCGGCGGCTTCCTGTTGGTAAAGGTGTTCGAGGTCGGCGAGTCTAATGGCTTCGATCTCGTCGGGAGTTAGAACGACGTTTTCGAGCTCCGCCAGAGGCACGCCGACGGGCTTGAAATATCGCACCGTCGGCACGCCTTCGACGAACCGCCTTTTTCTCGGACGGGTCATTGGCCTATTCTTTTTCGAGTTCGCCGAGGCGTTTTTGCAACGCTTCGAGTTCGGCGCTAATCTCGCCTATATAGGCCTTTAGATCCGCCTTCTCGTCCACGGCGCTCATTCTCGCAACTGGTTCGTCGTAAAAAACCGGACGTCCGCGCCGTGCGGAACGCCATCCCATTCCACGACCATATCCGCGACCGGGGCCGCGTCCCATTCCCATCCCCATTCCACGTCCACCGCCAGCGGTATATCCGGGGCTGTCGTATCCATTGCAAAAGCCGAGGCCTCTGCCTGTTCTCGAACCAAATCCATCTGGTCCAGTTCTGTCTCCTCTTGGCATTTTAAACCTCCTGTGTTTATATTTTGCCGTTGTTTTTCCAAATAACGAAGTCGCCGATCGAGCTTTCGACGATGTTTGCGACGGAATCGCATTTTACCTTGAACATATGATATACTGGTCTTGGGGGATCGAACAACGTCTCGAAATTCCCCTGCCCCTTGGCAATAACGACATCCGCCTTAAAAAATATTTCCAAAAATTCATCGCTCGCTTTATCGAGAACCACTCCCGGAATCGCCGATCCGGTGGATATAATCTCGACCGGTGCGCCGATTCCCGACGCAACCGCGTCATCGAATGTGACATCGTTTAGCGTGGGGCCGCCCCGCACCGCATAAATCAATCGCGGACCATCGATTAGCTCCATGAAAAGCCTGTCGAATACGCTTTCGCCAGCGTTATCGCCGATCACGAGAACAATCTTTGCATCTTTTAAGTCATCTTTGAGAAGCAAGCCGTCATCGATAGAAAATTTATTTTCTGAAAATTCCGACAGCGATCTTATCACATCGCCGACACTATCCGGATGAACGACCGCAAGGTCTATCGCATTTCCTGCAATAGACAGCTCGAGCGCCTTCGCGAATTTGTCGTCCGCCGACCCGACAACACTCCGCATCCTCTCGAAAAGGCCGAGCGCGCCTCGAATCGATTCATCCTTCATCTTTGCAAACGGGTCTGCGACGCCGGTGATCTCGACGATGCGGCTATATACACGTCCCGCAACCTCCGGCGCCGTGGAACCGTCGAGCACGGCTTCGACTTCGCCCAAGGCGAATCGCAGCACCTCGCGTGAAAGCTCGTCGTCGGCATCGACCGTATCGAGAAACTTCAGTGTTTGCCCCAAAAGGCAAGGTATGCATTCCTTCGAGTTCATTTTCTCCTTTTTTGTTTTGGGCATATGCCCATTCGCATTCAAACTATAAGCACAAATTTTCCATTTTCAAGCGATTTTGTAAAAATTTATCGAAAGCGCTTTTTTTGCGGGTGGCGTCGGAGACACGCGCCCGGACAGCATGGCAGATATTCACATACTTCGTAAATCCGGGCGCGTGTCTGCCGTCGGGTCGGACATGGAAGAACCGCACGAATTGATAATGCTGCTCCGGCCCTACGGCCCGACGAGCTATGCTCGTCGGCCGACGCCACAATATAAAGCCGATTATACAAAAAATATATTATTCAAGGGAGATAGCTTTGCAGCCACTGTTTGCGGCAAGGATTAACGCCTCTCGTTCGGTTGGCACTATGGCAAAAAAACTGCCTTTCGGAAGAGCGGA
This sequence comes from uncultured bacterium, assembly GCA_964400105.1. Lineage (GTDB taxonomy): Bacteria > UBP14 > UBA6098 > UBA6098 > UBA6098 > CAYNTG01. The sequence continues at coordinate 10,735 of CAYNTG010000025.1, forward strand.
TATGTCGAAATCGCCGGCTAAGCGCCATTCATGCTCCATTCGCCAGTTTGCCTTTTTGCCATCGGCCTGAAAATAGAGTTTTCCTTCATCGTCGAGATTTGAGTATATCTCTTCGTCGCCATACACAACCGGCCTAACACCGTATTCTGAAGCCACTTCGCTATCGATAGCGATTCCATATGGTTCCATCGAATATCTTCCTTTACGTGGATTCCACCGCATTAAATCGATGGATTCGAATGGCGAAAGGGCTGTGAACGATACACTCGGAATATTATTTCTGAAATTCTCGGTCGTGCCGAATATCTTGCCGCAACGGAGGATACGACAGATGCTCTCGAATGACGATCTAGGATAATCGTCCCCGGAAATGGAAATCGCTTTATAAAAATCCGCACGGTTTTCGCCGGGCCATGGTCCGGCGAATGTGTGCGTCCAATGAGTGATGTAGTTCCACTCTCGATCGCAGAATTTTCGCTTCAACTCATCCTTCGATGGCAAACATAATTTATCTATCTTTCGCGGGTGATAATCTACGGCAAAATCATCTTTAACTCGCGCCCATTTTGTTTTAAATTTTCTGATCATCTCGTAAAGGTTCCCACCGCGCCGGACCGAGATCGGATATATATCGTCCGAAAGGTGCACGACGGTTCTATCTCTCTCCGGCCAGGCCTTTTTTGGTCTCGATAGAGGGCAATCGGTCTTGTAGAATGCGAAGCCGGTTTTTTCGGGCGCGAGATTGTATTCGTCGATTATCTCTTCGATCCATTTTTCGGGGTCCTCATCGCGAAACAGCGGATGCACGACGATCTGCCTTCCACCATAATGCCCGACAGCCCATGTCAGCAGCCCCCACGTTTGCATCCCGGTCGATGAAAGAATGGTAACCCCTTTTTCATTCAGCGCACGAACTGCATCGATGGTTTTTTTAACCCATGGGTCTTTGCCCACCGGAGTTTTGCCCTGGCGCGAGTTTAAAACGGAGACAAACGGCCTTCTCAATGGAGGGCCATAATATACGGGAAGGCTCGATTCATCCGAGGTTTGCATATCGTCAAACTTGTATTATGGTATCGCGATACATATAATAATAAATTATACAGATTACGACATACGATTGCAACCATACTACGAATCCGTAAAATATTGTTCGTTTTATTTATTGGCTTTTACGGATTTAATGTATATATTTAATAAAATGGATTAGCGAATCCACGAAAAGGGCGACAGTATATGTTGTTATCGTGAAGGAACATCGAACTTCAAAATGAAAGATAGCCTTAAAATAATATATGTCTCGCTTTTTCTTCTCGCAATATTAATAGCCAATTTGAGCTGCGGCAATGGAGTCGATGAAGGCTCCAGCTCGAGATCTAATGTAAATTCCGAAGACGATTTGGCACAAGCATTGATAAGCGCCGAGAAAATCCTCGATGAAAACGCTCCACAAAATCCGCCGGAATCACACAAATCGTCCGATGGCGGTTACGAAATCGCCGAACCGAAGAATATTAAGAATCCATACCTAACAAGGGTGAATATTCCCGATTATTCTACACCTCCCAAAAATGAAACCGCCGAAGAGGTTGTTTACGATAATGGCGATCCAACCAAACTTGAAGACAGTGTCGAAGAGAAGCCACAATCGGAAAAGGATGGCTTGAACTGGGAACCGCAATACAGCAACAGAGAAAGCAAATATGGAAGATCCGAATCGGAGAAAAGCCCCGATAAATCTGCAGAAAAATCTAATTACGATTCGGATGTGGAACAAGAGCGCTTCTTATCTAATGTTCAAGATTGGTGTTCTAAAAACACAACGGCCACCAAGTCCAGAATCAAGGCAACATCCATCCGCAACGATGCTGATGCGCTTCGCCGGAGAGCCGAAAACGAACCGGAAAATAGTGACGATCTTCTTCGCCAAGCCGAAGTAATGGACGATTACGCCAACCGAATCAGCGCCACCCATGGCGTCACCCGTAAGATGCGCGCACTTAGAAACAACATCGACAATGAATTCCCATGAAATCGATCGATGTTTAAAACTCCGATTTGTTTCACGTGAAACATTCCTTGAAAATGCAGGATTAATCTTTATATGTTTGGTTTATGCAAAATTCTTACGATATAGCGGTCATCGGCGGAGGACACGCAGGTGTCGAAGCTGCTGCTGTCGCGGCGAAACGAGGCCATCGCGTCGCGCTCATTTCCATTCGAGCAAGCGCGATCGGCAGAATGAGCTGCAATCCGGCGATGGGCGGCCTCGCAAAAAGTCAGGTAATACGCGAGGTCGATTGCCTCGGAGGCCTTATCGGGAAATGCGCCGACCGATCTGCGATACAGTATCGCGTCCTGAACCGAAGCAAGGGCGCAGCCGTTCGTGCAACTCGATCTCAGAACGAACGCAACGGTTACCCGTTGGCCATTCAAAACGAAATCGCGCGGATCGAGGGAATAGACGTTATCGAGGCCGAGGTGTCGGCGATCGATATTAAGCACGGTCGGGTCGAAGCGGTATTCACTGCAGATGGCGGTAGAATGCCTATAAAAGCCGCGATTATCGCATCGGGAACATTCCTCGACGGCAAGATTTTCACCGGCAAAAAGATCACACCCGCCGGACGGCTCGGTGAACCGCCATCGACGCTCCTTTCGAGATGGCTTCACGATACTGGCATCGAGACTTTTCGGTTCAAAACCGGCACTCCGCCGCGGATAACCTCTCGAAGCGTCGATTATTCGCGCGTTGAAGCCCAAAACGGTGAGCATGACTACAGGCCTTTTTCCATCTCAACGAGCGAACGCATTCCAACATCCGGGCAATCCTGTTGCTGGATAACGCACACAAACGAGGAAACATGCGATATCGTTCGTCGAAACCTGCAGCTGTCGCCCCTTTTCGACGGGCGAATAGAGGGCATCGGCCCTCGATATTGCCCATCCATCGAGGTCAAGGTCGTTCGATTCCCGAATAGAACCAGGCACACCATCTTCCTCGAGCCGGAGGGACGCGACAAACCAGAGCTTTACGTCAACGGCATCTCCATGAGCCTTCCGCAGGAGGTTCAAATGCGTGTGCTTAGGACCATACCCGGCCTCGAGGAATGCGATGTTACCCAGTGGGCTTATGCTATCGAATACGATTGTATCGATCCTCGCCGGCTGTCTCCAACACTCGAGTTCCGCGGAATCGAAGGTCTATATTTTGCCGGACAGGTAAATGGAACAAGCGGTTACGAGGAGGCCGCCGGACAGGGTCTATGGGCAGGCCTGAATGCCGCGCTCAAGATCGAGGGCGAAGAGCCGTTCGCCATGCCGATTTCCGAGTCGTATATATCGGTGATGATCCACGATATCCTGTCTCTCGGTGTCGATGAGCCTTACCGGCTCTTTACGTCGCGTGCCGACTTTCGGCTTAACCTTCGAGAAGATAATGCGATATGGCGGATGCTTCCCTATGCGGAAAGGTTCCGTCTTCTTCCTCCAGAGCAGCTCGAACATTTCCATCGTTTGAATGATATTTATCTTTCGGAGAAGAAACATCTTTCCGAAAAGCGGCTTCCCACGCCCATACGGAAAATGGTATCCAATCCCAATAAGCCCAACGGCCACAATTATTTAAAGCTGCCCGACTCATCATATCATGATCTTGTCGAATCCGGTTATGGCGATCCCGATCTTCCGGAAATTATTATCGAAAGGTTAGAGATCGAGGCGAAATACGAGGGGTTTATTTCTCGCGAGAATGCGCGCGCCGCCCGTAAAAATTCCCTGTTAAATCGTGCGATTCCTGCCGATCTCGATATTAATTCCATCGATGGTCTTTCCCTCGAGGTCGCTGAAAAACTCGTTCGACATCGTCCCAAAAACCTTCGAGAGGCGTCGCGGATTCCAGGCATCACTCCCGCAGCTCTTTTTGCGGTCTATATCGCCACGGGGAAAACTGCGGATGTTTCACGTGAAACAATTTCTTAAATGACCGACATTCAAATAGATACGTTTATCGAGACCATTACGGATTTCGATTTTACGCTTCCACCCAAAGCACTCGATTTACTTCAAGAATATGTCGATCTTTTGTTTCGAGCGAACCGCCGAACGAACCTTGTATCCTCCACCGATCTACCCATTTTCTGGACACGTCACATCCTCGATTCCATAGCCCCGCTTCTTTTGAAGATCGTCTCCGGACCCGCCGAACTTCTCGATATCGGTTCCGGCGCGGGGCTTCCGGGGATACCCATCGCGATATGCGCGCCAAATCTCGATGTTACAATGGTCGAATCTATCGGCAAAAAGGCACGCTTCATCGAGCGAGCCGTCTCCGCACTCGATCTGCCAAATGCCCACGCAGAGGTTCGCCGTTACGAATCCCTCGATCGAATGCTAACCTATGATTTCTGTGTTTCTCGCGCGGTTTCTTCGGTTGCCGATATGCTCCCCTCGATTTCGCGTCTTGTTCGTCCCGGAGGAAAGGCAATATTCTATAAATCGCGAGAATTCGCTTCAGAATTGTCCGAATCGAATGTTTTCGATGAATTCGGTTCCCCAACAGTTCATTCGATGGGCAATTGCGCCGCTTTCGGCGGGCGCGTGCTTATCGTTTTCGAGAGACTTTGACGCCACGCTGCTTCTCTACTCAGGTTCACCGATTTTCAGAAATCTCTTCTTGTGTTATATCAAGATCGCGCGGTTTTTCCAAAAATAATCGATACACGTTATCCATGCGAGGATAAATACAGCGATCATTGCAATATTCCCCGGACCGAACGCGGAGTTTTCGCCGGTGATTATCGCGTATATCATTATCGATATTATAGTTAGCATTTCGATAGCGGTCTTTGCTTTGGCAAGTTTGCTCGGAAGAATTTTCTTGCCCCTCTTCATTCCCCACAGCCTGAAACTCGTTATCAGCACATCGCGGAATATGATTCCAACTACCGGCCATATATGCACTAAACCGGTTGCCGCAATCCCGGATAACGCAAATCCCGACAACATCTTATCGGCTACCGGATCGGCGAACTGTCCGAACCCGGTTACCTCCTTATTTTTTCTCGCGAGGTAACCGTCTAGCCAATCCGTTATCGCGCCTAAAATGAATAGAACTGCGGCTATAACCGTCCAATGACCGCCTACATATATCCCCGCAAACACGAGCGGGGAAATTGCTATCCTTATGATCGTCAATACGTTGGATATATTGAATTTCCACGATTTCATTCTTCACCAAACCCATTTGAGAATAGCTCTTCTACCTCCTTCATCGCAATCCCTTCGTCCGGGCCATCGACATCGATCCTAAGCCTCGTTCCCTTGTGCGCCGCGAGAATCAATACACCCATTATGCTTTTCGCATCGACGGTCAGGTCTTCTTTATGGATCGTTATTTTCGATCTATATTTAGCAGCCGTTTTAACGAGCATTGTCGCCGGACGCGCATGCAACCCGAGTTTATTTACAACTTCTACTACTTGGCTTATCATTTATTACCTCTATACATTTCTTGCAAACATCATGCCCGGCAGCCTTTTTACAATATCACGCATCTCGAGAACGGTGAGAACGGCGAGCGTCTGTTGTATGCTATAACCGGTGCTTATGGCTATTGCGTCGATGTGTTTCCCCTCGAAACCTAATTCTTTGTAAATTATTTTTTCTACTCCATCGAGCTTCGAAGCCAAACCGGTAACGACGTTCCTCTTATTATCGGGCATCGAAACGATACCGAGGTTTTCGGCTATCTCCTGTGGATCGAGAACTGGTATCGCACCATCTCTGATGAGCGAATTCGGCCCTCTCGATGTCGGCCGGTTAATATCTCCCGGCAGCGCGAACACATCCCTGCCTTGATCCGCCGCGTATCTGGCCGTTATAAGCGCTCCGCTTTTTATTCTGCCCTCGACCACAAGCACCGCCTTTGAAAGGCCGCTTATAATACGGTTTCTCGGCGGAAAATTCTGTGGTTGAGAGTCCGTCCCCATCGGGAAATCGCTCACTATCGCCCCGTTCTGGATTATTTCCTCGTATAGCTTCCTGTGCATCGACGGGTATATTACATCTACCCCGCAACCGAGAACCGCTATTGTCCTTCCTCCGTTTTCGATAGCCGACTGCTGTGCGTTTCCATCGATTCCCATCGCCATTCCGGAAACTATCGTCACGCCGTTTCTCGCCAGGTATTTTGCGAAACGCCTCGCCTGTTCTATTCCGTATCTCGACGCCCTTCTCGTTCCAACGATCCCGACGGCAAGGTCGTCCTGCCGCAGTATTTCACCCTTTACATATAATAGTGTAGGAGCGTCCCTCAAGTCGATTATATTTTTGGGATAATCGTCGTCGTCGATCGTTAAAACCCTTGCTCCGAACCTCTCGATCCTCTCGAACTCCTCGTCGATCGATCTATCATTCCCCGGATCGTAAGACAACAATTCATCGACCAGATATGGCGAAAGCTCCTTGCTCAGCGATGCCCTGTCCTGCTCGAAAACCGCCTTTGGCGAACCGAACATCCTTATCAATCTCTTTGCGGTTATATGGCCGACTCTAGGAACATGAAGCAAAGCCATATGCCAAAATATCCGGTTTTTTTGCTTATCATCCATCCACTATCCCCTTTATTCCGGATATTTTTTTGAACACGTCCTCCAATAATTCTTTTAATCCTTCGCCCGTTACGGAGCTTATAGCCCTAATATCCCAGTCGAATTCCTTCCGCCAGTTTTCATCCTGAACGACATCCAACTTTGTTCCCACGACAATATACGGCTTGTTTGCCAGCAGTCCGTCGGCATATTTTTGAAGCTCCTTGAGAATCATCTTCAGGTCTCTTTTTGGGTCGTTGGATAGGTCTATTAATATGAGCAATAGGAGGTTGCGCTCGACATGTCGAAGGAATTCGAGCCCGAGCCCTTTTCCGATATGCGCGTCTTCGATCAATCCTGGAATATCACAGAAAACGAGCCTTCTCGACGTGTCGAGTTCGACGATACCGAGGTTCGGTTCGCGTGTTGTAAATGGATATGGCGCGATCTTCGGTTTCGCCTTCGACACCCTCGATAAAAGCGTCGATTTCCCGGCGTTGGGCGCACCGACCAAGCCGACGTCCGCGATGAGTTTCAACTCGAGAACGAGATCTTTGATCTCGCCATTTTCACACTCGGTCGTCCTTCGAGGCGCACGGTCGAACGGTGTTGCAAAGCCGGCGTTCCCCCTTCCACCTTTTCCACCTTTCGCCACGACAAACCTTCCATTCACGAGGTCCGCCATCACGTCGCCGGTCCCGGCATCCATAATCGTTGTTCCCGGTGGAATCTGTATCACGCGATCATCTCCGGAGGCTCCGGTTTTATTCGATCCACCACCGATCTTGCCATTTTTCGCCTTGAACATTCGAGTATAATAAAAATCGAGCAGTGTTGTCATATGTTCATCGATCTCGAAAACGACATCCCCACCTTTTCCTCCGTCGCCCCCCGAAGGCCCCCCGCGCGGGACGTGTTTTTCGCGCCTAAAAGCCAAACATCCCCTTCCGCCGTTGCCAGCAACGACCCTTATCTCTATCCTATCGACAAACACTATCTTTCACGCCCCCTTAGCGATACCTCGAGGAGTTTTCTCAAGCTATCGAGCGTCAACGATTTACGAAGGTGGCCACGGATTGCGAGCGAAATCGCGCCGGTTTCCTCGGAAACGATGACGACCACCGAATCCGTTTCCTCAGTAAGTCCGACTCCCGCTCGGTGGCGCATCCCGAGCGTTCTTTGGTAACGGGGATTCGTCGAAAGTGGCAGTTCGCATCCTGCCGACACGATTCTGTTGTCCTCTATGATAACCGCACCATCGTGAAGTGGAGTATGCGGTGTGAATATCGTTACCAGAAGCTCTGATGTCGCCTCTGCGTCTATCTTTTTTCCTGTTTCCTCGTATCCCTTGAGGCCGACGTCTCTTTTTATCGCAATCAAAGAGCCGACCTGCGCCGACGAGAGAATATCCACAGCGCCGACTATAACGGCTATTACCTTCTTCCCGCTCGACGATACGAAACGCCTGAATATCGGCGTGTTTCCGATCCTCGTGAGGACGTTTCGCAGCTCCGGTTGGAAAACGATGAGAAATGCAATAATCCACACGGTGCTCAAGCGTGCGATGAGCCATTTTAGGGAATTCATGTTCAGCCATGTCGAAAGAAATGCAAGAAATAAAATCGCGCCGAGGCCAAGCAGCATAGTAACTGCCCGTGTTCCTTTCATCAGAAGCAGAAAGTTATATATTATTATCGCTACAATAATTATGTCAATAATATCGAGGATTCGGAAATCGATGAAAAAGATATGGAATAAGCTCATCTGTCTCCTCCGTCGATCTTTTCCTCACGCGATGCAATCGCTGCGATTACATCGAGCATCCGCCTCGTTTCACGGACATCGTGAACCCGCAGGATATCGACCCCTGCCAGCGCGGCCCATGCGAAGCTTCCGAGGCTTCCGAAGAGTCGATTTTCCGGCGATTCTTCCCTGTCGATGAGACCGATGAAGGATTTTCTCGATGTTCCAACGACGGTCTTATATCCGATCCGGCGAAGAGTATCGATTTTTGCGAGCAGGTCGAGGTTATCCTCGAGCCTTTTGCCGAATCCAATTCCTGGATCGATCCATATATTCTCCGGCGCAATCCCTTCGCCGATAGCGAATTCCGCCCGATCCTTCAGAAAGATCGAAACATCGCTCACGACATCTTCGTAAAAGGGATTCTTCTGCATCGTTCTTGGGTTTCCGAGCATATGCATCAAAACGATCCTGCATCCCGATTGCGCTACAACAGCAGCCATGTTTTTGTCGAATCTAAGCGCGGATATGTCGTTGACGATGCTTGCTCCGACCGATATCGCCTCCCTTGCGACTTCCGCTTTATATGTGTCTATCGAGATCGGTATTTTTGTGGCTTTAGCTATACCCTCGATAACCGGGACAACCCTTTCCATTTCCTCTTCCTCTGGAACCGGCCTCGCATTCGGCCTCGAAGATTCCCCACCGATATCGAGGATATCCGCACCCTGTTCGATAAGTAAAAGCGCGTGTTCTATCGCATCTTCGCGATCTATAAATCTTCCGCCATCCGAAAAACTATCCGGGGTAACATTGATGACACCCATCAACTTTATTTTCGATGGATCGACCGTAATCATATTCACCGACCTGAAGGTCTTATGAGAATTTTTGACCTTTGAATATAGCGTTTTTCCGAGAATTTTTCAAGGTGATTATCCCGAAGTTATTTGCGGTCGGCTTTCGATTAAATTGCGTTATCCGCTTTCGCCGATGCATCGGCTTTTCCCGCGAATCCCCAACCCATACCGCTCTGTCACGAAATTTGCTTAAGGCAAATTGCGCGCCATCGCCCCCACCCTCGCGCCAGCCAGCCGAACGGCGACAGAGCTTGAATTAAGCTTTGTTACGGTAGGCAATGGTCGATGAATTATGCTCGAAAAAGATTATACAGCTGGTTTTGGAGAAGGATCTGCGATAATCTCGCCGGGGACCTCGTCCTCGCTCTCTTCGGCATTCCGGCTTTCGACTCGTTCTTGTTCTGCCACCTTGTTTTCCGCTTCGTCCCTATTAATCTGCTTGCCCTGGATAACGATGTCGATCTCTTCACCGGAGAGGGATTCGTATTTGATCAAGGCCTCCGCGAGCATATCGAGTTTTTTGCGGTTTTTCGAGAGGAGCGTGCGAGCCTTTTCCTGCGCATTTTCGATAAGCTCGAAGACCTCCTGGTCGATCAATCGGTTGATCTCGTCGGAATGGCTGGCCCTGCGCGATATAAGCTCTTTTCCGAGGAACACACTGCTGTCATTTTCGGAGAAATCGAGCGGGCCGATCTTCTCGCTCATCCCCCACTCGCAGACCATCCTCCGGGCGATGTGAGTTGCCTGTTTGATATCGTTGCCGGCCCCGGTGGTCGTTTCGTCGAACACGATCTCCTCGGCGACCCTGCCTCCGAGAAGATGCACGAGCTTTATCAAAAGATAGCCCTTGCCATATATCCTCTTATCCTCTTTCGGGAGGTAGTATGTCAATCCGAGCGCCATCCCGCGCGGGATAATCGTTACCTTGTGCACCGGGTCCGATCCGGGAAGAAGCTTGCCGAGCAAGGCGTGTCCCGCCTCGTGGAATGCGGATATCCTTTTTTCCTCGCCGGTCAGCATCATGCTGCGCCGTTCGGCGCCCATCATTATCTTATCTTTTGCCTTCTCGAAATCATCCATGAACACCTGGTCTTTTTCGAACCTTGCGGCCAGGAGAGCGGCTTCGTTCACGATATTCGCGAGGTCTGCACCGGAGAGACCGGGTGTTCCGAGGGCGACAATATGGAGGTCAACATCGTCGGCGAGTGGAATCCCCCGCGTGTGAACCTCGAGGATACCCTGTCTGCCCTTTACATCCGGGCGATCTATAACGACGCGTCGGTCGAATCTTCCAGCGCGAAGCAGCGCCGGATCGAGGACATCGGGGCGGTTCGTCGCGGCGATCACTATCACACCGACGTTGGTCTCGAAACCGTCCATCTCGACGAGAATCTGATTCAGTGTCTGTTCGCGCTCATCGTGTCCGCCGCCGAGTCCGGTGCCGCGCTGCCTTCCGACAGCATCGATCTCATCGATGAAGATTATGCATGGCGAATTCGCCTTGGCGTTCTCGAAAAGGTCTCGCGCGCGGCTAGCGCCGACGCCGACGAACATCTCCACGAAATCGCTTCCGGAGACGCTGAAAAACGGCACTCCGGCCTCGCCAGAAACCGCTTTCGCGAGAAGCGTTTTTCCCGTTCCCGGCGGACCGAGAAGAAGCACGCCCTTGGGAATCTTCCCGCCGAGCTTGGAAAACCTGCGCGGGTCCTTTAGAAAATCGATCACCTCGCCGAGTTCCTGCTTTGCCTCCTCGCAATCCGCGACGTCATCGAAAGTAACCTTTACCCGATCCGGTGTTATCCTTTTCGCACGGGATTTCCCAAAATTAAATATCCCGTTCTGGCTTCCCTGCATCCTTTTCATGAAAAAAATGTATAATATCGGTATCAAAAGCCACGGCAAAATCCCGATGATTATCGACCACCACTGGTTCCCCTCCTCCTTTGCAGAAATCTTTACTCCGTGTTCGTTCAAAAGTGTTACCATCTCCGGGTCCTCGAACGGAATGAACAGCTCGAATTTTTTATATTCAAGACTCTCCCTACCGACGGATACCACCCTCGGCTCAACGAATACACCGTTCAGCCTTTTACCGACGAACTCCACCTCGGAAACCTTTCCCTTCTCCACCTCGGAAATAAGCTCCGAATAGCTCAGGTTAAGAATAGGATTGTTCTCGGAGTAGAAAATCTGGACGAGGATCAAAGCGGCAGCGAAAATCAGTGCCGAAATAACGAGACCTCTGCTCCTTTGCTTCCAGTTTGCGCCGGGAGGAGAGGGTAATTTTTGGGGATTCTTTGCCATAGAATTTAACCTTTAACTACGTAATCCCCGTTTTCCATTATCTCTTTACATTCCATGCAATAGAGAGCATAAGGAATCGCCCGGAGCCTATCCAGCGGTATCTTCCCGCCACACTCGACACATATGCCGAAGGATCCATCCTCGATTCTCGTTAATGCTTTTTCGACAAGAACAAGGAGGTTACTTTCATTCGAGGCAAGGATATATGCCTTTTCGTGTTCGGCGGTTTCGGCTCCCATGTCGGCCGGGTGTGTCGTAAAACTCGACACCTCGCCGGTGTTTTCCTTGCGATTTTTATGGAGAGTTTTATCCTCGAAACGACCCATTTCAGAAAGTATTTCCTCTTGCATCTTAAGCAATTTCTTATTAATCCGCTCTATCTCTCTTGTTCGCATCGTTTCCCCCATGCTTTAATAGTTTGCCGCCTAATATACTTCTTTTATTCAAAATTTCCAGTTTAACAAACTTATTCTTTATTTCTACTAATCGATATCGAAACCTCCTCGCCATCGATCTTCCATTTTTTCAAAAACTCCTCCCCATCGATCTTATCGAACGTCAGTGATCTTGCCAAAACCTCGCCCTTTATCCAATCGGAGTGTCCCCTCACCGCACTGGACATCCTCTCTGGCGCTTCTATTCCGACATCGACCCGGTCGGTAACCTCGAAACCTGCCTCCTTGCGCGTGTTCTGAATCCGATTTACAAGCTCCCGAGCGAATCCCTCGGCGATAAGCTCGTCATCGAGGGATATATCGAGCGCGACCGCGATATCCTCCTCCGCGACGACGGAGAATCCACCGGCGTCGTGTTCGGTCATAATCAGGTCGTCATCGACGGAAAGCGTAATCTCCTCTCCATCGAACACAAGATTGATTCCACCATTTTCGATACTCTTTTTAAGTTTATCCGATTGCAATTCGGCGACGATCGCCGCTATCTCCTTCATCCGCGAACCAAATCTCGGACCGAGCGATTTGAAATTCGCTTTAGCGGAGAGATCGAATAGGTCTGCGCGTTTCGCATTCGAGAGCGATTTGATATTCAGCTCGCGACAGATCAGTTCTTCCGCCCAATCCGGCAACTCGACCGCTTCCCCAGCCGAGACGAGCAGTCTTCGCAGCGGCTGCCGAACCTTGATATTCACTTTCTGGCGCGCGTTCCGACCCATAGTAACTATCCGCTCGGCGATAGACATCGCCACGTCGATTTCGGGCGAGATCGCTCCGTCATCCGCCACGGGAAAATCTACCAGATGCACGCTCTCCGGAAGATCGTTATCGTGTGATGTAAGCCCCCGCCAAAGGACATCCGCCGTGATCGGTATAAACGGTGCGATCAGTTTCGTGACCGTCGTCAACGCCTCGTAAAGCGTCGAATATGCGGCCATTTTATCGTCACTCATATCGGAGCCCCAGAACCGCTTACGACATATCCGCACAAACCAGTTCGAAAGCTCCTCCACGACGAAATTTGCGATCCTTCGCGCCGCGCGGGTGAGATCGTATCCATCGAGATCCGCATTCACATCGCGGATCAGGCCGTGAAGACGGCTCCGGAGCCATCTATCGACGGCTGACAACTCTCCTACGCCGTGCTTCGGTATCCATCGATCGATATTTGCATACAGCGCAAAGAATCCGTATGTATTCCGCAGCGTATCGAAGAATATCCTGCGCACCTCGGCGATCCCTTCCGGGTTGAATCTCTTGGAAAACCACGGCGAGCCGCTTGCGATAAGATACCACCTCAGCGGATCGGCACCGTAGTCGTCGATTATACTAATTGGATCGACAGCGTTTCCCTTGCTCTTGGACATCTTCCGTCCGTTTTTGTCCAGGATCAAACCATTTACCAAACATCGCTTGTAGCTCGATTTCCCCTTGATGAAAACCGAGATTGCCAAAAGCGTATAGAACCATCCGCGCGTCTGATCGACTCCCTCGCAGATAAATTCCGCAGGGAAATGGTTCGGCTCGAAATCTTCCTCGTGCTCGAACGGGTAATGCGCCTGCGCGAAAGGCATCGCTCCGCTGTCGAACCAGCAGTCGATGACCTCCGGCACGCGATGCATCCTTCCGCCGCATTTAGGGCATCTCAAAATGACATCGTCGATTCCGGGCTTATGGAGGTCCATTCCATCGGAATATCCCTCGATGGCCATCCCGGCAAGTTCCTCGCGCGATCCGATAGCGTGTGTATGTTCGCATTCGTCGCAAACCCATATCGGCAAAGGTGTTCCCCAGTATCTTTCCCGCGAGATCGCCCAATCTACATTATTTCTGAGCCATTCGCCGAACCGCCCCCGGCCGATCTCCGGCGGGAACCATTCTATATCCTCGTTGGCCGCAAGCAGTTTGTCCTTAAACGATGTCGTGCGGATATACCAGCTTCCGCGGGCGTATTGGATCAATGGGCTTCCGCACCGCCAGCAGAACGGGTAGCTGTGAACGACCGTTCCGCGGCTAAACAGGATGCCGCGCCGCTCGAGGTCGTCGAGAATCTTCGGGTCGGCTTCCTTGAAAAACATACCGGCGTACGGTGTAGCGAGATCGGAGATCGTGCCGTCCGCCTCGACGAGTTGGATCATCGGAAGGTTGTTCTTTTGGCCTTCCTCGTAATCCTCTTTGCCGAATGCTGGTGCGATATGCACGATTCCGGTGCCGTCCTCGGTGGTGACATAGTCCGCAAGGATAGTGAACCACGCCTTCTTATCCGGTTCCACAAATCTGAACAGCGGCTCGTATTCGATTCCCACCAACTCGCGACCCATCTTTCGGTCGATAATCGATGGGGCTTTTTCTCCGAAAACAGCTTCGAGGCGCTTTTCGGCGACCCAAAGGTGTTGGCCTTCGTGCTCGACCATGACATATTGGACATCGGGGTTAAGCGCGAGCGCCACGTTCGAAAGGAGCGTCCACGGCGTGGTTGTCCATACGAGGAAGAACTCGTTTTCGGTATCGCGCCTTTTTACCCGAACGGTCAGTGACGGGTCTTCGACATCGCGGTATCCCTGCGCAACCTCGTGGTCGGATAAACCCGTTCCGCATCTCGGACAATACGGCAGGACCTTATGGCCGCGATATATAAGCCCCGCGCGGAAAAACTCCGCGAGCAGCCACCAAACGCTCTCCATATAATCGTTGTCGCATGTAACATAAGGGTTGGAGAGGTCGAGCCAATAGCCTATCCGGCGGGTCATCTCCTCCCATTCATCGACATACCTAAACACGCTCTTCCTGCATGCCGCGTTGAACTTTTCGACGCCGAAATCCTCAATCTCGCACTTACGGGAGATGTTGTGTTCCTTCTCGACATCGATCTCGACCGGAAGGCCATGCGTATCCCAACCGGCCGTTCGCTCGACGAGCATCCCCTTCATGGTTTGATATCGGCACACGATGTCTTTCAACGTCCTTGCGAGGACGTGATGGACGCCGGGCAATCCATTCGCGGTCGGCGGGCCTTCGTAAAAAACGAACCTTTTCGCATCCTTGCCCTTTTCGATGACCTTTTTGAATACCTCCTCTTTGTCCCAGTATTCGAGGACCTCGATCTCGAGCTTCTGCTGCGTCGATTCCCTTTCAAATTCTCTGTAAATCTTATCGTTATCCATATTTTTATTCCGGTTCGATAATCTCTTCGTTGGACGTCTTCTCTTTATTTGCTGAATATTCTATTTCGATACGATCTTTATTTGCAGGCAGGACTATGGTGTCCGTGCTCGAATCTATAATCCTTCCATCGACAGAAATCACGCCGGAATCGGGAAGGCTGTCGAATCTAATCGTCGCAGGGGTTTCCCATCTTCGCATCTCGAGATTCCACAGCGCGCTGTCCGCCGGAGGCCTGATATCGCCCCAGAGACCGTCTATGAAGGTGTAGTTTGTGTCCGATAGGCTGAAAAAGCAATAGAATCCCATCGGCGGCGGAGGGGGCGACGGCCTATCGATCTTCGCATCGAACCCATCGGCAGCGCCTTGCTCCATGCCTATCTGAAGCTCGTGTTTGCGCCCGGCATCCACGACAATTCCCGCTCGCCATGCGACGATAATCGGCGCTACTGCCAAAATGAGAATCGCTATTCCGTGTTTTAATCTCATATACACCGTATGAACATCTCTAAAATAATTTTATTATTGTATTCAAACAACACCAGCAATGCAACCCAAATCTTATTTTATAGAATCGTTTTCGAGTAGCCTAAAAAATGTTTGACTTGGTAAAAAATGGTTTTATATTCATTCTAAGTGAATTTTAATGTTTGTTAATGTGGAATTCTATCCCTATGGAGGAATATTATGGAAGTGAACATCGGACATGTCAAACTTTCTATCGTTCACGGCGATATCATCGAAGCCGGCACCGAGGCCATCACCAACGCCGCTAACAATAAGCTTTGGATGGGTGGCGGCGTGGCGGGTGCTATCAAAAGAGCCGGCGGCGAGGAAATCGAAACCGAGGCGATGAAAAAAGGCCCGATAACTATCGGCGATGTCGCTGTGACCGGCGCAGGCACGCTCGAAGCAAAGTATGTCATTCATGCTGCGGTTATGGGACAGGACCTTCGCACCAACGGCGAATATGTCAGGAAAGCAACGATAAACACCATCGAGGCTGCGGATAATATTCCGGTCGGGTCGCTGGCGATTCCGGCTTTTGGCACAGGTATCGGCCATTTTTCTGCCGAGGAATGCTCGGAGATCATGATAGAAGAGTCCGTGAATACGCTTCTGAACGTGAAGAGCCTCAAGCAGGTCAAGATCGTCCTGAAGGACAAAGGGATCTACGAGATTTTCAAGAATGCTCTCGACAAGCGTTTCAGGTGTAAATAACGGGCCGACGGATTCGAAGAGGGTTATTGCACTTTTCGAAATGACAGCAAGAAAAAGACGATATTGCTTCGTTTCGTTATGGCATAATTTATCGCTGCAAAATTAATGCTTATTTTTTAGCGATCCCTAATTGACGAAAGGAACTGTGCCGAAAAATGGGGAAATCGCTCAGGGCTGTGTCGAGAGGTTGTCGGTCTATCGCCGGACGCTGAGGGTGTTCTTTCTGGAGGGAAAGATCGGTGTATCAAGCCGACAGATCGCCGACATGGCGGGGGTTTCGCCGGAGACTGTGCGCAAGGACCTCGCCTTTTTCGGAAACTTCGGGAAGAGGGGCGCCGGATACAATATCGATTTACTATCCGACAAGATCGAATCGATCCTCGGTGTCGATAGGCGGTGGAAGGTGGCTTTGGTCGGTTTCGGAAAACTCGGACAGGCGCTCATTCGATATAAAGGGTTCTCCGAAAACGGATTCGACATATCGGCGATTTTCGAGATCGACGAGGAGCTTATCGGCGGTGATTTCGATGGGATACCAATTCTACACAGCGACGACATGCTCGAAATTTGCGAGCGCGAAACTATCCTTTTGGCGGTGGTCGCTGTTTCATCCGGGGTGGCGCACGATGTATTCCAGCGCTGTTTCGACGCCGGGATCAGGGGGATTATGAACTTCACGGATTACACAGGCTTTAAGGCTCCACCCCATGCCAAGATACTGAACGTGAATATCTCAATCGGTATGGAATCGTTGAGCTATTTTTTAAAGCACTTTTGAGGATTACATAGAGTAATCCGATAATCTGATTTAAATACAAAAAAAATTGGGTGGTGAATAGAGATGGTATCCCTCTTGACCGAGAATTATGGATTCGAGATCACTGAAAAAGGGCACAACTTTGTATTTTCGGTCTTGCTTTCACATTGCCCTCTGTATTAATAATATTGTGAGGATAATATAACTCATATGAAACCCTTTTGCAAAACAAAAATCAGCAAT
>CAYNTG010000026.1:0-26790 GCA_964400105.1 uncultured bacterium
ACATTAGTGCAGTCGTTTCGCCCGACCTCATATTGCGCCATTTCCTCGACTGTTTGCCGCTCGGCGAGTTCGATCTGCTCGCGATTTATCGCCATAATGCCCTGCATATCGCGAAGCTGCGCATGGAGCGCCCGGATGCCGGATATATACTCGATTTCCGCCTCCTCGATCTGCAGGCGAAGCTTTTCTATCTGAAGTTCTATCGACCGCAAATCCGCTTTGGACGAGGTTTTACCGAGGGGGAATTTGTAAACCAGATTTAGCGATATATCCGGTTTGTCCATCGCGATAGCATCGAGAAAATCCTTGTCGTAATCCTTGATTCCAACTCGCGCTTGAAGCGAGAGATCGGATTTCATCGATTCCTCGGTAATTCTTCGGTTGAAATCGAAAAGCTCGATCGTCGTCTTCATGTTCGATAAAACGCGCGAGCTATCCTTAAATTCGGCGATAACCAGCCCGATATCGCTTACCTCGCGAAAACCTAAAATGTCGAATTGCGGAGATTTTTCGTTAATCCCTTCGTCCCCGGTGATTTCGGCCAGTCTATCCATTAACGAGGTTAATCTCATTTCGTTGCTCGCTATTGCCATCTCGACGCTTTTAATCGAATTTTCGGCACGGATAACATCGACTTTATCGACGAGATTGCGCGCGCGCTTTTTCTCTATCAAACCGAGTGATTGTCGGGCTAAATCGCGGCGTTGTTCGAGAATTTGTTTTTCCTCCAAATAATAGACCCAATCGAGGAAATATCCCGCGTTCGCCGCGAGGAAATTTTCTTCGGTTTCCAGAGCGGACAGGCTTTCCTGCGTGGCCTCGACGGATTTCATATCGTAGGGCAACGCATAAAGCAGCCCCTGCCAATTTCGCATCAACGGCTGGACATAAGTCACGTAGATTGAGTTCTCGAAGGCGTTATTCGGGTTGGCGTCGTAGATTATATTATCCTCGTATGATAGCCGGTTATACCCGAGCGATATGTCCGCCGACATTATCCCACCGGTGCTCCAGAATATCCGGGAAACACCTCCTCCGAGGGCTGTCGAGGTCATGCGCTGGAGGCCGCCCATCGAAGAGGTTTGCGCGATACTCGAAACGCCTGCAGAGGAATTTATATTCCAATCCTCGGAGCCGGTAAGTCCCTCGCGCTCAACCTCGATAATGCGCGAGTTATATTCGGTGCGCTCGAATATCGGTTGGGTCTCGATAAGATTGTCGATGAACTGGTCGAAGGTGATAGACTCTTGAGCAAGCAAGGCCGTGGTTATCAAGATCACAATCGCTGCAACAATTTTCGTTATTTTGGAATCCATGGTTAACCTCTTTTCCCGGAGGAGAAAAGTCCCTTTATATCATTGTGAATCATATACATTGAAGGCGTGAACACCAGCGTGAGCGTGGTCGCGAAGATTAAACCGTAGGCCATAGCCATCGCCACCGGCACGATCATCTCTGAATTGCCAAAGAAACCATAAACCGTTGGAAGTAGCCCTGCGACGGTTGTTATCGTCGTGAGCAAAACCGGGCGCAGTCTTTCTTTGGCGCCGTCGATAATGGAGGCAATCGCTAATTTCTTGTCGTCGCTGTTTTTCTCCCGGAATATTTTATTGATAAAATCGACCATAATCACGCTATCGTTGACCACAACGCCGGAAAGGCCGACTATTCCGATAAGTCCCATAAACGACAGCGGCATTCCGTGAAGTGTGAAGGCCACCAACGCGCCGATTATCCCGAATGGAATTACCATGATTATCAATATCGGCTGCGTTACCGATTTGAAAAGCAGAATCAGCACGGTGAAGATGAGCATTATCGCAAGAAAATATGCGAAAGCGATATCGCCGAGCGTTTCCTGAGTTCGTTTCGCTTCGCCCTCTAACTCGACTCTTGTGTTCGGATATTTTTCGGCGACAGATTTATAATACTCGCGAACTTTCATGTTTGCTTGCGCGGATGTAATAACATCATTATCGACTTTCGCGCTGAGCGCAATCGAACGCTCTCCGTCATAATGATTAACATTCGCTTTTCCCACGCCCTCTTCGAGATAAGCGACATCGCTCAAACGGATTAGGCGGCCTTTGTTGTTTGGTATCGAGAGAGAAAGAAGGTATGCCTCGTCTTTCTGGAAAGAATCATCGACTTTTACCCGGAAATCGAGAAGCTCGTCGCCGGTTTCAATCGATGTCGCGATCATTCCGTCGTATGCAATTCTAACCGTTTGCGCGACATCCTGCGCTGTGAGGCCCAATTCCGCAAGGCGTTCATACCGGAGGACGACGTTGATCTCTTTTTTCCCATCGATAACATCGTTTTGGACGTTTTTCACACCATCCAAAGAGCGAATGAAGTTCGTGAGATCGGCCATCAAAAGCTCTGACTCCTCGAAATCGTCGCCTATAATCTTAACATCGACCGGCTCGCCCATCGGCGGCCCGTGGCGGCGCTCCGCAATTAAAAGTTTATTGAAATGGGGATATTTATCTCTGTTTATCGCTTTTTTAAGCTTAATAACTATTTGACCCGCCGAAATTTCGCGTTCATTCACGGGAGATAGATTAATCGTAACCGTGGACCAATTTTCATATTGACCCTTATTACTCATAAAACCGCCCTCGTGTTTGCCGATTGTAGCTTTGGTCGAAACCAACGCCCCGGCCGGGACTGTCTTCAGGACTATCCGTTCTATTTCCGTGCTAAGTTCGGTCATACGCTCGAGGCTTATTCCTTCGGAGGCTTCGAGGTCGACACTTATTTGCTCGCTTTCAGTCGAAGGCATCAGCACGAAGTTCTTTATTGTATCCTTTGAAATAATGAAAGAGAAGATGAAGATTCCCACGAAAATCAAGGCGACTATATATCTGAATCTGAGCGCAGTTTTAAGAAATTTGCCATAAAGCTTTTTTACGGGATCGAACCAGTTTGCCTTCTTAATTCTGCGGACTTTGCCATGCCCAAGGTGATTCGGCAGCATCAACGTCGCCTCGAAAAGCGAGGCCAGAAGCATCGCCGTAACCACAATCGGGAAAACCCGGATAAATTGTCCCATAACTCCGCCGATAGTTAGCATCGGCAAAAAGGCGACGATAGTCGTCAATATCGACACGATTACTGGCGATATAACGGATGCTACGCCCTCTTTCGCCGCTTGCATTGCGGAAAGTCCCTCTCGCTTCTTCTCGAAAATTCTTTCCGCGATAACGATTCCGTCATCGACAAGCATACCGATAACCGCGATAATCGCGATTAGCGAAATGCGGTTGAGCGACATATCGGCGAGCATCATGTATGTGAATACGATAGCGAGGCTTATCGGAAGACCCATCGCCGTCCAGAACGCTGTTTTCCGGTCGAGGAATATTAACAGCACGAGGGCGACGAGTATAAAACCAAGGATAGCATTAGATTCGACGACCTTCAAGAGAGATTTGATGCCGAGCGAGCTGTCTCTGACAACATCGAATTCGAACCGCGAGTTGGAAAGGCCGTTTCGGTTTTCCATATATTCTTTAACATTCTCGACAGTCTCGACAATATCGGCATTTTCCTTTTTTACCATTTGAAGTAAAACACCTGTCTTGCCATTGACTGTAATTTTTGTCGATGTCTCTTTAAACGTATCGAATACATCGGCCAAATCTTCTACGCGTATCCGCTTGCCGGCAAAATTCGAGCGGATTATAACATCGCGAACGTCGAGTGGATCCTCGAATTGGCTTATCGTGACGATTGTTTTCTCATCAGATAGCGATTGCAAAGTTCCGCCGGTAGAACGAACGTTGCGGGTTCGAACGCTGTTCACGATTTGTGTGAGCGAGACATCGAGTTTTTTCGCTTTCTCCGGATTCACCTCGACATGGATCTCACGCTCTCTCCAACCTGATTTGCGAACATCGGAAACGCCATCGATGCGTAAAAGTTCATCGGCCAGGGCTTTTGAGTAGTCGTAAAGCTCGCTATCGCTGACTCCGACGCTGTCCTTTGGATAGACAACGAAAGAAATAACGTCTTTGAGTTTTGGATTGATGTCGGTGATGATAATATCCTCGACCTCCGACGGAAGCTCGGGGATATTATTCAAAGATACTTTCCGATAGACTTCGTCCTTGACAGTGCGAACATTGGCGACATCCGAATCGAGTTCCAATATAATACTCGCCCGGCCTTCGAGAGAGAGTGATGTATAATGATCGATTCCGTTTATCTCATCTATCTTTCGTTCGATAGGTTCGACCGCGTTAATCTCGACATCCGATGCGCTACTGCCGGGATATAGGACAGTAACGATCATCACGTTGATCTCGGCTTCGGGGCTTTCCTCTTGCCTGAGGTTTATCAGACTATATGCCCCCAGAAACAGGATGATAATCATGAGCATATTAACGATTAGTTTATTTTCGAGAAAATAATTGAATATCGTTTTCATTTTTCCTCCCTTTTGGCACCATCGAGAAACATTGATACTATTGCATCCGCATCGATATTAATATCGGAATCTTTGAACATATGCGATCTGAAAACGGAGTCCGACATGCAAGAAAACAGCAAAACAGAAATCTTAACTGGAATGTCTTCTCTTATTTTATCTTTAAATTTTTCAAATAGCTCTGTCATATAAAGGATTTCGGATTTCATAAATTCATTCATCTTTTCCCTGATATTGGGAGACATTCGATGCCCTTTTTTCATTGCTCCCGCAAATATTATAGGTATAAAATTTCGCTTATTCGAAGTAACATTAATTTTTTCCTGAGTTATTTTCTTTAAACTCTCTTCAAAATCGATATCGAGATCCAATATTTTGGCATATTCGGTCTTCAGGGCTTCTATTGCTGTATCCATAATTTCAATAACCAGCGCCTCTTTGCTCTCGAAATAGTAATAGAAGGTGCCTTTCGAGCATCCGGCTTTTTGGACAATATCGTCCACGTTCGCGGCGTGAAAGCCGTTTTGGCTGAACACTTCTATTGCAGCATCCATAAGGATTTCCTTGCTCTTCTTTGCCTTTTCGCCTTTCCAATCCATCATATCTCCTCAAGAATTTTAACCATACTGACTGGTTAGTTTATAAACCAACCAGTCAGTATAATATAAATCTATCTGCGGAAATCAAGAAATATTTTTATTTTATTGAAAAAATAAACGACCGGATTACGCAAGGGGAAGTTTTTCAATTTATCGCCAAAGATAAGGGCGTCCTTTCGCTCGCCCGCTGTCAAGTAGGGGCGGTTCGAGAACCGCCCGTTCTCCCACGGGTCGTTCGCGAACGACCCCTACGGGATTCGCTCCATAAATTAAGATAATCTTTGTTTAAAAAAGTCCCTCCGACAAAATCGTTGGGACACGTCCGCTGCAGGCTGGCGCCTGACATAGCCTCGAACAGCGGAAACTCGAAATCGTCGAGATTAACGACTACTTGATTATTTTCGATTGTTATATTCATATTTCACTCCTTTCCGCCAAGTCGCGGAGCGTCGTAACAAAAAGTTAAACTGCGGTGTCTTTTAGGTAGTCCACCAATGAAAACCATCCATTCGAATCGCAGAATATATTCTCGACAGAAAAGCCGCCTGCGTTCGCAAAGTCCTCGATATGTTCATAAGTGAATTTATGGGAATACTCCGTGCGTATTGTTTCGTGAGCGGAAATTTCAATGCCTTGCGGTAAATGTGGGCTTCGAATCGTCATATCTCTGCATGCGCGCAGATGCATCTCGATACGTGAATCCGCGTGATTATAAAACGTCATATGCCCAAAATCCCCGGTCACGAAATTTGATTCGATCAGTCTATTAACGACATCGAGGATATTGCGATTAAACGCCGCCGTGATGCCTTTTTTGTCATTATATGCTCTCTCTAAAACCGCTACATCTTTTACCATGTCGAGTCCCAGAAGCAGTCTATCGCCGGGATTCATTATCTCGTTTAATTTGATAATAAACCGCTTAGCTACATCCCGGGAGAGATTTCCAATCGAGCTTCCGAAAAAGCAAAATATTCTCTGTCTTCCATTCGGAATTTTATCGAGATGCGCATAGAAATCGGCAACGATGCCATGTATCGAGATATCCGGGACTCTTGTCGCGAGTTTTTTTGAAGCGTTTATAATTGCCGATTTGCTTATATCCACCGGCACATATCTGACCATCCCATGCAAATTATCGGGAATGGAATCGAAAAGGATCGATATCTTCGACGGATCGCCGCTTCCAAGCTCGACGATATCGATTCCGTTAGTTTCGATCTCGCTTTCGGCGATTTCTCTCATGAGTCTTGAATCCATTCCGAAAATATCGGGTAAAACACGGCGTAGGATTGCTTGCTCTGTCCGGGTTGGATAATACTCATCGAGATGGGTAATTTCCTCGAAAAGTTGCGAACCCCTGGCATCGTAGAAATACTTGCTTGGAATGTATTTCTGATCTGCGGTCAAGCCGCTTATAATCTCGATAGAAATTTCGTCGTCGTCCGCCTGTGGAATATAATCGTCGATTTTCATGTTTAACTCTTGTTCCCGGTTTCTATAGGATTTTTGGGATCGCTACTCCATTCCATCCATCCACCGTCATAGACAGCAACATTTGGCCATCCCAGAAACCAGGCATTAAAAAACGCCTCGCTTGCACGCCAGCCCGTGCCGCAATAAAACGCGATCCGTTTGTCCGGAATAACATTCGATTCCAACCAATTTCTTTCGATCTCATCGTATTCTCGCGTCGTATGGTCGGGGTTGCGGAAATTTTCCATATGATAGGCATCGCTGCCGCAATTTCCAAAAATCGCGCCGGGGATGCGTCCTTTGATATCGATATAGTTATATCCACTCACCAATCCGATAAACTCGTCCCAGCTTCGGATGCTTACCAAATCGCCATTGGGCGATGCAAGAAGCTCTTTGGCTTCGGGCGTATCGATAAAGACACGTGGATTCGCCGGAATTTTTACTCCGAAATCATCGACCGCAACAGGCTTTGTGGATTCGGTAGTAGTCTCGTATCCAAGCGCTTCCCATGACATAAGCCCACCATTAAGGATACGTACATCTTTGACACCAGCATATAACATGATGAGTGCATTGCGGAATGCCCCTATATGACCGGCATTGCTTCCCGGAAACGGATCGTCGTTATTTGGATTCGAGAATCGCCCATATATTATTACAGTAGTATCATGCGTAATACCGTGTTGCTCCAGGGCGGCCTCGATCTCCTCCGGCGTTCTACGATTCCACATTTTGGGTTCTTCGAGTGCTAATGTATCCAATGCAATCGCACCCGGAATATGCCCCATTTCGTAATCATCGGGATTACGGAAATGTGAATGGCAGATCACGAAACGATGTCCATCGTATTCGTCCGGTTGTTCACCATCCAAAAGACTCTTGAGCCATTGCGGAGGAACAAGATGACGAAATCTCGATAAAAACTCCATCGGCAACCCGGTATCGGTCGTCCATTCATCGATAAAATGACTATATAGAGCAATATTATCATATCCGGCTTTATTCAGAGCTTTCGCAACTTTTAGCGAATCGAGAGAATCGTAGCCATAAACAATTATTGCATCTTTTTTGTCGATTTGTTTCGATTTTAATAGCTCCGGCCACCACACTTCTTCCGTCCATTTGGAAAAAATGCTTCTGGCACCAACGATATGGCCGCCCCGAAATTCTCCACGAAGTCGCCAACCATTATATGCGTCCACCTG
This sequence comes from uncultured bacterium, assembly GCA_964400105.1. GTDB lineage: Bacteria > UBP14 > UBA6098 > UBA6098 > UBA6098 > CAYNTG01. The sequence goes on from CAYNTG010000026.1 coordinate 7,716, forward strand.
CCTTGTATCGACAACCGTTATCCCTTGCTTGCCTAATGAATCTCGCAATTCATTCGTCGAAATTTCATCGAAGTTCTCATTCATATAATCTTCCAATTGCAACTAGTTTATTCTAAATTCAACGGTATTCGGGATTGGGATGATCGAACCGGCAACCCGCGTCCCAAAGCGAGCGTTGATTACCGTGCGCCGGTATTCCCCCATTATCTTTCAACATGCGAACGAGATGTAGAAGATTCCAGGTCATAAAAGTAGTGTTACGATTTGTGAAATCGTTCTCCGGTCCTCCGGAACCAGGATCGAGATATGACGGTCCGGGGCCAACCTCGCCTATCCAACCGGCATCGGCCTGTGGCGGGATAACAAAACCGAGATGTTGCAATGAGTAGAGAATATTCATTGCGCAATGCTTCACGCCGTCCTCGTTGCCGGTAACAAGGCATCCTCCAACGCGCCCGTAATAGTCATACTGACCCGCTGCGTTGAGATTACCGGATGTCGAATAGAGGCGCTCGATAATCTTAGAGCAGATCGATGATTTATCGCCCAACCAAATCGAAGTGCCGAGTATGAGGATATCCGCCGCCATAACCTTCTTGTAGATTTGCGGCCATTCGTCCTTATCCCAACCGTATTCGGTCATATCTGGATACACACCGTATGCAATATCATAATCGACCGCACGAATAACATCGACCGAAACGCCATTTTTTTCCATTATCGCTTTCGAAACATCGATCAATCCACGCGTATGCGACATTTCCGGCGATCGCTTCAGGGTGCAGTTAATAAAAATTGCACGAAGATCTGAAAAATCCCATTTGCTTGTCTCGCAAAGTTCGACTTGTCTTTCGTCTAATTCCATGATTTCCTTTCGTTTATATGCATCACAATAAGCTATCCCATAGAAGTAATAGGCAAATCATATTTGGTGAAAATTGGCATTTAGCGAAGCTTCTAATACCCGTCGATGTCCGGACAGCTTTCGCTTTCTTCGATTAGCTTGTTCATATCGATATATTACCTTCGTTCTCGCAACCGAGGACCTTCGCAACTATGCGATACGCGAATGCCGTGGACGGATCGCCGGTTCCGCTTGTCATCGCGGTAGTCGTCGTGGATGAGGGTGATTTCGCCATAGGTGCCGTCCGACCCGCGAAATATTGTTTCGGTTATGCCGGGCGTTTGTAGGGGCGGTTCGTGAACCGCCCGCTCCCCCACGGGTCGTTCTCGAACGACCCCTACGGATGTTCGCATTTCAACCGCCGCGCGTTTAACGAGGTCCGCAGTCAGGTTCGTCGGTTTCGCGTCGTCGCCTTTCGAGTCCCCAGCACAGCAAATACAACAGGAACGGTAGCCAAAAAACTAAAAAAAACGGATTCAGGATGCCTTTGATACTGAAGCCGCCTGAAACGTTTCCGGGAAGCAATCCCAGGAACAGAATGACGTAGAAACATCCGAGGGCTGCCATCCCAAGGAACACGCTCACGCGCTCCCATTTGAGTGCCAGGAACATAGCTACTATATAGATCCCCATCAGGGCTAACCCGATTGCCGCGAACAGCTCAAGTTCCTTGGGGAGCGAATTAGCTTGCACGGACTCCCCAATGAACATTAACAGGAAGAACCCCGCTATGATCAACCCGAGTATCCGAGCTGACCACCTTATAACCGCTATTCCTGTATTCTTCTTTTTTCGATCTGTCTTCATGGAATACTCTCTTTTCCTCTTGCACCCCCGCTCCTGCGCTGGCGCGTTTTTCTCATCTATAAATTTATTTTGTCGCTCGACCGAGGAAATGCACGGCTCCTACAATTCCAAAATCGCGCGAAGAGCCATGGCTATCTCCACAATGTATTTTTCTTCCAGATGACCGAGAACCTTGATAATCCGGCGTTTGTCTATTACCCGAATCTGTTCGCAAAGGACGACCGAGTCCAAACTCAATCCTCCAGCTCCCGCTGGAACGGAAGCATGAGAAGGCAATAAAGCCTGTCGAATCTTCGTCGTGAACGGCGCAATAATCGTATGCTGGCTGACCACATTCGCGCGGTCGATTTGTAAAATAACAACGGGCGCACCCCGGCTTGTTCCGTGCCGACTGTCGGGTTCAAATCGCACAAAACGACATCGCCACGTGCATAATTCACCATTCGATCTCCCCGTTCGCCAGACGATTCTCATAATCTTCAAGATTTGACAGATAGTCGTCAAAATCCGACTCGGCAATTTTCAGGCCTTCGGTGAATTGCATCCACAATTGCCAGCGCGCATTGTCGTGCCTTGTTAATATGAATTCGATGAAATCGCTAACCTCTTCTGCGAAGGAATCGGGCAACTGATTCATTTTAGCGATAGTTGCTTCATTTGTCATTATTCAACTCCACAATCTTTCGCTCCCGCGTGGGCGCATCTTTCGACGCTTTGAATCGTTTTATTTTCGTCAGGTATTAATGTAATATGCACTTCGTTTTCGCGCAAGCGCTTATTATTTTTCCGGTAGCGGGCGAGGCCAGTTATCAATAAAAAACCGGGGCTTAATCATTTCGACAAAGCCCCGGCTTCCAAAAAATCTATTTTTTATGGTAAATAGACTTTCGCATTAATTGTCAGGATAATTCTCTGCATTCCATAAGTGCTCGATAGTGTCGGAGAAAAGAACTGTAGCCACATAGATCGCTCACCGTCAACCTCGATATTCCATCCATCGGGGCCAAGATACACATCCGAAGCCCATGTTATCGTCGAACGAACATAGTCGTATATTGGATGGAATGTGATAGGAGAAACAACAATATCCGTATTAAAAATGCCGCGCATACAGAATTTGTTGTAATCCGGACCTATACCCGCCGACCATGACAAACCGGGGAATGAAATGAACAATCCCCATGTGCAACCGACGTCGCCGCAGTTTTCAACGCGAATCATCTGTGAAAGATCGGTCGTAATGACCTGGCTCAAGAGCATCGAGTCCAGATTTATATAATTCGTATCCAGACATATTGCGAGGTTGACTTCCACCGGATCGTAGAAAGCTACAAGAAGATCGGAGGATTCTATCGGGCCGTAGTCGTGCCCGTTAGTGCCACCATCAGAGAACGAATCGAAGTAGAAAACCGTATCGTTATAATCGTCGATATCCATCGGGCTAACCTCAACCCAGTAAGTTCCACCCTGATCAACCCAGCGGATAAGACCGCTGCAATCGACGCACGAAGTGTCGCCTATTGTAATCCAGCCGTTGTTTTCATCCGGGTTTTTACGGATGAATAACGTGCGCTGTGTGAAGTATTGCGCCCTGAGAGTTTCAGGTTCGACGATATGGATTTGGTGGATTCGGCTTCCGCCATCCGACCACTCGTCGAATATCCATCTGTCGATACCGCCTGTAGAATAATCCGTGTCGCTGCATGCGATATATGTGCTGTCATCGGCGGCGAACCAGCACTCGGCATAATAACCGACCATCGGCAAATAACCAAAACCAAGCCGTCCATAAGCATCCTCCAGCGGATCCTTCTCCAGGACTATGAGGAATTGGCGATTGTAATGGGCTATCAATGTCATATCCGATGAAATTGGACCGACGGTATGCGAGATGGCCCCGCCATCCGACCAGTGATCGAACGTCCATCGTATCGTCGCGGTCGAATCGAAATCGGTGACCGAGATATCGTGCATAGACCCGATACACCACCATAGCGTGATTTGATCCACTCCGTAATGCCGATGACCGTCCACCTCGATATACCCCTCGGTATGCAGCGGATTCTTTTTGATGATTACTTGCGCTCCACGCGTATAGACCGCTTTAATATCGTATGTCGAATCGACGGTAAGGTCTGTATTGAAGGTGTCCGGCAGAACCGGTCCGTCCTCCCAACGATCGAATACAAAATGCGTTCCGCCTACATCGACGACAGAATCCGTTCCGATATATGCCGTCTCCCCTTGTATATACCAACCCTCGCCATATTGCGATGGGATGCCGGTTCCACAACCGATGAAATCGAGATCGATATTGTAATTGTTGACCCACTGCCAATCGGCCATGGAATTCTCCGTGATATCGAACTCGAAATGCGAGCTGTCCCCGCCGGTCGGCACCGAGTGCGTTCCACGCCATCCGGAACAAAGACGCATTATCCCGTCGCCGTCGGGAATCGTGTCCTCGACGAAGGCTACGATATGCCGCCCGATAGTATGATAACTAACTCCCCTATGCGGCTCCGGAGCTCCGAAATCGCTTGTTACGGTGAGTGTAACGACGTCGATCATCTCCTCCCATAGCCATGTAACACGCGACGCCATTAGAATATTCGCGCTGAACAAGGTGTCATATCCATGGGAAGGCACGCTTCCCTCGCCGTTCCATCCGGTGCATATATAACCGGCGTCCGAACTGGCAACGCTGAACGTTATTGCCGTGTCGTCGGGGACCCAATGCAACCCCATCGGCGGTATCGGCGTTCCGAATCCGCCCATCGATATTACCGTCAGCGGCCAGCGAATCTCGCCGTTCCACATCCATGTTATTACTGAATTTTCGTCTATCGTGAAATCGACCGCGTTGGAATCTCCCACCGTCGGGACGCTGCCCGTTCCGATCCATCCGGAACAGACCTGCCATCCGAAGTCGAAAATGGAATCCTCGACCGTTGCACGGATGTATGTTCCCTCCGGGACTAGAAGGGTTCCCGCCGGTGTCGGGTGGCCATGCGGCGATAGGACAATCAGGGTGCAAACTTCGCCAGTTGCAAGCTCCCATGCCCAATCGATGGTGGCTGGATAGTCGAGATCGAAACCGAACGAGGTGCCGAATCCGCTCGGCGCGCTGCCGGTGCCCGTCCAGCCGATGCAATACCAGTCTCCGATAGGACTGACGACGGAGGCATCGATCGTCGTCGAGCTGTCGAACCATGTCGTCCCAATCGGTGGAATCGGCAAGCCATGACTGCTCGTGACCACGACCGACATCTCCTGTTTAAAGAACCAATAAAGCTCCGTGTATCCGAAAATATCCCAAACAACATGGCTCGAATCGCCCGATGTTGGAATACCGGTTCCGGCGGCGGCCCAACCTGTGCAGGTCATACGCCTTCCGGGGCCGAGCGGGACATATGTATCGATATTGGCATCGATAGTCGTTCCGGTGAGATAATTCGTCGTGCCCGCTGGCGGGTATGGATCGTCCCAATCGCTATGAACCACGAGCCTCGATATATCGTCCGACCAGAGCCAGTTCACCGTGCCCGGCGAATCTAAAACGACTACGAACGAATCGAGCAGGCCGCCGGAGATGCTTCCCGTGCCATCGTATCCGATGCACCAGAAACCGCCGTCGGGGCTCGTAACGCTGAACGAAACCGTATCCCCAATATCAAACCAGCGCTCTCCCTCCGCCGGAACTGGGTCGCCGTGGCTTCCATCCGATGAAACCGTAACCTCGACCTGCTGCGTCCAGAGCCAATTCAGATCGGAATATGTGTATATATCGAACGAGACGTGACCGCTGTCGCCGCTCACAGGGCAATCTCCGGTGCCTGTCCATCCGTCGAGGACATATCGCATGTCCGTCGAGAACGGATAGAAGACCGTATCGGAAATGGTCGAGCAGTCCACCGTCGCGCCGAGATGATACCAATATGTTCCCGGCTCCGGCCATATCGAATCGGTGACGGAGGTTATCGTTAAAGAGGTTACCGACGTGTAATCTTCCCAGTTCCATGTAATCGACGATGGCTCATCCATTACGAAATATGAGTATGTCGATGGGCTGTAATGCGGCACGCTTCCCGTGCCGTGATATCCGAGGCTATACCATATTCCATCCGGCGAAGTGACCCACGCGATTATAGTCGTATCCCTTACGCACCAATGTTCGCCCGCCGTCGGAGTGGGCGAATCGTGGTCTCCCGGATTAATGACCGTAAGTTTGAATTCCGTTCGCCAGTTCCAAGTTATCGTAGTCGTTTCGGTGATATCGAATTCGACCCTGCCAGAATCGCCGCTAGCCGGCGCGCTTCCTGTCGCCGTCCATCCGAGTCGAATTGCCCTGTGCCCCGGAGCCACAGATACTGTCTCGCCGGGGCAAGTCGCGTTAATGTGCGTCCCCGAATCGTAGAAGGTCGTTCCGGCGGGCACAACCCCCGGATACTCGCTCTCGACAATAAGCATAATCTGCAAAGCCCATTGCCATTCGACGGCTCCTGAATCGTCCACCGTCCATGTGACGACCGTATCCGATCCCGATGCCGGAACGCTGCCCATTCCGGTCCAGCCGGTGCAATAGGTATGCGCTATCGTGTCTGGAGTCGTTATGCTGGCCGTAGCAAGGCTGTCCTCGAAAAGCCAATGGGAACCGGCGGCGGGTGTCGCGCTGCCATAGCCGCCGCCGTAAATGCTTATCCTAAATTGTCTTAACCATAATGCGGTTTCTACGATAGGCGAGTTCATCGCGCAGCTGGCGGGGTTTGACTCGCCGGTATAGGAGATCGAGCCGGTTCCCTCCCAATGATCGAACACCCAGCGCTCTCTCGTTGTAACATCGGCGATTTCGCTGCTGCTGAAACCTGGCGTCGAGGATTCATAGAACCAACCCGAGCCGGTAACAACGCCGTGACCGCCGTTATCGACCGTAAGATAATACTGCGTATTGAAATTCGCCGTGAACGTCGAATCGGTAACGGGTGTGATAGTCCTCGTGCGAGCGGACACGCCGTCTTCCCAATCGAAGAAGATATATCTCGTGTCAGAGCCGTCATACTGGATGCTGTCGGTCGAGATCGAATGCGAGCTTCCGGTGAGCCAGATGACGGAGTGTGGCGAGATGTATCCCGCGCCATCGACATCGACCGAGTCTGCGGTGCCGTCCGTCCGGACGACGACGGTCACCTCCGACAATTCATAATCTGCCACCGCCGTATGCGGGGCGTCCATAAGGATAGTCGTCGCGGAACTATGGGAATCTCCGAACGATCCGCCGCTCCATTCCGTGAAATCGTATCGGCGCATCATTCCGTCGAAGATCGGATCCTCCGTAGTAATCGCGGGATTGCTTCCGGCAGGATACCATCCTGCACCGGTCTGCGTCGGTATCGCCGGACTGCAACCCGTATAGTTCAGCGTCAATCGATACTCTGTTCTCCAGTTCGCGACCGCCGTTCTCGGCGCATTCATTGTTACATTGTTCGATGCGCTCGAATGCGTTCCGGTCACGTCGCCCGACCAGTGATCGAAGATATATCTTGTGTCTCCGGCAACAATAACCGAATCGTTCACGCAACCGCTAACAACTCTGCCGTGATCATGGAAACCCTCACACCCGGCGCACGGACTCGAATGTGCGCCCGGTTCGATATCGAACCACCACTGCTCACGATAATCGCCTGTGATCGTTCCGGCGCTCGTAACCGTGCCGGATGGCGGTGCCGGACAATACCAACGGTGATCCACGCCGCTTCCGCTCGATGTCCATGAGTAGCTATATGAATGGGATGTGCCAATCGAAAAATAGGTCGTCCAATCGTGGCCGTCCCATATTTGATGTGGGGTTCCATCCACATAGACCGTAGCATAATTCGACGACGAAAGGTCGGTGCCGGATGTTACGGTGTTCGCCTTAAATGTAACCAAATATTCGCTGCGCCAATTCGCACGGGCGGTTCTAGCGGCTGTCATGGTAACTGTATTCGATGCGCTCGATCTCGTTCCGCTCGCGTCCAAATCCCAATGATCGAAGGTGTATCTTGTCGAACCGACGACGACAAAGGAGTCGTTCACGCAGCCGTGTGTCGTCGTTCCATTATCGAACCAACCCTCGAGGCCAGCACACGGGCTCGAATGCCCGTTTTCGTTTATATCGAACCACCATTGCTCTTTGTAATAGGCTCGAATCGTATCCCCCGAAGATGCCGTTCCCGAAGGCGGCGAGCTGCAGAACCAACGATGGCTGCTTCCCGAAGCGGAGCTCGTCCCGGAGAAGCTGTAAAGATGCGAGCTTCCACCGGAAACCCAAACGGAATAATCGTGGCCGTCCCAAACGCCGTGGCCGCCGCCATCGACGGTAACGGTCGCATAGTTGGAGCTTGAAAGTGCCGATCCGAGCGACGTGTGCGCCTCGAAAACGAACAGATACTGATAATTGAAGTTCGCGGTGTATGTGGCCGTTCCAGAGTATGGCGAAACGATATTGTGCGTAATTGCACCGCCATCCGACCACGAAGTCCATGTATATCGACTCATTCCGCTCGTCTGCGGAGACGTTGTTCCGATGGAATGCGATGTTCCGGGCAACCAGCAGAACTCCGCCGGCGAGGTATAATTCACGCCGTCAACCGTGATCTGAATCCCGGAAGGATTCGTCGTTACGGTCGTTACCGGCAGGGTCATCGTATTATATGTTCCGCTATATCCGCTATATCCTGTCGAATACCCCGATCCGCCGGAACCGCCGCTGCGATCAACCGAAGCGGCCAATGTATGGCTTCCGCTCAAGCACGAGCTATATATAACCTTGATTCTTCCTCCGCCACCACCGGCTCCACTCTTAGAGTAATCGTGGCAGGAACCGTATGAAGGGCTTGGAATGCCGCCAGTGCCACCGGAACCGCCCTTCGCGTTGAGTGTGCCGTTAAGAGTCATTACACCGGCGGACATAATCGAGATGCCGCCACCGCTGCCGCCACCGCCACCACCCGCAGCGCCACCGGCTGCATCGAAAACCTCATATAGATCGAAGCAGCAGCCGTTATATCCATCGCAGCTACAGTTGTAATCGTTATTTGTCGATTCTCCGGCGCCATTGCCGCCACCGCTGCCGGAAGTTCCGGTCGTGAGTATCCTGCCGGACGAACTTATAGCGAGGTTTCCCGAAGCTACGAGGTTCACCTCGCCGCCGCCCCTGCCGCCACCGCTGCCGGATGTTCCGTTGATATAAGCTCCACCGCCACCACCGGCCCCTCCCCCACCGGAACCCCATGTTACGTCGTATCCCGAAGAGCTTCCGTATGAATACCCGCGTGTGCCTCCGCTACCATACGATCCACCGGATGCGCCGGAAAATCCAGAGCCATATGCTCCATATCCGCCGCTGGCACCGTTGCCGCCGTATGCTCCTCCTCCACCGCCGCCGGCACCACCGCCACCACCGTTATAGCCATCGTCGCCACTGATACAGTGCCATGGGCAATCTTGAGTTCTGCAGCCTCCGGTGCCTCCCGAAGAACCGCCGCTTCCGCCGCCGGTTCCGGAACCGGAAGATCCACCAGTGCCGCCATAACCGCCGTGGCATGAACCCTCGCTGCCGTAGGCATATCCGCCGCCGCTGCCGCCGGTTCCGCCGGTTTCGCCGGAGCCGGTCGCGTCGATAGTGCCGTAAATATTGATCACATCGGCCTCGACGGTGAGCTTTTTGCAGATAGCGGCGACCGTGAGGGTAACGCCGGAATTCACACGGAACGTTCCGATATTCATATGCGTGCCGCCGGCGCTGGTGTTCGAACTAATAATCCAATCCGCGCCGCCGTGATTCGTGGTTCCGCAACTAACCGCAGTGTAATCCACAACCAAATACGGCCGATATGATGAATAATAGAAACCATACCAAAAAACATAATAACTCGATGAGGTGTCTAAATCTCGAATGCCGGTTCCGAACCATCCGTCCGCAAGGCGGGATTCGAGTATCGAATTGGCGGATGAGTTGAGCGTATAGCTCTTCCAACCCGTCGGTTCCGTGGATAACCAATATTGCGAAAGCATGACGGTTCCCGATGTGCACGATGTTCGATATGCCGGGCAATCGAACGTCCGCTGGCTCATCTCGCGAAGCTCCCAATACGGGTGATTCCGCGAATAGCAATAGGCATTCCAGTTAATCGAGTTGATGGTATATCCCGACGGGATCGCGGCGACATTGAAGAACATCCATCCGAGATTGGTATTGTTGCCGGTTGCTTTGACATAGTTACCACAATTAGGATATTCGCCGCAATAGCAACTCGAACCGGACGAATACCCAGATGATTCGGAGGTCGTCGGCGAGCTATAGATATAGCAAGTTATCGTCGGATCGATGACGACCGGGAATACGCGATCGGGAGCCGTGAGCCATTCGAGCGGCACCAATGTGGTCAGGGCATACCCGTCCCCATCGCGAACCAATCGAAAATCGCCGACCGTCCGCTCGCGTCGAACCGCTTCCGAAATACCCTTCTCCCCCTCGAAGACCTCGACACGATCATCGACCTCGCGTATCACCGGAAGTGGGATCGTGCAAATTATCTTGCCCTCGGAGTTTCTAACCGAAATGCTTTTGCCCGTTTCGACCGAGGGATTCCGCGTCAGGATAACCTCGCAATCCGAAGGTATAACAAACCGCTGATCGATGGCGAGGAACTTGGCGTTCTCGGGAAGTTCCGAGCATATCGCCGGCATCTCGTCGAGGATGAGATCGTGCTCGATTCCGATTTCGTTTATAGCTATCTCCTCGCGACCAAATCCGTCGGATGCCGCAAAGACCATCTTGCCGCCGTTCAAAACGCCGCGCCGCAAAGGCGCTTCGATCTCTTCCAAAACGATATATTCGTCCGTTTCGACACGCATATTCTGAAAATATCCAAGCCGAATCGCGCCCTCCGCCTTCTCTATCGAATAAAGCTCCGTGCTTATCTTTGGAAATCTCGTTTTAAAGATATTTTTCCCGGAGATCAATGCATCGCCGACATCCTCGAATTCGGCCTTTATGTCCTGCCATGCGCCGGATTCCGCTCGATAATGGACAGGGCCGCCGGAGATCACCGCAGTATAATCCTCCTCGCCGATGCGGAAGGTTTTTGTGAATGCGTTGCGCCGCTCCAAAACCTCGTCGTTCGGATCGAAATTGGCGAACATCCCTTCGTCCTGCCAATTCTTGCCTTTACGATCCGAGAGATCGCCCATCTTTATCGATTGAATATTCATCGTGCCGGTCTCGGTCGAGGCTTCCAGAATATCGCGCTCTTTGGCAACAGGATCGGCCCTCGAAGGCTCCGCCACCGCTGTATTTCCCGCCATACCGGGGGTTTTTGCAACAGGATAAGTGCCATCGCAACCGCATCCACGGTTGCCATCGACGCTCGAGAACCGCATTGCCAGGTCCTTCGGCGAGATCGATTCCATCTCTCGAAGCACCCGATCGAGTCGTTCGCTTTCTGCGCGCAATTCGTCGCCGGACATCTTTGTGGAAATCGCCGCAAAAATCCTCTTCTCGAAACTACCGAGATCGTCGAGCAGCCTCTTCGAGATTTTAACGGCTTTGTCCTCGTTCGTCTCGGCCTCGAGGTCGGTCATGATTTCGAGCGCCAACGCGTCTCGCTCGTCGATCAATGTTTGAACTTCTCTATCTGGTTCTACCAAATCGATAGAGCGCGTCACCATGATATTTAACGAGCGGACACCGCTCCCGGCATAGACGACCACACAAAAAAAACCGATAAAAAGAAATATTGCAGAAAACTTTTTACGAATATTCATAAGCTCCTTCTATTTCTGAGCGATCTTTGGAAGGTCAAATTCAATCATACACACTCAATATAAAGCGTATTCGCATTAGATTCAAGTTCTAAGTATCTACTGAAAAAATTCATGAAAAAAAAGGCGCGATATATAAACGCGCCTTTTAAAATCGAGATTCGGTCGATCTAACGCATTAAAAGGACGGTGCCGCTGCAAACCACCTCGCCTTCGTTGTCGATTATAAATAGATATAGCCCCGGCGCAGCAATCTCTCCGGCATTCGAGCGACCATCCCACGAAACATATCCCTCCCCCGACTCCCAAACAAGCTCGTTACGCAGGTCGAAGATACGAATAATCCCACGGCCTACGGCCATATATGGATATGTGAACATAACGATATCGTTCACGCCGTCGCCGTTGGCAGTGAATGGATTCGGGTAGTAATTGCAGCTCGTAACCGATGGGAAAAAGCACCAATGTATCGGATCCATGACGTTATGGTCGCCGTAATCGGGCACGATGTCCGCCGCCGACAGTGTGATGCAAATGCTGTCGTTGTTCGGCCACACGATTCCCTCGTCCTCAGGTCGGAAACGGAACATCTCGCCGTCGCCATCGTATGAAATCCCCGGTGCGCCCCATATGAATGTATCCGCGTCGTTAAGAATCATCTCTATCGACGCCGGATCGACCGCTCTGTGGACATCCCAGAGCCGCACCGTAACGTCGTGGTCCAGATCGAGAACAACAGACCCCTGCGGAGGATCGAGTGTTCCGGGAACCGGCGGAGTGAGATCGACGAAGAACTTCCAATAAACCGGCGTCGCGGCATCGCCGGTCATGTCGAGCGCCTGCTTGAGGCTGCATGCAACCCACATTCCATCGGTGAAGAACTCCGATGAGGGTGGCACGAATTTCATGGTATCGATGGCAAATGTAAGTGCGCCGTCGCCGACAGTATGATCGATACCGTTCACGCAAAAAATGATGCTCGAAGCATCCACGCCCTGCACCGAATCGACGATCGTCATCACGATCTGCTGATCTTCGTTGGTCGAGACCTCCAAATGCTGAGGATATACGATCTGCGGGATCGGGCCGCGAATAATATGTATCGTAAACGTGTCCGACCAGCAACAGGTTCGGTCGTCGATGAAACCGCCGTCGGTGTCGTTATCGCATGCATAGACCGCGAAAATAAAATCGTCTGACTCATGACGTCCACCGATAGGAATATCAGTTTTAAATGTATCGCCGGCGGAGAGCGACATAGTTACTGAACCCGTAAAATCGATGTCTAGCTCACCATCGGTATCCCAGATAAGATAAACTCCCTGAGAATCTGTATCGTCTAATGGGTCATAAACCCCTGATAGGTCGTCGATTATCACCATCCAAATATTGAAATCCTCCCCCTCGACCACGGATTGCGGGCCGACGAACTCGAACTCCGGGCAGAGCGTGTCGTCATCGACCACGGCAAAACACCACTCGACCGGATTCATCGAATTCGGGCCTTCATCGATGTCTTCATAATCCGGCAGATCCATAGCGCGGATCACGGAGACGCAAATCGTATCGAAGAAGCTGTTGACTATCGGCGGATCGGCGAGTCTCGGATCGAGCGAGAAATCTTCACCGTCGATCCATGTTACGCCGGGGGAATGGATGTTAAACGTCCGAATCACCGGTGGATATACATTTCGCCCGGCGACATTGGAATATGTAAAGAGAACCGACTCTTCGTTCAGCCCTGAAAAATCGTCCTTGATCCTGAACCCGACCATCTCGTATGGGTCCTCCGTGTGGGAATCCGGCGGTGGAATCTGTTCCAAAACCCTCGGAGGTTCGAGGTCCGCACCCCACAACCATCTCAAAGGTCCGATCCACGGAAGGTTGCCCTGAGAATCCATTACCCTCGCCAAAATAACATCGACTATCTGGTCGTCCGACCATGCCGAAATGGGGCTGAATGTTAAGATCGGTGAGTCGTAAACCAATTCGAGATCGGCCGTCGTGAACATATTTCCCTCGACGACCAGTTGTATCGAAGACTCATCGACCGAGTCCTCGAATTCGATCTCCGAGAAATTTAATATGATCTTCTGGAACGGGACGCTGGAGATCGGGAATGTATGCGTCGAAACGGTGTCGGGATGAGGTTCTATTATCGCCGAAAGAGGGCTGCACGGCGCGAGATAATCGAATTCGTCGTCGTCGTCGAGATCGAACTCATCAATCGATGCCTCGATCTCGATATGCCGCATATCGCACGCCGCCACCGGATGGCTCGTGCTCCACCGGACATAGTATCCGCCGCTGATATTCTCGACGATCTGTGTGAGGATCGTATCGAAATCGGTGCTCGCTTCGTAGAATGCGCCGCCCGTCTCGGCGGTGATGCTCCCCGGACCGTAATAAATGCCGTCCATTTCGTCTGAATCGAACCATGTCGGGAAATAACCGCGAACGGTATCGAGTATCACGAAAGCGATAGCGTCATAAGAAAGAATCGCGCTATAAAGGTCGGCATAGGTTTCATCGGAATACGATGTAGATGTTGGGTCTCCGATATAATGAGGACACGCATCTGAAACCATGCAAACGACTATCCTCGCACCCGGCCGGAAATGCATCGACTCGAGAGCGTCGATGATGGCGTCGTAGGCCACCTCCGGGCCGTCGCCGCCACCAGATGAACCCAACGACGCAATCCAGCCTTGAAACTCCACTGCATCGCCTGTAAGATCGAGGCCGTATGGGAAATTCACAATATCGGCAAATGTTACCAGTCCAAGTCGATAGTCGATGCCGGAGACGGCGAGCGATTCCGCAAAAGATATACATCGAGTCCTAACCTCGGCGATAAGTCTAGACATCGAGCCGGTCGTGTCGATAACCCATATGATGTCCGCCGCACCTCCGCTGCCGAGGCTGTTGACGATAAGAGGATACTGCTCGTCGCTGTTCATCCAGACGCGAAAATTCTCCTCGTGAAGCCCCTCGATCATTCGGTCGTCCTCGTCCTCGACTGAGCAATACGAGCTGATAAACGGAAAATTCGCCGGATTGACCGACTCGATGGCTATCGTCATATCGAGCGGCGGGGGAATCTCGATGCTAAACGTCCAGCAGAACTCGTTCGTATTTGGGCCGCAATCGCCGCCGACAATATCGGCCCCTCCGATACAGACGCTGACAACCTCGTGAAGATCGAATGAAACGCCAGCATAACTCCCATACCAGAAAAGCGTGTCGTTACGGAAACGCACGGGCGCGTCGCCCCAATTAAATGTATCGCCATCGACGATAAAATAAAGCGAAAGGGTGTCGTAATCGGTAAGGTCGTCGTGGATGCTTGCGTAAATGGTCGGCGCGAATTCGCGCGTTATACCGCCAGCGGATGGAAGAAGATCGCTGAAAACCGGGCCGGTCGTGTCCATTAAAAACGTGCAATCGAACGGCGGCGAAAGGATGTGGTTTCCGACCGTGTCCGCCAGATCCGTAAGCGAGATATGTATCTCCCCTTCGGGATAACCGCCCACGGGAGTCCAGAGGATAAGCGAGTCGCCCAGTAACGTTAGCTCCGATGAGGATATGGTGTATGTAGAGGAGCCGACGATGAGTTCTATGCTCATCGAATCGATCCCGCTGATATCATCGACCTCTATCGCAATTGGCAGATCGTTGCATGCCGTGGTCTCGTTACATGCGGGCCAAAGCAAAGACGCCGTCGGCGGATCGCTCTCCGAAGTAACAAAAAGGCCGCCGATGAGCGTATCTGTGAATCCGCCGGGATTTGTGATTATTACGTCGTGAAATCCGAGAGGAGCCGCGCCGGTAACGACGACGGACGCGCGGGCGTTGATACCGCTGAGTCTAAGTGTGCCGGTAACGATAATCCCGCTTCCGAAATCGCTCGTTATTCCGGTGATAAAACCGGAGCCGTAAAGATTGATATCCAACGCCGCGCCGATACCGACTGTATCCGGGTCGATCATAGTAAGTGTGGGCGTTTGAGCGATGAGGGTGAGCGAGATTAATGTAAAAATAAGTATAAAGAATCCAACGCGGTTTATCATAATGTCCCTCCAAAAAGGCAAACGATCACAATTTCGGGCTTATCAGTCCGAAACGATCTCTTATTCATCAAATATACTTTCCTACTTAAATATTGTCAATGTAATTCCGGGGGCAAATCTTTTTTCACGGGAGTATAGCGCCATGTTCGAAACCGATATATGTTCGGAAAAGCTGCCCGGCGGCGAGCGTGAATTCCCATGATCCATCGAATGCTCGCGCGATGCTTAAACGCGCGATCTGGCCGGTAGTGCTGCTCATCGAGGCCAATCGAATTTCGAGACCGACGTCGCCGATGAGCTGTTTCGGCGTGCCTGATTAAACTATATCCGCCAGAGCGAATTTTATTAGTCAGCGTAGTTTTACCACCACAGGCCACCAGTTACTTTTCCGTTACTATCAACGAAAATTGGCGAGATATTCCTAAAACTTTCGTCCCACGAATTTGAAGGATCAGCGAATACGCGAAAACCCCTATTGTCATTAATCATCTTATATGTAAACCTCATCCGATAACTCGGTTCGTCTATATCTAACCCAAGAGAATTCCAATTTGAGTTCTCAGTAGAAGCATCGTTAAATTGTCCTGACTGTGGATATTCTCCGGTTTCTTCATAGTAATATTCTGCGCATTCCCAAATCTGTTTTGAGGTCATTTTTGCCATACTTATTACAGAACCCCAAACTTTTCCGAAAAGCTCCCAAAGATCGTATATGTCTATATTATTCTCTTCTTCATCCCACCAATCAATAGCAGCTGATAACCTCATCGGTCTTTGGAACCGCACAGTATTAAACAATGCTTTGCTATACAAAGCGTTTAATGATGGGTCCCGCTGTCGGAAATAATAAGGGCATTCCGGTTTATGCGTTTCGATAAAATCAATTATTCTCCTGTCTGTAATATGCTCAGGAGGAATATATAGAAAAGAAAGGAACTCATCAGTTTTTGGAGACCTTCCGTTTTCGTAATAGAACACGTTTTGACCCGATAATACTAAACCTTCAATTATCTGAGTTGTGTCAGTGAAGTTATTGGTTCTTTTTAAAATATTGCCGCAGAACCCTCCCCATCCGTCGTTTATATCCATACATATTTGCATGCACGTCTCAGAAAAAATATCTTGCTGCTCCGCAAATGGTGAATTGGCCGAAAACGCTATAAGCAAGCACACTATTATAGAAACCTCAATTCTCATTTGTTCCCCCTAACTTTGGTTATAGATAATCGCTCTTTTCACTTTATTCTCCTCTTTAAGTTTTTTCCTGCCCTCAATATACTCCATTTACCGCAACGCACAAGAGAAATTCCCCTCTTAATGTCGGGTCAAGAGTGGGATACCATCTCTATTTACCACCAATTCCGGGGGCAAATCTTTTTTCACGGGAGTATAGCGCCATGTTCGAAACCGATATATGTTCGGAAAAGCTGCCCGGCGGCGAGCGTGAATTCCCATGATCCATCGAATGCTCGCGCGATGCTTAAACGCGCGATCTGGCCGGTAGTGCTGCTCATCGAGGCCAATCGAATTTCGAGACCGACGTCGCCGATGAGCTGTTTCGGCGTAGAGAGGATATCGAATTCGCCGTCCGAACCGTCCCATGCGCTTCCCGCATCGACGAACGCCGCGCCGCCGAGACGAACCGAGAAAAACTCGACCGGCGTGAAGACCCGCCATTCGAGATTCCCGAAGATTGTTTTGTCGCCAACCTGTGCGAACGACCGATACGAACGAAGGCACGACTGACCGCCGACGCGATAGTAGTTCTCCGGGAATCCCCCGGAGATCGACATATAGACGGCTCGCCCGCAAAGCCTTCCCGAAAGAAATTTATCCGTGAAAAAACGAGCGCCGATTCCGACGGTTTCGGTTTTGTCGAGGCGCTTGAACGAGCAATTCAACGACGAATGAACCGGGCCTATTTTTCCGGCCAACGCGGTATAGCCTTTGGTGTATTTAATGTCGAAATCGGTATCGAAACCGCATTCCGCTACGAGCTGCCAACCCGATGGGATATCCTCCGTGCGACCGAATCCATCGACGTCGCTGTCTATCGTGAATCTTCTATTTAACAAACTCACTCCGACCGGGATTATTTCGAGTTTTCGCTCGTTCTTTTCGATTTCGTCAGGGAAATCGTCGCCGATCTTCGTGCGAATAACGCTCGAACGGTGCAGACCCAAGCCGATTCCAAATCGAGGGTCGAAGAGATATTTCGCCGAAGCGAATTGTCTGTAATCGTCTGCCATATATGATGGACCGCTCACATTTCCGTCGAACCATGTAGGATATTCCCCTCCAACCGTGGACATCCCGGCATGATAAATTATTTTTTCGGAATCGCTCCTTCTTCCACGATAAAAAGAAAATCCGCTGCTCGTAGGTCCGACCACCTCCGTGGCATCGGAATGGGAAAGCCGAATGCTGCTTCCGCCCGGCAGCATTCGCGGGAGACCGAGGCCGAAAATCCAGCTGTCAAAATCCTCGTCGTGGTCGTAGGCCGCTCGAATATAGACGCCCAGGCCCGCGAGATTGACCTCCTCCACCTCGACCTTCCATTCGAGGACCCTCCCCTTATATGCGAACGACGGTGAAAGCTTTGTAGTCCAAAGATCGGTCACCGTGACGGAAGCCACGTTGCCGCTGTCCGTTTCGTGTATCGCGACATTCGCCTCGCCGATGAATTGTGTATTTCGAAGTATTCTCTCCGACTCGGAGATCGACAGCGGCGTTAGGCTGTCCCCGACATCGAATGATAGGAAGCGTCCGATAGTATATGGCCGCGACCGAACGTGCAGTTTATTCAGAACGCCATACATCCAGCGATAGTCGTAATGTCCCCAATAATCGTCATCTTCGTCGAAAACCGGCAGAACGTTATATTCAATATAATCCACACGTTGTGCGATGGCCGCCGAGATAATTACGAGGAGCGATATTGCGATGTGTTTAATCAAGCGTTGGGAAATCTTCGAGCTTGAAATTGCCGTTCTCGTCGAGGCCCAATTTTTTCAACTCACCCTGAATACCCGCCAATTTTTTATAACACCAACCGGCGAGGAATTTCGCTCTGCGATATATTTCGAGTGTCTCTTCGAGAGGAGTCTGCCCGTTTTCGAGCTTCTGAATAGCCTCCTCGAGATCGGCTATCGCCTTCTCGAAACTATCCGGTTCCTTATATCCTTTTGCCATTTTATCCTCCTCTTTGGAAACTTTAACAACTCGCTTTTTGCCGGTGGTTTTTTCGTCTTTAACTTCGTCACCGAAGAGGTTCTGCATTTCCGGCTCCTTTTTTAAAAATCGCTTTTCTCTTCGCAATATCAAACCTTATCAAATATTCCGTCCACTGCAAGAATTAAAATTCCGATACCGGACATCGAAGAAAGAGATTATGTGACATGTTATGTATATTTAGAAATTGGTTGAAAAAAAGGTGGGCATTAAGGCCTTCTTTGTGGAGTTAGGAACAACCATGAAAGGAGAACGCGAA
>CAYNTG010000027.1:0-1794 GCA_964400105.1 uncultured bacterium
GATTTTCCGGCAAAATCTAATTTCGATTCGGTAATCATGCTTGCAATTTAAGACAGTATTTTTCATAATGCAATCGGAATCAACTAAATATCTGAAAAAATCTTACGTAGAAAATGATCGCTTCGGCTTGCGTCCCGCCCGGCAACCGAAGCTCGACGAACGGAATACCCGCACCTCTACGGTCTCGAAAATATCAAACATAAAATACACGGTTGCGCACTTAGCCGTGATGGATTATATTCAAGGCAAAACGAGGTATTATGGCTACGGAAAAAAGAAGATATATCTGCCAGAACTGCGGACACGCGCACCTTCGATGGCAAGGCAAATGCGACAACTGCGGCGAATGGAATACGCTCGTCGAAGAGGTCGTTGACGTGTCGAAGGGAGCGATATCTCCGATAGGTCGCTCGAAACCGACTCCGATAACAGAGGTCGATACATCGGAGATTAAACGTATCTCCTCGGGATCGTCCGAGGTCGATCGCGTGCTCGGCGGTGGCGTTGTTCCGGGAAGCGTGGTGCTCGTGGCCGGCGAACCGGGGATCGGGAAATCCACACTGCTGCTCCAATATGCCCTCGATATAGCCGCAAAAGGCTTGCACGTTCTTTATATCTCCGGCGAGGAGTCGGCCTCGCAGGTAAAGATGCGCGCTCAGCGGCTTCGAAAAACGCTCAGCGATAAAATCGAGATTCTCGCGGAAACATCCGCCGAGCTTGCCGGTTCGTTCGCAGAAAAGTTCGATGCTATCGTTGTCGATTCGATCCAGTCTATGTCATCGAATTTCCTTCAAAGTGCGCCGGGCAACGTCGCGCAGGTCAGGCAATGCGCTGGCATCTTTATCGAGATCGCCAAAAGACAACGGATTCCCGTTTTCATGATCGGGCATGTTACAAAATCCGGCGTCATCGCAGGCCCGCGCGTCCTCGAACACGCCGTCGATGTCGTCCTCACCCTCGAGGGCGAGCGCCAGAGCGAGCTTCGCATCCTTCGCACTACAAAAAACCGGTTCGGCACAACGGGCGAGATCGGCGTGTTCTCCATGTCCGCCGACGGCATGAAGGAGGTCGAGAATCCATCGTCGGCGTTTATCGGACAACACGATGGTCCAGTTTTCGGTTCGGTCGTTTTCGCCGGAATCGAGGGCGCGAGGCCCCTGTTCGTGGAGATTCAAGCGCTCGCGTCGCAGGCGGCATACGGTTCCCCGCAGCGCGTTGTCCAGGGCGTCGATCCGCGCCGGGTGATAATGCTCGCCGCCATCCTCGAACGCCGCGCGGATTTGCCGCTTTCACGGCAGGACCTCTTTATAAATGTAGTCGGAGGGGTTACGCTTACCGAGCGCGCATCCGATCTCGGCATCGCACTCGCAATAGTGGGCAGCCTTCGCGATATACCGATACCGTCGAAGACGGTCGTTTTCGGAGAGATCGGGCTAACCGGCGAACTTCGGCAGGCGCCCCGAGCGCAGGCTCGTCTCAAGGAGGCGGCGCGTCTCGGTTTCAATAAGGTTATAATGCCGGCATTCAAGGGCAAGATCGCCCATATCAAAGGAATCGAGATAAATGGGGTTAAGGATATTCTCGGCGCGTTCGGCGTTGCATTCAAGTAGAATTGATTTTTTGCAAATAAAAAAGGGGGCCGTTATTAATGGTCCCCTTTTTTGTGCGGCGTGCAGGCGATTTTCGCCTATTACTTGAGTAGCACCATCCTCGAAATCCTGCTGCTTCCCCTGAGTTTGTAAAGGTAAATGCCACAGGGTGCGGCTTCGCCGTTCGAGTGGGTGCCGTTCCAAA
>CAYNTG010000027.1:1894-26681 GCA_964400105.1 uncultured bacterium
CCGTTCCAAAGCCGGATTTGTTGGCACGGATAGTCGTGGTAGCATTGAACGGATTCGGCTCGTTGCCGACCAGATAGAAATCTTCCACAAGATAACGCCCCTCGGCGACCGGTGTTCTCGACTCGATGGAAACATCGTCCAGCATAATCATCCAGTCGTCTTGACTGACATAGCGGAACGCAACGCGGATCGTGTCGCCTTCGTATGCGCTCAGATCGATAACCAGTTCGTGCCATGCGGAAGCCGCATCTTCGACTGAATCCACCATATCGGTGAAGGACGCAAGCGCCGTATCGCCAGTTGGGGAGATCCATGTCTCGTAATCGTCGAGGAAAACGCCTAATGTATCATCGAACGATCTAATCCAATAGCGTAGCTCATAAGTGGCATCGGTGATTTCAACGACGGGTGTGATCAACCAGTCGTCGTTCCTCAAAGTATCTGATTCGTAATAGCATCCTGCAAAAAGCGAATCGGTATGAGCATAACTCGTATCATTGAAGATCGTCCAGCAGGTGTGCCCGCCATCGACGTTGACCCAATACCAGTCGAAAAGGTTGTCGCCGTCGAAGCTCGTCGATAGGCTCGTCGGGATAGGGATCATCGCCTCCTTTGCGGGCGGTTCGATACCGAAATACTCCATCGCGGTGAATTCGCAGCTTTTCGGCATCGCTGCGAAAATACTGCCTGCTATTGCTGCGAGAGCGATAATAACATAGAACCTTTTCATTTCTCCTCCTCGGGTTTATTCAATAAGGCGAATTTATCGGTTTCGGAATCTATCGGATCGGTCGGTTTGAGTCCGAGTTTATTGCGTAATATCTCATTTTCATGCATGAGGTTCTCGAGCTCTTTGCTGAGGTCCTCGATATGGCTCGATTTAATTCGCCGGAGCACCCGATAGAAAATCCCAAGCGCGACCAAAAGGATGAGGTATGCCGTGCCGGAGATGAAATCCTGCTGGTAATTCATCATAAGACCAATAATCAGGCATATAATTAGCGTAACGATTATCGACGCCCATAGAAGCATTATGTGGATTTCTTTCTGGAAATTTCTAACAAATATATAATACTATATATAATAATATATTAGAATCGACGATAATATGCAAACAAAAAATCAAAGTCGGCCTTTATTATTGACAGTTGCTACTCTGTCGGTATTTTAAAACCATGCGGGTAATAAAGATCATATCGATATTGATTGTCGCTTTCTCGGCGGTCGCCGGAGATATAATCCTCGAACACGCGGACAAGATCGTTACCGACATGTCCGGCGAGCAGATGCGAACGAGGCTTTACGGGACGATCAGAATCATTCACGATGGAAGGCACATATACGCCGGATACGCCGATTGGGACAAGGCTTCCGGGAAACTGAAGTTTCTGCACGACGTCCGACTCGTCGATTCGATACAGGTAATCACCACCGATACGCTTCACTATTTCCGCGACTCTAAACTCGCCATCGGAATCGGCGATGTTTTTTACCGGCGAATGGACTCGACAGTGATAATCACCGGCGACAACGGCCGATATGACGGGATAAACGAACTTCTCGAGATAACAGGCGCACCGCATTTTGTGAACATCGACAGCATCGATGGCACCCTGACAAAACTCGATGCAGTTCGATTGATCTACGACGTCCGTTTCAAAAAAGGCACCGCGATAGGTTCCGTCCACGTCAAGATAATTCCCGCCGATACCCTCGATCCGACGGTCTTCATAGATTGCGATTCCCTTGTGTTTTATCCATCGCGCAACGAGATCTATGCATTCGGACGCGTCGAAATCAGGCAGAAAGAAACCGTCGTTTTCTGTGGACGTGCATCGTTCTATCGCGTCGCCGGAAGGATGAATATCGAGGATGATCCGGTTGTGATCGAT
Organism: uncultured bacterium; assembly: GCA_964400105.1. Lineage (GTDB taxonomy): Bacteria > UBP14 > UBA6098 > UBA6098 > UBA6098 > CAYNTG01. The sequence continues at coordinate 3,787 of CAYNTG010000027.1, forward strand.
GGTCGAAACCGTCTCGTCGGTTCGGAGATGATCGTCGAGCTCGAGGACGGCGAGATAGAGCGAATTCGCGTTTTGGGTTCCGAGGCAAAGGGAGAACGACCGATGGGCTTCTGGCGGCCACCGGAGGATTCGCTCGAAAAAAATCCTGAAAGCCGGTTCACATCGAAGGAGATGGTTTTCGATTTTGAGGATGGCGAGATCGAGCTTGCGCACCTCGTTCGGGAGGCCCATGTCGATTATTTTCCGTGGCCGGAGGATTCCCTTCGGCGCGAGAGCAACAGCACCTACGGCGACAGCATCGCTATATGGTTCGGCGACGACGAATTCGACAGCATCGAGGTGCATACCGGCGCTGAGGGTTTTTATATCGTCCAAAACCTGAATGACGACAGTCTTCATACGGTGGCGTCCGAGGAGTCGCTTTTATATAGCGGCGATTTCCTCGCCATTTCACGTCGAAACGAAACGGTCGCCGTCCAGGGAATGGCCGATCTTAGTCGCGGGGATATGTCCCTCGAAGCGGGAAATGTCCTCTACGATATCGATCGCAAGCTCCTTACCGCAGAGCCGATTCTCGAAGGCGATTCTCTCGTTGGAATGCCGGTGCTCGTGGAGAAAGATCAGGTCATGACCGGCAAGAAAATCACATATAACATCGATACCGGGCGGGGCCGAATGATCGCCGCTTCGTCAAGTCTCGATCTCGGATATTTCCACGGCGGAGTTGTCCATAAGGCGCGTGGTGAGACCCTCTATGTCGCGAATTCGGATTTCATCCCGTGCGAATGCGAGACTGCACTTACGCACCTTTCGAGCGACCGGCTTAAACTCATACCAAACGATAAAGCGGTCGCGCGCTATATTATATTGTATATCGGGAAACTCCCCGTTTTTGCGATACCATTTTTTGTTTTTCCGGTCCAATCGGGGCGGCAATCCGGTATTTTGACATTCAATATCGGCCAGTTCCAAAAGGGGGATCGGTTTATCCGAAATGTCGGCTATTACTGGGCACCGAGCGACTATTGGGATTTGAAGGCCGGTTTCGATTACGACGAGGGGAAGGGGATTTTGCTCAGGGGGAAGATGCAGTATAAGGTGCGATATAGATTGAACGGCAGCATCTCCACGACCTACGAACTTCAGCGAAAGACCGAGTTCCTCGAGACTACCGGTGCCGATAGATGGAGCATCTCCGGGAGCCATCTTCAATATCTATGGCCGAACGGCTCGATAACTGCAAATGCGAGTTTCGTTAGCGATAAGGAATATCTCTCCGATGTCGAACTCGATCCTCAGGAGCGGATGCAGCGGAACCTTAGCAGCAGCGCCGCTTTCTCCCAGAGTTTCGACTGGGGAAGCATCTCGGCGAGCGTGGATCGAAACGAGAATCTCGAAAGCGGACTTATTACCAGCAGCGTCCCGAAGATACGGGTCAACCGCTATACAAGACCGATATTTCCGGCGGAAAACGAATATAACAGCAAGTTTTACAACAAACTGTCCCTTTCGATAAACGGTTACGCCGTGCATTATCGCGAAAAGGACTCCATCGATGCGGAGAACCACACCGGCTTCCAGAGCAATCCGGCGCTCAGCCTTCCATTCTCGCTCGGACCATATCTTTCGCTTAATCCACGGATAAACGGGCGATTCGTCGCTATCGATCGCGGCGTCGATTCGACATCGTGGCCGATGAGATTTACATATGACACCGGCATCGATGCCGGCACGAATATCTATGGGCGAATTCCTCTCGGCGGCTTCATCGGAATGGGCGCATTGAAACACGATATTTCCCCGAAGATCGGCTTGACATGGACTCCGGAGTTCGAGAGCGCCGAAAATTTCTATTCCTTCGCAGGGATCGGCGCGGGCGGCGGTTCGGAGGCGCTAAGGATGACATATACCCTTACGCAAGATATTGGCATTAAAACAGCCGAGGACACGACATCGACAACGCGGGATATCCGCCTCGGAAGCGTTTCGACATCGGGCAGCTACGATTTCCTCGCCGAGGAGCGTGCTTTTTCCGACCTGAGAACAGGTATCCGAACGAATCCATTCAGATGGCTTTCAATTACGGCCGGATTCACACACTCGCTCTATTCCGAAGACGGAGAAAAACCTTCGACATTGCGTCTCCTCTCGCGTGAGATAACATCGAGTGCTTCGTGGAGAGGGAGCTATTCCTTCGGCGATTCGACGGATTCGAGCGATCGGGATTTTAAGGCATCCCTTTCGCACTATATATCGGAGAGTCGCTCCGGCGGCTATTCCTCGATTAATCATTGGATCAAAGGCGACCTCGATTTCTATCTAACCAAATTCTGGCGCGTCCAATACTCTCATTATTACGATCTCGAGAATTCCCGCAAGGTCAGCGACGAGATAAAACTCTGGCGGGATATGGGTTGTTGGGAGGGGACTTTGATATTAGTTCCGTCTGGATTTCGCAAAGGATGGTATTTCCGCATCAACATCAAGAAGATGCCGGATATCAAGGTCGAAGGGACGCGCGGTAACGTGCGATAAAAAAATTCATAAAAACCGTGCTGACTCTTTATTTGGCCGCTATTGTCTTTCCATAACATCACCCGCAAACCCTTGTGGTGTCGTTAATGTGTTGATGTATAATGATTTAGCGGCTTAGAGATGTGTTTTATGTTATTAATAATTCACCACTTAATTTCAAGAAAACGTCCTGCAAAACCCCTGAATAAGCCAAAAATTTTCTAAAAAAATAAAAATATTCCTTGACAAACATTAAATGCAACCTTAGCTTCGTGGCAAAAGGGCATGTAGAGCGGGTTTGAAGTGAATAACCCGAAAAAATCCAACTAAGGAGTAAGAACATGACAAAGGACGAATTCGTCGCAAAAGTTTCCAAAAATACCGGGATGAGTAAGGCCCAGTCCAACAAGGCGCTCAAGGCCACTCTCGAAACAATCACGGATGCGCTCAAGAAGGGCGACAAAATTAGTTTTGTCGGCTTCGGAACGTTCTCGACGAGCAAGAGAGCCAAGAGAATTGGCCGTAACCCAAAGACGCTCGAAAAGATCACTATCCCGGCAACCACGGTTGCTAAGTTTAAAGCAGGCAAAAACTTGAAAGAAGCTGTAAAGTAACTTTCATATTGTTCGCTTAAAAAAAAGGACATCCCTTTGGGATGTCCTTTTTTTATCGTAGGGATTTTTTGTTGACTTATTTATTTTGGTCGGTATTTTTTCTAAAAAAGCGATATAGGAGGAATAGTGCAAAAGGTATATCTGGATCATGCCGCTACAACAGCTCAACGACCAGAAGTCGTCGAGGCGATGATGCCTTTCTTCAATCAACAATACGGGAATCCATCGAGTTTGCACCAGTTCGGAAGATGGACGAGAGCGGCTATCGAAGAAGCCCGCGACCGCGTCGCTGAAAATATCGGAGCGAAATCCGACGAGATATTCTTCACATCCGGTGGAACCGAAAGCAATAACATGATCGTTCAAGGCATCGGTTTCCACAATTTCGAGAAGAAGGGCCATTTCATCACGTCGAAGATCGAGCATAAAGCGGTCCTACGACCCGTGCAATTTTTGGAATCACTCGGTTTCGACGCGACATATCTGGATGTCGATGAGTTCGGATGGATCGATCCGGACGATCTCCGAAAGGCGATACGCGACGATACTTTATTGATAAGCGTGATGATGGCGAATAACGAGGTTGGAACTATCGAGCCGATAGAGGAAATGGCGAAGATCGCCCACGAAAGAGGCGTTCCGTTCCACACGGATGCCATTCAATGTTTCGGAAAGATTCCGGTCGATATTGAGAAGCTCGGCGTCGATTTCCTCTCGTTGAGCGGGCATAAGTTCTACGGACCAAAAGGCATCGGGATGTGTTATGTTCGTGAATCCGCAAAGAAGCTGTTGTCGGAGTTGATCCTCGGCGGAACGCACGAATCGCATATGCGCGCCGGCACCGAGAACGTTCCGGGCATTATCGGTTTGGCGAAAGCGATGGATTTGGCAATCGAGGAACTGGATAAGGGATCGGCCAAACTAAAAAAGCTTAGCGATATGCTCTACAAGGGTTTTCTCGATCATCTCGACGATGTTCATCTCAACGGTCATCCCACAAACAGACTCCCCGGTTTGGTCAACCTGAGCTTTAGAGGGGTCGAAGGAGAAAGCATTCTTCTCTCCCTCGATATGCAAGGGATCGCTGTCAGCACTGGATCGGCATGCACAAGCGAGAGCCTTGTATCGAGCCATGTCCTCGAAGCGATGGGATTCGAGCCTCTGATCATGAACAGCGCGGTGCGATTCTCACTCGGAAGGGAGAATACCGAGGAGGACATCGATTATGTTCTCCGCGTCGTCCCACCGGTAATAGAAAGACTCCGGAGCGTGAGTGTTATATAATACCGCATCGAAAAAGCCGATTAAATGTGGGTGGCGAGTGGCGCAGTGGGTTTGGCTCGCCGCAACGATTGCCTCGATAGGTCTTTTCTCATGCGCAAGGGTTATCTCGCCGCCGGGAGGCCCGGAGGACAAATCGCCACCCAAGATCGTTTATCTCTGGCCTCCGCAAGATAGCGTTCGCGTTCCTCTCGATGCCACCGTTACTATCGAGTTCGACGAATACATCGAATCGGTCAAAAATGGCGCGGTTTTGCTCCCGCCGGTCGATGGCACAGAGGTCAAATTTCTCTGGAAAAAGATAGTCATCGAGCATAAAGCCCCGTTCGAGCCAAACACGACGTATCGAGTTTCGATCTCTTCTAAAATAAGCGATTATCGGAATAACAGGCTCATAAGCTCGAAGGGATTCGCATTCAGCACCGGCGATTTTTTGGATACACTCGATATTCGAGGCCGGGTTTTTGACAGCGATTTCTTGCCAGCAAACGGCACGCGCGTTCACGCCTATCTTCTGGAGTCCGGTGATTTCCCCGATTCGTTGCCCGAACTGCCCTATGCCGTTTCGTGGACCGGAAAAAACGGGAAATTTACGATTCGCAACCTGCCGGAAGGGGATTTTCTGCTCGTTGCATTCGGAGACATCGATAACGACGGCGAGATCGATCCGGGCGAGTGTGTCGCGGTTGCTTCAGGGATTATTTCATCGGGCGGTGAAACCTCATGGTCGATGGTCGAGGCGCAGATCGATACATCCGCGCCGAAGCTTATAATGGTCGCTCCGGAGAATCGGTTCGTTCTGCGGTTCAAATTTTCCGAACCGATTAGACTTACATCGGAGTCCGATGCACATTCATCCCCGGAAGTCGGTCGGACGAGCCTTTCCGTTATGGCGGAAAATCCGAAAAACCTGCTGCTCTTCACACGCGACGGTCTTCCCGAGGGGGAGTTGGATATTATTCTGCAAGGGATTCGAGATTTTGCCGGAAACCGGTTTGACGAAATCGAGCAAACGATAACCATCCCGATATTCGAGGAGGATACGATTCAGCCGAAGATAACATACTCGAAGGACCGACTTCTTTCGTCTCAGCCTCTCGAAATCGAGATCGACCGCCCCATAATCGGCGGTGAAATCGCCGTCTTCGATTCCACCGGACGCGTGATCGCCGGAACAACGCGAGTCTCGCCGCCATATAAACTGATTTTTCAGCCCGATGCGAATTGGCCGTCCCGGCGCGATCTGGTTTGGCGGCTTCGTTCCGCCCGGATCGCCGACGGAAGCGAGTTTTCGGACTCGACAGAACGAAGGATTAATTTTCATGATCGATCGAGCATCGGGAGCATCGAGGTAACGCAGGATTCACATTGCGAAAATGCAGCCGTGATTGGCTTATCTGTCGAAAAAGATGGAAGCGATGTCATCTTTCGACAATCTGACGGTAAATTTATAGCAGGTGAAGTGCCGGCAGGTGAATATATAATCTGGTTTTTTTGCGACATGAACGAAGATTCCACATGGAACCCCGGTGCCGTTTATCCGCCGGAATATTCGGAACCTATCTTCATAAATGGCGATACTATAAAGGTTCGCGGCTTATGGACCACAGAGTTGGACCTTAAATTGCACAAATAAATTACACGCCAGGTGAATAATATTCTCAAAAAATCGCGAAATTTAAGATTTCACTTGCAATACAACGATTTAAAGTTAATTTTATAAAATTATATGAATGGCAAGAAAAAGGTTATTTTTTGTGAAAAACTTTTTACCGGATATCGAAAAAATAATTGCTCCTTTTATCGAAAAAATGGGGATCGAACTGGTCGGGGTCGAGGTGATCGGCAAGGGAAATACGCAGATGCTCAAGGTTATTATATGGGAGAAGGGTGGCATAACCATCGACAGGATATCCAAAATATCGAGGCATATCGCGGATATACTCGATGAAGAGGAGATCGTTAAGGAGCCTTTCAATCTGGAGGTCTCTTCGCTGGGGCTCGATCGACCGCTTAACACGATCGAGGATTTTCGCAGGGCGGAGGGCGAAGATGTCGAATTAAGCCTCGACGACGGCTCCACTGTGAATGGAAGGATTATCTCGACGGGTGGGGGCGTAATCGTTCTCGAAGAAGATGGGGTTGGTAAAGAGGTAGCGATAAACAAGATCGATATTGGAAAGATCAAGATAGATTTTTAGGGGATTATAGTATGGCGAAAAAAGAAATAGCAACCGCCCAAATCGCTGAGGCCATAGAGGATATCGTCAATGAAAAGCTCCTCGATAAGGAAACGGTTATTCAGACATTGAAGGATGCGCTTGTTCTGGCGGTCAAGAAAAAGTATGGCAGCGCCGATAACATCGAGGTTGTGCTCGACTCGAATCTCGGCATGGTTTCGGTTATCGCTAAAAAGAAGGTCAAAAAGATCGTCGAGGACCCGCTTCTCGAGATCGAAGCAAGCGAAGCGAAGGCTATCGACCCGACTATCCGGGTAAATCAATGGATAGAGGTGGAACTCGACCTTGCGAATTTTGGTCGTAATGCGATCCAGATCGCCAAGCAGATACTCATCCAGCGAATACGCGAGGCCGAGCGCGAGAAGATTTTCGACGATTTTCAGCATAAGATCAACGATATCACATCCGGCCCGGTGCAGAGAATCGAGCGCGGAGCGGTTATCGTTAACCTCGGACGCACCGAGGGCGTTATCCCCAGAGCAGAGCAAATCCCCGGCGAACGCTACATTATGGGGAAGATCATCCGTGCCCTTGTTCTCGATGTCCAAAAAAATCCGAGAGGCCCGCAGATTCTCATGTCGCGCAAGTCGCCCGATTTTCTCAGGAAACTGTTCGAATTCGAGGTTCCTGAAATCTACGAGGGGCGCGTCGAGATCGTGGCTATCGCACGCGAGGCCGGAGAACGAAGCAAAATCGCCGTATACAGCGTCGATGAGAAAATCGATCCGGTCGGTGCTTGCGTCGGTCTGAAGGGAACGAGGGTGCAGAGTGTCGTCAAGGAACTTAACAACGAAAAGATCGATATTATCGGCTGGGACTCGGATCCCGAACGCTATATCTCACGCGCTTTGGCACCGGCAACCGTTATGATGGCATTCCTTGCCGCAGACGATAATCATATGATAGTCGTTGTCGATGACGGCGAATTATCGCTCGCTATCGGAAAGGGCGGCCAGAACGCGCGTCTTGCGGCAAAGCTCACCGGATGGCGCATCACGCTCTTCGGACGCGACCAATACCAGTCACTGCTTATGGATGTCGCCGAGCTTCCTGAGGTCACGTCGGATCAAGCGCTCGCGCTGCATAAATTCGATATCGATACGGTTCAGAAGCTCGCACGGATGAGCGTAGCTGCGCTTCAAGAGATACCGGGTATTGGCGACGAGGCGCCGATGCTCCTGGCCGATGCACTCGTTACGATGGAGGATATCGGCCTCGAATACGGCTTCGTGACGGATAGAGAGGAGCTTTTGATAGAAAGGGGTATCGACCCCGAGGAGGAAAGGGCGCGCAGGCGGGCACAAAGGGAGGCTGCCGAAGCCAAGCAGAAAAACGAGAATGATGAAGAAGAAAATAAAAACAACACCGACGATGTTGGTGGAGAATAAATAGAAGTATTTTACCGAAAAGGTCGATAGTTTCGCAATGAGGGTTTACGAAAAAGCAAGAAAAATTGGGATTGAAAGCAAGAAGCTTTTGGAGATAATCAAAGGCTTGGGTTTTGACCCGAAAACAGCATCTAGTTCGATCGATTCGGAGATGGAAGCAAAGTTAGACGAGTATTATTCGTCTAAAAATCCACCGAAGAAGGCATCGGAAAAAACAGCGCCTTCCATCGCATCGAGGATAGAAACCGAAGCGGAAAAGCGTCATAGGCAGAGGCGAGAGGCTATCTTAAAGTCGATCGGTTTCGCTAAAGCCGCTAAATCTGATCAGGAAAAAACGAAGATCAAGGAAAGGCCGAGGACCGATCTATCGACTTCGATGGTTCCAAAAACCTCGGAGGTCGAGGTTCGACCGAAGCCCAAAAAGCCCAAGAAACTCATACCGCTCCATATTATCGATAACATGACGGTTTCCGAATATGCCGAGTCTGCGAATGTCTCGGTCCGCGATGTCTTGCGCTCGTGCATGGTCTTCGGCGTTATGGCCACGGCAAACCAGAAACTCGGTCTCGATGTTATCGAGGCGGTATCCGAAGAGCTTGGCTATTTCCCGATCCTCGTCAGCGAGAAGGAGTTTCATGCTCCTCCAAAACCGGAGATCTCCGAGCCGGAAAAGAAACCTTCTGTCGAAACGATTACAGAAGGAGTGGAAGATCAACCGCCTTCCGATGAAGAGGTCGAGGCCGAAAAGAAACCGGCTAAGAAACTCAGAAAAAAGAAGAAAAAGAAAAAGCCCCAGCCAGGCGACGTCTCCAGGCCTCCTGTCGTTACAGTTATGGGGCACGTCGATCATGGAAAGACGACGCTTCTGGATTATATCCGTTCGGCAAATGTTGTGGCCGGCGAAAAAGGCGGAATAACACAACACGTCGGCGCTTATTCGGTCGAAGCAAAATTCGGCAAGATTACGTTTATCGATACACCAGGACATGCGGCATTTACCGAAATGCGTGCCAGAGGAGCGGACATCACGGATATTGTGATCCTCGTTGTGTCGCAGGAGGACGGTTTGATGCCTCAAACAAAGGAGGCTATCGATCACGCCAGTGCCGCCGATGTTCCAATTATCATCGCAATCAACAAGATGGACCTTCCCGCCGCCAACGCCGATAAGATCAAGGGCGAGTTGGCAAATTTCGGTATTATGGTCGAGGAAATGGGCGGAAATGTTTTATGTGCCGAGATCTCGGCTCTCGATGGCAATGGCGTCGATCACCTTCTCGAAATCGTCGCGCTGCAAGCGGAAATGATGGAACTAAAGGCAGATCCCGTCGGTTATGCACGGGGTGTGGTCGTCGAGGCCATGCTCGATAAATTCCGGGGTTCGACGGCGACAATCCTCATAAAAGAGGGAACGCTTCAGACGGGTGATTCCATCGCTGTGGGGCACTATACCGGAAGGGTCAGAAGCATGGAGGACGAAAGGGGTAATAAGCTGAAAAATGCAGGACCATCGATGCCGGTGGTTATCACAGGACTCGGCGGAATCCCTCAGGCTGGAGACGAATTTGAGGTTGTGAAATCCGATTCCGAGGCTCGTCGAATCGCCGAGGAAAGAAAACAGGAAGAGGAAGTCAAAAGGGTCTCCACCAAAACCATGACACTCGAGGATTTCTATTCCCTTTTCGACGGCAAAGAGGTCAAGGAATTGCCGTTGGTGCTCAAGGCGGATGTCGATGGTTCTCTCGAAGCGATCGCCGATCTTATCGGAGATCTCGGAGATTCGGAGGTCAAAGTCAAGATCGTCCATTCCGGGGTCGGCGCTATCACCGAAAACGACGTTGTGCTCGCCGAGGCATCGAAAGCCGTTGTGCTCGGATTCAACATCAAACCGGACAGCCGTGCAAAAAGCGCCGCCAATAATAAGGGCGTCGAAATCAAACTATACAATGTTATATATGAATTGAGCGAGGATGTGAGGGCATCGCTCGAGGGTATGCTAGAACCAGAAATCATCGAAGAAAAGATCGGAGTCGCCGAGGTAAGGCAGCTTTTCAAGGTCCCGAGAATCGGGTTTATCGCAGGATCGTATATCAAAGAAGGCTTTTTCCGTCGCGGTGTTCGCGTGGATATCGAGCGAGCGGGCGAGGTCATCGGAAGCGGCGAGGTCTCCGGTCTCAGGCGCTTTAAGGACGATGTCAAAGAGGTTCCCGCCGGGTTCGAGTGCGGTATCGAAATTAACGGGTTTAATGGGGTCGAGGAAGGCGATATCCTTGTTGCATTTATAAAGAAAAAGATTACGAGGCGTCTTGCAAAATAAGGGGAGGTGGTAAGGTAAATGGTGATTGCCTACAGAAATTTCGAGTTGCTTATTCCGCATTCCCATTCCCTGAAAGAAAAAAGGCAAGTGCTTCGTAAGATTAAGGATACTATCAAGTCTCGGTATAACGTATCCTTTGCCGAGATAGGATTTCAGGACAAATGGCAGAGAAGCGTGCTCGGCCTCGTTACTATAGCTACTAAAAGGATCGATGTCGATAAACGCCTGGATAGTATCCAGAGCATAATCGAAACCGACGATAGAATCGATATTATCGGTATCGAAAGGGAATACCTCTAAAAGATCATGTCTATTCGCACGAGAAGAGTCGGTAGAGAAATTAGGAAGATAATCAGCGATCTCCTTCTTAAAGGCGAGTTGCACGACCCGCGATTTGCGGGTATGATTACGTTCACCAAGGTGGACGTTGCACCGGACCTTCGGAACGCGAAGGTTTATTATAGCTGTTTCGGCGATGAAGTGGATTTGGACGCCACGGCCGATGCTATCGAGAGCGCGAGTGGATTTATACAATCCGAGGTCGCATCGCAGATGTTCATTCGCTTTACCCCCAGACTAACATTTGTCCGCGACGATTCGATTGCCTATGGCGATAAAATGGAGCGGCTTTTGGGGGATATCGAAGATGAATAGCGGGATCGAAAAGGTTATTGGCACTATCGAATCCGGCAAAAATTTTCTGGTGCTCGGACACAAGGACCCCGACGGCGATTCGCTTGGTTCGATGTTGGCGTTGAGCAATTTTCTGAGACAACAAGCAGGAAAGTTCACATATATACCGGCACCGGAGAACTGGCCGGCAAAATATCTTTTCCTCGAAAAGCATAAAAACGGCGCGGGGCTGCCGGCACCGGAGGATATCGACACGATCGTGATACTCGATTGCTCGACGGACAATCGAATAGACTGGGGATCGCTCGATCGACATTTATTCGATAACGCAAAAAAGGTCGTTATCGATCATCATAAAGAAGGCGAACCGTTCGGCAATATCAACTGGATCGATCCGGAGGCGGCCGCCGCTGGCGAGATGGTATTCGATATACTCGATTCCTTGGGCGCGCACTTTACTACGGATATATCCGAATCGCTCTATTCCGCTATCCTCACCGACACGGGAAGATTTTCCTTTTCCAATACCACTTCGCGATCACTCGATATTTGCGCTCGGCTCGTCAGGGAGGGAGAACTCGATCCGGCAAATATATCGGCACGGATTTACTTCAATTTTTCGGAGGATTATCTTCGGAATATTGGAATAGCTCTTTATAATACGAGGGTATATTGCGACTCGAAAATACTTTTTTTGACACTCGACAAGGCCTCTGTAAGGTCATTTTCCACAACCTTCAGCGACACTGAGGGAATCGTCGATCTCGCTATGAGTGTCAAAGGAGTCGAGGTTGCGGCGCTTTTTAAGGAGATCCGAAGAAACATCATTCGCGTCTCCTTGCGAAGCCGCAGTTCCATAGATATCGGTTCGCTGGCATCCGAGCTTGGCGGCGGCGGACACCATAACGCCGCCGGATGCACACTTGAAATGCCGCTTTCTTTGGCCAGAGAGGTTGTCCTCGATCGCTTCGAGAGGATCCTCTCCGATAACGGAAAAAAGGGAGAATCGAATTTTGTCGGTTGATGGCATTCTCCTTCTCGATAAACCATCCGGACCGACGACGGCGTATTGCGTGAGAGCCGTCTCCAGGCGAATGGGCGTTAAGGCCGGTCATGCCGGCACACTCGATCCGATGGCAACAGGCCTCGTGATCGCACTTTTGGGACGCGCGACAAAACTTTCGCCGTTTATATCCGGTTTCGACAAACGATATACCGGACGCATTCGGCTCGGAATGCAAACATCGACGGGCGATAGCGATGGGGAGATTATCGACGAGCGGAACGTCGATGTCGATGAAAATAGGCTGATTGAGATCGCAGGGGAGGTTCGAGGAGAATTGGAGCTCGAGGTTCCTATATATTCGGCTATCAAGCTCAATGGAAAACATCTATATGAATACGCGCGGAAAGGCGAGAAAATTTCGTTGCCGTCGAGGAAGGTGTCGATAAAGAAATTCGAGATCGTCGATATAGATCTGCCGTTCGTGTCTTTCGAGACGGATGTCTCGAAGGGCACTTACATCCGCTCTTTGGCCGAGCATATCGGCAAACTCGCCGGATGCGGCGCTTGTTTGGTCGAGCTTCGACGCACAATTATCGGTGAACATCGAATCGAGAACGCGGTAAAATTCGACGAGGCCCTCGAAATGGCAGACTCAAACACGCTCGCCGATCTGGTTATCGATCCGGAGAGTGCGCTGTCGAACATGCCGCGCATTGCTTTGGACAGGTCACAGGCTGTGAAGATTTCGCATGGCGTTTTCACCGCAATAGATATTGACATGCTCGAGTTTGGAACTATATTCTATGTTTGTTATAATGAAAAATTAATAGCAGTTTTAAAGAATGATGACAATGGGAAAAAACCATACACTATCGAGCGAGTTTTTGCCCGATCAAATGAAATTTAAGATAATTTTTCTATCCGAACCACCCCCGCTCTATGACGGCACGGCCGTAGCGGTTGGGTGCTTCGACGGATTACATATCGGCCATAGAGAGGTTATTCGAAGGTTGCTGTCTCATGCAAAGGAGAATGCGTTAAACTCCATTTTGTTCACATTTTCGCCGCATCCGAAACAGCTTTTAGAGGGCGGCGAATTCAAACTTCTGATGCCGTTTCACGAGAAGATCCGGGCGCTGAGTAAAATCGGAATCGATATAGCTGTTGTGTCGTGCTTCGATGAGGATTTCGCAACCTTGTCGGCGCAGCAGTTTGTGAACGAATATCTGATTGAAAAGATGAATATGAAAATGCTGGTTGTCGGTTCGGATCACAGCTTTGGCGCCGGACGTTCCGGCGGTAAAGATATGCTTCGAGCAATAGGCAAGAAGGAGGGTTTTGGGCTGGATATCGTCGAACCTGTTCTGTGGAAAGGGGAGCCGGTCAAGAGCACAAGGATCAGGAAGGCGGTTGCCGACGGGGATTTGGTCTCGACGGAGTATATGCTCGGAAGACCATATTCCATCGAGGGAGATATTGTCCACGGCCATGGTCGCGGGCGTGATTTGGGTTTTCCAACGGTGAATTTTGATCAGCCAGAGAATAAATTGCTTCCGCCGGCCGGTGTTTATGCCGCCGAAGATGCCGAAGGGGTTTCCGGTCTTCTTTATATCGGGAGCAGCCCTACATTCGCGGACGGCGATAGCAATATTGTCGCCGAGTTCTATGGGTTAAACGAACCGAAAATGAAACCTGGCGATCTTTTTTCGGTGTCCGTTTTCGAGAGATTCCGGGATGAAATCGCATTCCCAAACTCCAATACTCTCATCGAACAGATGAAGGCGGACCGAGAAAAACTTATTAAGTGGATAGAAAAAAGAAATAACGTTTAATAACAAGAAAAATATCGAATAAACCAAGGAGGAAGGAAGTTGTCGATCACGAAAATCAGAAAAAATGAGATCATGGAGGAATTTGGTAGGAAACCCGGAGATGTCGGTTCTTCGGAGGTCCAGATTGCAGTGCTGACCGAGAGGATCAACCATTTGTCCGAACATTTCAGGTTGAATCCAAAGGATAACAACTCCAAGCGAGGGTTTCATATCCTTATAGGAAGGCGCAGAAGGCTTCTCGCTTATCTCAAAAGAAAGAATTACACGTCTTACAAGCAGCTTATCGCAAAACTCGGTCTTCGTAGATAGCGAAGGTGGGGCGATAAGTTTATGCCCTATCGTGTGATAGGGCTGTTGAAGAAAAATGAGGAAGGTAAAAAATGTCGAAAAATGTAGTGTCAACTATGATGAACGATGTCGAGCTGTCGATCGAGACAGGCGAGATCACCAAACAGGCCAATGGCTCTGTGCTCGTGAATTATGGGGAAACCCAGATTCTCGTCACAGCATGTATGGACCGCAATCCCAAGCCGGATTTGGGCTTTTTCCCGCTGACAGTGGAATATCGGACGCGAACCTATGCAGCTGGACGTATCCCCGGAGGCTTCTTTAAACGCGAGGGCAGACCGCAGTCGGCCGACATGCTTACGGCACGTCTTATCGATAGGCCGATTAGGCCGCGATTCCCGAAGGGATTTTTACACGAGGTTCAAATCTTTGCGATCCCGATCTCGTTCGACGGCGTTCACGATCCCGATGTCCTGGGAATACTGGGCGCGAGCACAGCGCTTTCTATATCGGATATACCGTTCGGAGACCCGTTTGGCGCCGTTCGAGTCGTCAATGTCGGTGGTAAATTCATCGCTAATCCTACTATCGCGGAACGCGACCAGAGCGTATTGAATCTGGTCGTCGCCGGAGATAGCGATAATATCGTTATGGTCGAGGGGGAATCGTTCGAGGTTCCAGAGGAAATGCTGTTGGAGGCACTCGATTTCGCTAAGCCATACTTGAAAAAGCTTTGCGAGTTGCAGCGCGATCTGGTCGAAAAGGTTGGCAAGCCGAAATTCGAGTTCGTGCCGGTCGGCGAGATCGATCCGGAGCTTGAAAAGGCCGTCCGCGAATTGGTCGAGGGCGGAATGCGTGATGCACTTATCACACCGGATAAGATCGGAAGGCAGAATGCTCTCAGAGAGTTGATCGGCAAGGCTGTCGATGAACTCGAGGAGCGTTTCCCGGAAAGCGTAGCGGCAATCAAAAAGGTCGCGAACAATGTCGAAAAAGAAATTATGCGCGGCATGATCCTCGACGAGGAGAAACGAATCGATGGCCGCGGTCTCACGGATATCCGCGAGATAACCGTTCAAACCGGGTTCTTGAGAAGAACGCACGGCAGCGCCCTTTTCACAAGAGGCGAGACACAGGCGCTGAGCGTCCTGACACTCGGATCGAAAATGGACGAGCAGAAAATCGAAAACCTGGAGGGAGAAAGTTTCAAGACCTTCTTGCTTCACTATAACTTCCCGCCGTTCTCGGTTGGCGAGGTTCGTCGCGCCACCGGACCTGGAAGGCGCGAGATCGGACATGGAACACTCGCGGAAAGAGCGCTTCAGCCGGTCGTGCCGTCCGAGGAAATGTTCCCATATACGATAAGATTGGTAAGCGATATACTCGAATCCAACGGGTCGTCTTCGATGGCGACGGTTTGCGCCGGAAGCCTTTCCCTTATGGATGGCGGTGTTCCGATAAAATCGGCCGTGGCTGGAATTGCGATGGGTCTCGTCTCCGACGGCGAACGATTCAAGGTTCTCAGCGATATCCTCGGCGACGAGGATCATATGGGCGATATGGACTTCAAGATCGCCGGAACCAAAGAGGGAGTCGATGCGTTCCAGATGGACGTCAAGATCGCCGGTGTATCCACGGAGATTATGCGTCAGGCGTTGATGCAGGCAAAAGAGGGTCGTGAGAAGATACTCGATATTATGAACGAGGCGATCTCCAAGCCGCGCGACCAATTATCACAATATGCTCCGCGTATCGTTACGATAAAGATCAATCCCGAGAAGATCGGAGCGATAATAGGCCCAGGCGGCAAAAACGTGCGCTCGATTCAGGAGGCCACGAACACCACGATAGCTATCGATAACGACGGATCGGTGCAGATCGCATCTCCCAACGCAGAAGGCCTGGAGCAAGCGCTTCTCTTGGTCAAGGGAATAACGGAAGAGGCCGAGGTCGGACAGGTATATGAAGGCAAGGTCGTGCGGATCGCCGATTTCGGCGCATTTATCCAAATCCTGCCGAATCAGGACGGTCTTCTACATATCTCTGAGATGGAATACGGTCGCACAGAGCGCGTCGAGGATGTTATGAAGCTCGGCGATATTGTAGAGGTAAAGGTCGTCGAGGTATCCTCTGACGGCAAGGTGAGGCTTTCCCGTAAGGCGCTTTTGCCGAAGCCGGAGGGTTACGTCGAGCCGAAACCTCGATCCAGTGGCGATTATAATAGAGGGTCCCGCAACAGTAGCGGTGGAAGAGGTCGCCGGTAAATAATCATTCTAGATATATAGGAAAATGTCTATCGAAATTCATCCGAGCGCCGTTGTCGAAGATGGCACAGAGATCGCCGACGATGTAGTTATTGGTCCCAATAGCTACATCGAATCCGGCGCGGTTATCGGCGAGGGAACATGGATCGGTTCTTGCGTCTGCATTTCCGGATTTGTGCGCATGGGGAAAAATAATAAAATATACCATGGCGCTGCGATAGGCGGCCCGCCGCAGGATTTGAAATTCGGCGGAGAGGTCACGACGGTCGTGATCGGCGATAATAACGTTTTTCGCGAGTGTCTTACGGTTAGTCGCGGAACGAGCGAAAGTTTTAAAACGACGATCGGATCGAATAATCTTCTAATGGCATATGTTCATGTGGCTCACGATTGCCGAGTTGGCGATAATATAGTTATCGCTAACTCGGTGAATATGGGCGGCCACGTCGAGATCGAGGATTGGGCTATACTCGGCGGATTAATCCCGATTCACCAATTTTGCTCTATCGGCGCTCATGCTATTGTCGGCACGGGCGCGAGGATCGTTCAGGATGTGTTGCCCTATACATTGGTGGGAAGCGATCCAACGAGGGTTGCGGGTATAAATACCATCGGCCTTAATCGACGGGGTTTCGAAGAGAAATTGATCCGTGTCCTTAAAAACTGCTATAAGATAATCTATAATTCTAAACTACCATTTGGAAAAGCGTTGGAAAGAATAGAAAACGAATATTCGCAGTTCTATGAAGTGCAACACATTCTCGAATTCGTTAAAAAATCCAGAAGGGGTATCTTGCTGAAATAATTAAAGGAAGCTCGAAAGCGGCCTTTTTTTAATAATCGCGAGTTTTTTACTTCACGTATTTTTTGACCTTGTCGGCCTTAATGCAACGGGAGCATACGGTCATTTTGACAGGCTTGCCATCGACATCGACCCTGACCTTCTGAAGGTTCGGGTTGAATTTCCGAAGTGTTCTATTTTTGGCGTGCGATACATTCCTGCCCGATCCGGCCTTTTTCCCGCATATTTGACATATCTTCGACATAATATCCTCCATTTGTATTCGAAACAAGTTTTGGAACATATCAATATCTTCCGAGAGCGCAAGGTTTTTTTGAAAATCCACGATTATATTTGACTTGCCGTGAAAAATATCATATCTTTATAACATGGAATTACGAATCGGACAGGGTTACGATATACATAAGCTGGCTTTTGGAGAGAAGCTAGTCATTGGTGGAGTCGAGATACCGTTCGAGAAGGGATGCATCGGCCATTCGGACGGCGACGCGCTTATCCATGCAATCGTCGATGCTATGCTCGGGGCGGCGTCGCTCGGAGATATTGGCGGGATGTTCCCCGATACGGACGAATCGACCGAGGGCATTTCGAGTATATCGATCCTCGGCGAGGTGGCTCAAGAGGTGAAAAAACACCTCTGGCGGATCAATAATATCGACGCGACGGTTATCCTTCAGCGCCCGAAACTTGCCGAATATATCCCCCTGATGATCGAAAAAATCTCCCATGTTCTTCGTATCAAGAAAGAGCTTCTGAATATCAAGGCCAAGACAGCAGAAAACCTCGGTCCGGTCGGCGACGAAAAGGCCATCGAGGCACAGGCAGTGGTTATGCTTGTGAGATAGATAAAATCATCAACCGTGCGCGACGAGCCAATCGCTACCTACACCGATATCCACAATCAGCGGCACATCGAGTTCGAAGACGTTCTCCATCGTCTCCTTAATAAGTGCAGTCGCGGTTTCGACCTCGTCTTTCGGGACATCGAATATCAGCTCGTCGTGGACGGTCGAGATCATCTTCGTGCGGAAATCTCCTTCGTTTAGGCACTCGAAGATTTTCAGCATCGCGAGTTTTATAAGATCCGCCGCCGATCCTTGAATCGGCGTGTTTATCGCCGCACGTCTCGCAAACTTTTTCGATTGCCCTCCCCCTTTAAGCTCGGAAAAATATCGCCTTCGACCGAGGATCGTCTCGACAAATCCAAGCTCTTCCGCTTTTTCAGACGCGCTGTCCATATACTTCTTTACGCCGGGGAACCGCTCGAAATAGGCATCGATGAATCCTTTAGCTTCCTTATAATCCATATCGAGGCGCTCGCTAACTCCCCATGCGGTCATCCCGTAAATCACGCCGAAATTGATGATCTTTGCCATCCGGCGCTGACTCGAATTAACCTCATCCTGCGAAACATCGAATATCAGACTCGCCGTCCAGGAATGGACGTCCTTGCCCGCCTCGAAAGCGCGCTTGAGATTTTTATCTCCGGAAAGATGCGCCATAACCCGTAGCTCGATCTGCGAGTAATCCGCGGATATGATAACGTTGCCGTCTGCCGGTATAAAAGCCTTGCGAATCTCACGGCCGATATCGCCACGCACAGGAATATTCTGCAGATTGGGATCGCGGCACGAGAGCCTTCCCGTGCTCGCTACCGCCTGCTGAAATGTCGGATGGATTCGCCCGGTTTGCGTGTTCACGAGTTTTGGAAGCGCGTCGATATAGGTCCCGATCAGCTTCGCAAGCTCGCGATATTTCAATATCTCGACCGGAAGGTCGTGGATTTTCGATAGCGTTTGAAGCACCGATGAATCCGTCGAATAACCAGTCTTGGTCTTTTTTTGTGTCGGAAGGTTTAACTTCTCGAAAAGGATTTTTGAAAGCTGCATCGGAGATGCGATATTGAACTTC
The DNA here is from genome assembly GCA_964400105.1 of uncultured bacterium. Taxonomy (GTDB): domain Bacteria; phylum UBP14; class UBA6098; order UBA6098; family UBA6098; genus CAYNTG01. The sequence goes on from CAYNTG010000027.1 coordinate 22,877, forward strand.
TCGCCAGCAAGATCGTATATTCGCGTTTCGATGTTTTTCAGCTTTTCGGTCAAATCCACGGAAAGCGCGCGCAGAAAAGGCACATCGAGGCGGATGCCGGTCATTTCCATGTCCGCCAAAACATGGATAAGCGGCACCTCGATTTCGTCGTATAATTTGTCGAGCGATATTTCGGCGAGCCTCGGTTCGAGGACATTCGCAAGACGCAATGCGATATCCGCGTCCTCGGCGGCATATATCGTCACACGTTCCGGCGCAACCTCCGAGATGTCGCAGCGCCCATTCTCGGTGGTCGTAATCTCCTTATAACTCATCGTTTTATGGCCAAGATGCTTTATCGAGAGGACATCGAGGCCGTGTTCGTAGGCATCGGGGGTTAAAAGATAATCGGCGATCATCGGATCGCCGGCGATCCCGCGCATCTCGATTCCAGCATTGCGCAGGACGATATAATCATACTTGATATTTTGGCCGATCTTGGACGGCGTTTCGGCTTCGAGAATGGGACGGAGTTTTTCGAGGACGGACTTTTGTGGGAGGTTCAGCCCTTCGTCGGGGAACATCTCGCCCGGATGCTTGTGCCCCAAAGGGATATAGTCCGCCTTTCCCTCCTCGACGGCGAAACCAATCCCGACAAGTTCTGCGGACATCGGACGTTTGCTCGTCGTCTCCGTATCGATCGCTATTCGTTCGCTTTTTGACAATAAATCCACTAATTCATCGAGCTTTTTCATGGTATCGATAAGACGATAATCGCCCGGTTGCGAGCTTTGCTGCGTATCCGGGGCGTCTTTCCGACTCAGCAATTTATCGAGAAGGCTGGTGAATTCCAGCTCTCGGAGGATAGATATCAAACTTGTGTAATCCGGATCGCCGACCGGGGCGTTTTCCCAATCGAACTCGAAATCGATATCTCGGTCGATCGTCGCGAGCTTGTGCGATAGATAGGCGTTTTCGCGCGAGTCTTCGAGCTTTTTCGCGGTCGATCCGCCGATCTCGTCGAGATTAGAGTATATATCGTCGAGGTTACTATATTTATCGATCAGCTTTTTTGCGCCGACCTTGCCGATTCCCCTCACGCCGGGGATGTTGTCCGACGAATCGCCCATAATAGCGAGGTAATCGATGATTCGATTTGGTGGAACGCCGAAACGCTCCGAGGCATTCTCGACAGTGAACCATTCCGTCGGCAAAGCCCCCTTGCTTGGGGCCAAAACCGAAACGTGCGCGTCGATAAGCTGCATCAAATCCTTATCGCCGGTAACAAGAACGACCTCCCATCCTCGCTCCTTCGCACGCTCGGCAACCGTCGCCATAAGGTCGTCCGCTTCGACGCCCTCGCGCTCGATAATCGGGATATTCATCGCCTCGACGAGTTTTCGAATATATGGCAACGATTCGCGCAGCTCGTCGGGCATCTTCTCGCGCGTGGATTTGTATTCGGGATAGAGCGCCGTCCGCTCCTTCGCCTTGCCCTTGTCGAAAGCCACAGCAAAGGCATCGGGCTTCTCCGAATCCAGTATCTTCAAGATACTCGTTATCATGCCGAACGGCGCGGATGTATTCAATCCGCTCGCGTTTTTCAATGGACTCTTGATGAATGCAAAATAAGCCCGATACGCGAACTGCGTTCCGTCCATAATGTATAAGCGATTTGGCATAGTATTCCTTTTAAATTTGTTATAATTTACGGTGTAGATTGGCTTTCGTCAATAGAACTTTTGACGAACAGTGGAAAAATAAGCTTTTGGGATAAGCATCGTCTTCGGCACAACTCGTTTCATCGAGTTTAAATCACAGCGTCATTGCGATGTCCTCAGACCCGCCAGGGCACGTAGGCCCGCAGGGGAGCGTAGCGTGCGGCATGGTTTATGAACTTGCCGGACGACGCAATTAGATACGCCCCACGGGGCGGCTTCGGCCCGGACGGTGAGATTGCCCTAAAACGCGACGAGTACCGCTCTGACAAACGCCATGGATGGCTAAAATTAGATTGACAATTAACAAATATTATCTATATTCCAATTAAGTGCGAATCTATTGCAAGGGAGCAACAGATGGGTGAAATAACGACATTGGATAGGATTTTTGAGGAGCTGGATTTTTTAAAGAAAAAAATCTTATCCATCGAAAAGCATATGGTGGATATCGACTCGATTTTGACGGAGGACGATTTCGCCGCTCTTGCCGAATACCGCGCGGAAAAGGCGGAGGGTAGTTTGATCTCCCACGACGAAATCAAAGCGGAACTTGGATTGTGAAATTCACCGTTCAATATTCGAGCAGGGCGGTAAAATTCCTTCGCAAAGCGGGTGCAAAAAAAGCCGAGAGAATTATTAAGAAGATCGAGGAAATAGCGCGAAAACCTCTACTCCGCAAAACCAAAAAGGTAGCGGGCTCCGACTCGGTTTTTCGTGTGCGCGTGGGCGATTACCGGATACTCTACGAAGTGGATTTTAAGACCACCACGATAGGGATTGTGAAGATCGACCGCCGGGATAAGGTATACCGCAAATAGCGCCCACGCGGCGGCGGCCCGGACGGCGAGATTGCCTTAAAATGCGACGAATACCGCGCAGACAAGCGCCATGGATGATTCATTTTCTCGGAATGACACTTGATAGCGGACGAATGACGGACTATATTTAAAAGTGAAAATAGCGTGCGGCGAGGAGAGCGATTTCGCTGGGCCGGTGAACATTAAATATGTGATATAGTGGAATGTATAATGTAGAATGTCGTGGGGATACCATGTATGGTGTCCCCACGGGACGACGCGGCAATCTCGCTGTAACAACGAGATTGCTTCGCCTTTGGCTCGCAATGACGAGGTGGTGGCGCTGGCGCGTGGGTGGCGATGGGAAGGGATGGGATTTTTGCGGTCGGAATTATCATAATCAAATATTCCCTATCGACCGTAGCAAAAATCGTGACAGCGCGGTGGGACGGGTTTCAAACGAAAATCGCTGCCTACGACGACCCGGAACGGCGATATATTCAACCTCGGTCGCTGCATCGGCCTCGCCTGTCGCCGCTGGCGACCAAAAATCGTGACAGCGCGGAAGGGGGGGATTCAAGCGAAAATCGTTGGCTACGACGACCCGGAACGGAGCTTCATTTAAGCTCGATCGCCGGATCGGCCTCATCAGTCGGCATTGCCGACAAATCGTGACAGCGCGCGGCGCGGGGGAAATGCGGGAAACACCGCCTACGACCGAAGGAAACACGTCTGTGCGCGCGGGCGCGGCAAAATCATTCTTTGCTTTCGATAACCTCGATCTCGACCTCCGCCGTGCCATTTTCGATAAGGCCTATCTCAATCGCGGCGGCTTTTGAAAGATCGATAATCCGGCCCTTCAAAAATGGCCCTCTATCGTTCACGACGACCTCGACCGATTTATTATTATCGAGATTAGTTACCTTAACGGTTGTGCCGAGTGGAAGCGTTCGGTGTGCGGCTGTAAATCCGTTCATGTCGAATATTTGCCCGCTCGATGTCGCTCGTCCGTGGAATTTCTCGCCGTAATAGCTTGCCATTCCTCTCTGCTTATCGAATACAAATTCACCGGGACGACCCTTTACCGGTCTTCGGACGATATAACGAGGCGCAGACACACACCCAGAAAGGAAGAAAATCACGATAATTGAAACCGGGATAGCAAATTTAAAAAAACGACTCATCGATCTTGAGTAATGAGCGCGCCGGTGAGTTCCTTAGCGCTCGACATCCCGTAGAAATCGCAATAACCGGCGATTTCCTCGATTGTATGTATCGATAAAAGTGGCGAACGGAACATCCCCGAAC
>CAYNTG010000028.1:0-24774 GCA_964400105.1 uncultured bacterium
GATAATTCTATTTTAAATAATATCGATTTTGGTCAATAGATCAAATTTTTTATAAAATTTGCGGGCATCGAAACCGATTTACAGAGCTTATCACGTTGTTGGCAATTTATAACCACTTTTGTCTATTAGACCTAAGGTTATATAATTGAGATGTTTTTAGACCAGTATGGGAAGGTAGCGGCGAAGCAATCTCCTGCTTATTAGACTCGCAATGACAGGCTAATTTCTTGTTTTCCGTCAAAAATCAGCAATAGCATTCATGCGCTTCAAAACTGCTTCAGCAAGCGAAGATCGTTTTGGTATAGAAGCCGGATATCGTCGATCCCGTGGCGGATAAGCGCGATGCGCTCGACGCCCATTCCAAAGGCATATCCCTGCCATCTCTCAGGATCGTATCCCACTGCGTGGAACACCTCGGGATCGACCATGCCAGCTCCGGAAATCTCGATCCAGCCGGTGCCTTTGCACAGACGACATCCCTTTCCATTGCATGTGCATGAAAAATCGTATTCCACGCTCGGTTCGGTGAACGGGAAGAAGTGAGGGCGGAATCGAATCTTCGTTTTCGGGCCGAGAATTTTCGTCGCGAATGCGGTCAGGACGCCCTTGAGGTCCGCCATCGTGACATTATTATCGACATAAAGCCCCTCGATCTGCCAGAAACTGATATAATGGGTCGCATCGATGGCGTCCTTTCGATAGCATCTTCCGGGCGAGATGATTCGTATCGGCGGCTCCTGCGACAGCATGGTTCGGATCTGCACCGGGCTGGTTTGGGTTCTGAGGAGGTATGGATTCCCGTCGTCGGGTTTGTGCCCTTTGACATAAAAGGTGTCGGCGATATTTCGGCTCGGGTGGTTCGGTTGTGTGTTGAGGGCGTCGAAGTTATAATATGCGCTCTCGATATCCGGCCCAAGAGCCGTCGAGAATCCCATTCCGTGGAACACATCGACGATCTCGTCGAGGAGGGACATGAGAACATGCCGGTGCCCGACGAACCCTTTTCTTCCGGGGAGAGTAATATCTTCGGGCGTTTCGACCTGTCTGTTCGATGTCTTGCCTTCTTTGGCTGTGGAGGTGTTCTGAATCTCCACGAGGCGTTTCTTGAATGCCTCTTCCAAATCATTTTTAAGGCGGTTCGAGGCATTGCCGAATTGTGGACGCTGTTCCGGCGGAACATCTCGAATGGACCTCATCATAGACGTGAGAGCGCCCTTTCTTCCGAGGAACTCGGCCCGGATATTATCTAAATCCTGCTGACTCGATGCACGTTGCAGTGCGACGCGAACCGCTTTTTCGATCTCATTTAATCGTTCGAGCATGGCGCTCAAGCATTTTGCTTGGCAATCTCGGCGATTTTAGCGAAAGCCTCGTTATCTTGAACCGCCAAATAGGCCAACGATTTGCGGTCGAGATCGATACCGGCCTGCTTGAGGCCGTGGATCATAACGCTGTATGTTGTGCCGTTCTGGCGTGCCGCCGCGTTGATTCGAGATATCCAAAGGCGACGGAAGTCGCGCTTCTTTGTCTTGCGGTGTTTGTATGAAAATTGCCATGCGCGCTCGACGATTTCACGGCTTGTTCTATAGAGGCGGTGCCTCGAACCGAAATATCCACTCGCTGCATCGATAAATTTTTTGTGCCTCCTATGAGAGGCTACTGAACTTGTGCTTCTGGCCATGATTTACCTAACCAATTTTTTTAATTTGTTTTTCCTAGTGCTCTTTTTACCCTGCGGGCATCGGCGTGGCCGAGAACGTTGACTATTCTCAGCGCTCGCTTACGGTTTGCGCGCTTGCGACGACCGAAGTGATTGGTGCCGGAACGCTTATGCAAAACCTTTCCGTTGGCAGTGATCTTGAACCTTTTCGCTGCCGATCTATTGGTTTTGATCTTGTTCTTTTTCAAGCTCATTTTTCTCGCTCGCTTTCTTTTTTTGTTTCGTTAAATATATAGCAATCTTTTTCGAGTCTGGCGCGAGCATCATCGTCATTTGCTTTCCCTCGAGCTTGGATTGCTGTTCGACGTTTGCAATATCGTCGATATCCACCTTGATTCTCTCCATGACTACCTGGCCCATTTCGACATGGTTTATCTCGCGACCCCTGAATCGAATGGAGATCTTCACCTTATCCTTGTTCAAAAGAAAATCGCGGACATGATTTTTCTTATAGTTATAATCGTGATCCGATATCTTCGCAGAAAAGCGCATCTCCTTCAGGGATTGAGTATGCTGCTTTTTTCTGGAGATTCGAGACTTCTTCGATTTATCGTATTTGAATTTCCCGTAGTCCATTATCCGACAGACAGGCGGTCTGGAATTTGCCTGAACCTCGACGAGATCGAGACCCCTGCTATAAGCCATCTCGATGGCCTGACCGGTCGGGATGACTCCAATCAAATTGCCGCTCTCGTCGATCAAACGGACCTCTGAGACTCGAATACCTTCGTTCACCCTCTCTGCATTGCTTTTATGATACGCCATTCGGTTTATTGAACCTCCTAGGTGTTTATTTATCGCTGATCGGGGGGTTTACTTTCATCGATAAGTTTTTCGATAACATCGTCGATCAAGAACGACCCGAGATCGCCCTCGCCATGGCTTCTGAGACTCGCCGTTTTGGTCTTTTCCTCCCTTTCGCCTACGATAAGCATGTAAGGGATTTTTTGTGTTTCGGCTTCCCGGATGCGATAGCCCATCGTTTCCGGACGATTGTCGAGCTTCACGCGGATCCCGACGGTCTCGATTTTTTTTGCCAATTCTGCGGCATAATCCGAATGCTTCTCCGAGATCGGGATAACAACGGCCTGCACGGGCGCGAGCCATAGTGGAAAATTGCCGGCATAGTGCTCGATAAGGCAGGCAAAGAACCGCTCCAAACTCCCGAGCAGCGCCCGGTGAACCATATATGGCTTTACCTTTTCGCCGTTTTCATCGACATAGAACATGTCGAACCTCTCCGGCTCGTTGAAATCGAACTGCACGGTGGTCGTTTGCCATTCGCGGCCGAGGGCGTCGCGAACCTTGATATCGATCTTCGGGCCGTAAAAAGCGCCGCCGCCCTCGTCGATTTTCCACGGGAGACCGACTTCTTCGAGGGCCTTTGTCAGCCCCTCCGTCGCGCGCTCCCATCTGTCGCTGTCGCCGACGAACTTCTCCGGCTGGGTCGAAAGATAGATGCCGAACTCCTCGAAGCCGAAGCTTCTCAGCATATCCAGCGAGAATTTATAGACGCCGATCACCTCGTCGATCATCTGATCCGGCGTGCAAAATATATGGGCGTCGTCCATCGTGAACCCGCGAACACGCAGGAGACCGTGAAGCACACCGCTTCGCTCGTATCTGTAATCCGCACCAAGCTCGGAGTATCGGATCGGAAGATCGCGATAGCTGTGGAGCTTGTTGTTGTAAATCGCGATATGGAACGGGCAGTTCATCGGGCGAATATAATATTTTTCGCCCTCCTCGAACGTCATCGACGGGTAAATGTTTTCATTATAAAAATCGAGATGCCCCGATCTTTCCCATAAACGGGAGCGCCCGACATGCGGCGTATATACCGGCGAATAGCCCATCTTGCGATGCTGCCTTCGCCAGTAATCCTCGATAACCTCGCGGATGACAGCGCCCTTCGGGTGCCATAGAACCAATCCCGGGCCGATGTCATCGTTTATCGAAAAGAGATCGAGTTCCCTTCCGAGCTTGCGATGGTCGCGCGCTTTGGCCTGCTCGAGCCTTTCGAGATAATCGTCGAGCATCGATTTTTTCGGAAAGCCGATTCCATATATGCGCTGAAGCATCTTGTTTTTCTCGGAGCCGCGCCAATATGCGCCGGCCACCGACAGCAATTTGATCGCTTTTATCTTCGAGGCATCCGGGATATGCGGGCCTCGGCATAGATCGGTGAATTTGCCCGATGTATAAAGGCTCACCGGCTCTCCGGGCGGAATATCGCCGACAAGCTCGACCTTGTAAATCTCGCCGGCCTGCTCGAACCGCTTAATTGCATCCTCGCGGGAGATTTCGCACCTCTCGAACGTCCGCCCATCTTTTATAATCCGCTTCATCTCGGTTTCGATTTTGCCGAGATCGTCGGATGTGAACGGTGTTTCGCGGTCGAAATCGTAATAGAATCCCTGCTCGATAGCCGGGCCGATAGCTACCTTCGTGCCGGGATAGAGGTTTAACACTGCCTCGGCCATGATATGCGCGGTCGAGTGCCAGAAGGTTCGTTTTCCCTCGTCATCGTCGAATGTGAACAGACGAAATTCGCCGCTATGTTCGATTGGGGTCGAGAGGTCGATTCTTTCGCCGTCGATTTCGGCCAAAAGTGCGGCACGGGCCAGACCGGCTCCTATCGATGTCGCAACCTCGAACGCATTGGCGCCCTTCGGAAAAACGAGTTCCGAACCGTCGGGCAGATATAATTTGATTTCCTCAGCCATCTCTATTCATCCCTAAAAAAAAAGACGCATACCGCGCCATATAAAATGGTGGGCGATACTGGATTTGAACCAGTGACCCCTTGCATGTCAAGCAAGTACTCTAACCAACTGAGCTAATCGCCCTCGAACAATATGATTAAAACCTTTATAGGCCGCAATTTTCCTCTATTTACGCGCAATTTATCGGGTGCGCGGCACCGTTCCCGAGGCTCGCGGCGCGTGGCCGCGTATTAAAAGCCCGCCCGCAGGGTTCATTTGCAGGCAGTATTAAAATAGAAATGAAAAATGGAATGTCAACAGAAAATTATCATAAACAAGATTACCTAAACAAGATCACCCAAATCTCGGTTCGTGCGTGGCCGAATACGATAGACGGCTCGAGATTCTGTGGCGCATGTGATTCTTCAACCACTCGTGTGTGCAATATTGCCCACGCCACAGGTTATCCGTGATGTAATTCGTTGCATCCCACGCAATTAGACCATGGCGCAAACATTGCTTTTTTATTTGGGTAAAAATACACACATTATTGATTAGCTCGATCAATTTATAGCTTGAGGGGAATTGTTATGAGAACCATAAAAACGATGTTATTGATTGCAGTATTGTTGTCCTTGGCGATATCGACGAGCACGCTCCCGAACCACGCGCTCGCACTGCTACTGCAACCACTGCGGATGGCCGCCCGACAACCTCCTCGGAAGGCGCGACGCGAGAGAGTAGGCTTTGTCAAGTGGACGGGCGGGACTAGCACCACAAACTGGACCACCGGCACCAACTGGAGCGACGGCGTGGTGCCGGATGCCTCCGATGATGTGGTCATACTCAGCGGGTGCACATATTATCCGGTGCTTACAGGCTCACTTGGTATCAACTCCTCCTACTATACCTACGATTGCAAGTCCCTGACAATGAATGGCGGGTCATTAACAAGCTCCAGCTATATCCGTGTTTATAGCAGTGGAAACCTCACTGTCGAGGGGGACGGTAACCGTCATCAACGAGATCACCTATTATAGTGATGGAAGAGGGAATGTTACTGTCAACGGCGGAACGGTAACCGTAACGGAATGGTTTTATAAATATAGTGGAGGCAACGCTCGGTTCTATGGCGGGACATTGAATATAGGAACATCCGGTAGCTACGAATTCATGAATTACGGTAATCTTTATGTGGTAAGCGGAACCGTTACCGTCGATAAGATAGCAAATAATAGTGGGGGTCTCATCGAGCATTCCGGCGGAACGATTGAAATTTCCGAATATTATAAAGAGGCAGCTACGGGCTGCCATTATTACGGAAGCGGAAGTGCTATATTTTATTTCACATGGAGTTCCTATATTCGCCTGTATGGAACCGGTGTCACTAGTTATTTCAACGATGTCAACATAGATGATGCGTATTATATAGAAACAGGAAGCACGCAGGACTTCGATATCAACGGCAAATTCACAATAAGTTCCGGCAATTCCTTCGATACCAATGGACGCGCGATGTTCGTTGCCGGCAACTGGACGAACGATGGCACTTTCACGCACGATAACAACACCGTCACATTCGACGGCGGGAGCGCACAGACGATATTGGGCACTGCTACTACCAGTTTCTACGACGTCCATATTACAAATAGCGCTGGTCTGAATCTTAATTCATCGACCAACGCCAAATGGGACCACGAGATAACATTCGGCAGCGACGTGCCCGCCGTAGAGACGTAGCCTTGCGGCTTTCTTCGGTCATCCGTAGGATTTCCTTCGGTCACATGCTACGTCTCTACGAAACTGGCCGAGCCCTGCGGATTTCATTCCATTCAACACGCTCGGCCACTGCGATTTGAAAACGATGATTGTGCCGTGCGATGGAAGTTGAAAAAGCAACTCGAAAAATGTATATTGGAATTATCCATGTTCAATGAACAAGACGAAGCATGGGCATATAGCCCCGTTTCGTGAGCGCCGGACAGGGTAATATAACCCATAAGAAAGCGTGGGAAATGTGTATTGTGTTGATATTCAAGGAAATAGGCGTTTGGTATTGTATTTGCGTGTATAATAGGTAGAAATGAAAAATGATCACAGTATTCAGCCCGGCTATAGGAGGGCATTATGGTTGAGAGAAAATATGGATTTAGTTTATTAGTAGCGCTTTTGGTGTTGCTTTCCGGCGTGGTGTTCGGCCAGTATAAGATGGCGCGAAGCTCATTTGCATCTGGAACCGCCAAGTCCGGTACCGGCTATTCGATGCCGGAGGCCGCAAGCGCACAGACGGTTGCCAAACCGGTTTTTTATGAACCGTCCGGACCGGATTCCATCTATCTCTGGCAGGGATTTACCCAAATAAACCAGATTCCAATCACATTCGATGCATCGGTCTACACCGGCTACAGTGGCTGGACTCATACCGATTTGGCTTCGGGCAACCCCGTGCACGTTCTATACGAGTCGTTCAGCAATATGAGCGACGGCAGCACGATGCGCAGCAGCGAGAATGTCGATGCGGCCGGTATTTATAACGGAGGTGTCGGACATACTGTTACCATCTGGATCGACGAATGGGCCGATTATAAGTTTGTTACGCAGAGCGTCGGAAGCGACGAAAGTGAACGATGGCATGCAAATGCCTCCGCTTTGGATTACTCCGGCACGATTTATAATGCCGATTACACGGATCCGGTCACTTCAAAATCGCATGCCTATTTCCAGCAATACAATTGCGATGTAGATATTCAGTATAGTGGGGAAGGGGTACATACCGGGAAGGTGAATCTTGTTAGCTGGAAATTGTTTGCGAATGACGGCGATCCTTTAACGGGATATAACGATGGCACTGATTGGTTGGGTGTAAGTGCGCAGTGGGCCGACGGCGGTAGCCAACTCGAGTTCCCTGAACAGACCGATCTTTCGACCGATCCGTGGTTCACCGTAAATCTACGGCAATGGGAGCCACTTGATAAAGAGGTTACAAAGGTTATAGTTTATGGCCAAACAAATAATGCGACTCTTGCGGCTATGATTATATGGCGTGGCTACACGCTTATGGGCGTGCCGCTGTATCCGTGCGAGGATACGCTTTCTTCCCCCATGTGTGCATATCTCACGCGCGCAGCCGCTACCAGTTTCACGCCGCCGGCATGGCCGCCCGAATCTCGAGGCGACCAGGATGTTGTTCTTTTCGACGATTTCTATGGGGTATGTGGCGTGTCTGATGGAGGTTGGCCCGGCAAATACGGCGATTGGTGGCAGATTAGCAAGTATTATCCCACATGGGAAGGTTCGCCTTCAGGCGCTTACAGACGCTACCGTGGACCTGGAACCATTGGAAGTGTCGAGCCATTTTGGCCGGGTCGCGGATTCTGGTTAATTCAGGATCACTGCGATGCGTTACCGATCGATGTTTCCGGAACTAAGGTGGACAAGACCGAGAAATACGCCATTGGATTGGGTAAAAACAACGGCAGTGATTACACGTCATATAACATGGTTGCTAATCCGTTCTATTATGAGTCCGGTGAAGGCTCTGTTCATTGGGGCGACTGTGAGGTGTTGAATACGGCAACCGAAGTTACCAAATCTCTCGCAGAGGCTATCGCAGATGATTGGATCGATCCTACCTGTAATGTTTATCGTGGTGGTGTTTACGAACCCCACAATTACAGCCATTTTCTGGTGGGTGATCCCGATGGGGATTGCATCTTCGGCCAATGGGAAGGATTCTGGGTGAAAACGAAAGAAGTGGACGATGATGAATCCGGCGAGCCTGACTCACTCGTTCTTCTAATGAATTTCAGTTCCAGCTCCACCAGGCGCTCGAGGCCATCTCCTCCTGATAATTTGCTTGCAAAATGGAGTGTCGAGTTCGGCGCGACGTGCGAAGAGCTTGCTCAAGCAGACCTTCATAACGAGTTGGGATATAAGGAGTTCAATAAAAAGAGCGATAATTGCAACCTGACAACCTACGAGATGCCGGATTACACATATCCCGCGCCACATCTTCGTGTGTTCTTCTACGACGTCGACGGCAACGAGCTTTCCGATCTATATCAGGACGAGCGCGCCTCGGTCATGTTGTGGGATGCCGAGATCGATTGCCGGGCGATAAAGGGAGAAAAAGTAACCGTTAAGTGGAACGCTTCCGATATCCCGAACGGCATGAGTATTCACCTCAAAGATGCGAACTGCAACGAATATATCGACATGCTCGCGCAATCGGAGTATTCATTCATCGGCGGTGGCGACGTTTATTATGTCCAGATTATCGTCAACGCACCGGCCGACTGGGTTGCGAAGGAGGTCGCGGAGGTTTCCACGGTTCCAAAGCAGTTCTACCTCGATTCGCCGATGCCGAACCCGTTCAATGCGAGCACGCGTATCGAATTCGGCCTTGCGAATGGCGACGAAGGACCGGTTAAGGTCGAGGTCTACGACATTCTCGGACACAAGGTCAATACCCTTCTCGACGGCAATCTCAAACCGGGAAATTACAGATTCACATGGACAGGGAATGACAATAGCGGTCGTCGCGTATCAAGCGGAACATATTTCATCAGGTTCGATGGCGCAGAACGCAAGATTATCAAAAAGGTTAGCTTGATCAAATAATCGGCTAAAAAAAGGAAATAAAAAAGCCCCGTTTCGGCGGGGCTTTTTTTAAGATTATCGATGAAGTCGTTTAACGTCGAATCCAACAGAGTTTTATCTTTTAATGCACAATGAAATCAGTGCAAATCTAAGATGAAATATATATCTCACCAAAAAACAAATCCGTTTCAGGTGCTGCTTATTGCATCGATTGCACTGATATTGGCGCTTTTCAGCATCGCTGTCGATCTCACCTCCGAAATCAATTCATTCCTTGAAACATACACAACCTTCTACTTAACCAGAACGATCATTAATTTTGCCTTCGTGGCAGAACTCTGTCTTCTTCTGTTCGCCTATCGAAAGTGGTTCACATCCTATCGCCGCGAAAAGGAGCTGTCGATGATAATCGACAGCATTAACCCACATGCCTTGATCGTAGTGGATGAGCTGGATAAAATTATGCTTTGCAATAGGGCGGTCCAAAGGATATTCGGATACGAAGCGAACGATGTTTTGGGGCGAAAAACCGATCTCCTGTTCACGGAAATGGTTCCAAAAAATACGGATCGACATGGTGAAATAGAATCCCTCGGTAAAGAAGGATTTCACATAAGTCTTGCGAAGGGTTTGCATAAGGACGGTAACGTTTTCCCGGCGGAGGTTATCACAGGAAATATTCACACGGGTGGTGGTGCGGCGATCCTCGTTCGAGACGTGTCTGAGCGAGTAGATTTTCAGGATAAGATATTCGCTTACCAAAACCATCTCGAGGAGCTTGTCCTGGAACGGACGACACGGCTTGAAAAAACACAGGGATCGCTCGTTAAAGAGGTGGAAGAACACCGGAGATCGAAGGAAGAGGTGTTGAAGCTCAGTCAGTTCTTGCAGGGTGTTATCGACAACGCGAGTATATGGATGCTCGTTTTCGACATCGAGGCAAATATCGTTCTATGGAACAAAGCCGCCGAGGAGATCAGTGGCTATTCGCGCGACGAAGTTCTCGATAAATCCACGATTCTCCAATGGATTTTTCACGAGGTAGACGACGCTGTTCGTATCAAAAACAGGATTATCGTCTCAATGAAGGACGATAAAGAATTCGAGGATTTTGAGACCGTAATTACCGCAAAAAACGGCGCTGCAAAGGTCCTTTCCTGGAGCTCTCGGAATCTCGAGGGCAGCGATGGTAGTGTTACCGGATCGGTTTTTCTCGGAAGGGAAATAACCGCCGAAAAAGCGGCTCAAAAACAGGCCGAAATCCGGCTCGAGGAGATGAAATTCCTCACGGAAAAGGCCATGAAATTTGTGGAAATCCGATCTGAGGACAAGCTATTCGACTTCGTGGTAGAAGGCTTGGAGGAGTTGGTTGACAACTCGATAGTAATAGTTAACTCGATGGACAACGAGGCGTCGTTATTAAAGGCGAGATCGTTCAGGGGTTCTGACGGATTACGTGCGTTATTGAAAAACGAGATTGTGGTCGACCCGGCGGAAACAGCATTCGGGCTTGTTGGCGATAAGCCGAGAGAAAAATTGCTTTCCGGAAGGCTCTCCCGCGTTGAAGGCGGTCTTTACGAACTTATTTTCCACAAAATCCCGAAGGCTGCAGCCAACGATATCGAGAAAAAACTGAGCATAGATAATATCTATGCAATCGGATTTGCATGGGAGGGACAGCTCTTCGGCAGCGCGAACATTATTACGCGAAACGGATTCGATATCGAGAATTTCGAGATCATCGAAGCCTTTATCAATCAAGCCTCGGTGACATTACAACGAAGCTATGCCGAAAAGGAATTGATCGTCGCGAAGCTCGAAGCGGAGAGGGCCAACCGCGCGAAGTCTCGTTTTCTCGCCAATATGAGCCACGAGATTCGCACGCCGCTGAATGGCATGCTCGGCATGACCGAGGTAGCCCTTCGCTCAGAACTGAATCCCGTCCAACGAACAAATATCGGCATGGCATACGATTCCGGTAAAAACCTTCTGAGAATCGTCAGCGATATTCTCGACCTTTCTAAAATCGAGGCGGGCGAGATGAACCTCGTCAGCGAGGAATTCTCATTGAGGGAAACCATCACTTCGATTAGAAATAATATGATTGTGCTCGCAAAGAAGAAGGGGCTTAAATTCGTAGTAAAAATCCATAGCGAGGTGCCGGACAAACTCATCGGCGACAGCTTCAGGCTTGGACAGGTTCTCCAAAACCTCGTCTCGAACGCGATCAAGTTCACGGACGATGGCGAGGTTCGGATAGCTATCGATCCGGACACTGAAATCCCAACCGGCAAAAAGGATGAAATCTCACTTAGATTCAGCGTTTGCGACACCGGTATCGGAATTCCAGATGACAAAATCGATCTGATCTTCGAAAACTATCAGCAGATCGACAGTTCCACTAAACATAAAAAAGGCACGGGCTTAGGTATTGCGATTGCGGATAATATCATTATATTAATGAACAGTAAAATAAAGGTCAAAAGCAAGGTGGGTGTCGGAAGTGAATTCTTTTTCACCTTGAGATTAAAACTTGCCAACATGAGGGAAAATAAAAATGTCATATAAGTTTAATATTCACAATAAAACGGTTTTCTTCGTCGTGAAAGACACGCCCGAGAATAAAAAACTCGTCGAATACTATGAAACATGGGGATTTAAACTTATCCTCGAGGCGGACGAGAAGAAAGCGTTGAAGCTGCTCGAGGATTCGAAAAAAGAAAAAATGGACATCGATATCATAGTCTGGGACTCCGTCGATGGAGAGCTTTCCCCCCTGGAGGTCTCCGATGTTCTTGGAAGGCTTTCCGGCGACCTTACCCGTGTTGCTGTTCTTATCACCGAGGGCGAAAGCTATGAGGAGCGTGAAGAAATCCTCAATAAGGGGATAACGTTTTGTCTCGAATGCCCCGTCTCGCCGCCGGAGCTGCTCGATTCCTCGCTGGATATTCTCGGCATCGATAGCTATAATTATCAGTGTAAAATCGAAATCGAAGGAAAACCGTTTAAGCGTGTGCTTTTGGTCGAGGATCATTATATCAACCAAAGAATCGTCCAATCCATGTTGTCCGAGGTCGTCTGGGAAGTCGAGTTTGCAAACACCGGTAGAAATGCACTCGTTTTATGGGAATATGGCGACTACGATTCGATTCTTATGGATATCGGTATCCCGGACCTCAACGGGATAGAGGTAACTAGGAGAATTCGAGAAAAGGAAAAGAAAAGCGGTGAACATATCCCCATAGTGGCGCTTACCGCACATGCCCTCGTTGGAGATCGAGAGCGTTTCCTCGCCTCCGGAATGGATGACTATATCAGCAAACCATTTAATTTTGAAAAGCTATACAGCACGCTCGTCAAGGTTATGTCCATCGAGGATTGATCGTCGAATTTGCCCGGTAATTCCACGTGAACCTTCATTGGAATCCGATAAAAAAAGATAAGCCATAATTATTAAAAAATGTTGTATATTAGACAAATACATCATATAATGTAATCTATAAAACCATAATACAAAAGAGGTGTTCGTGAAAGCAACCATGAGAACAATGGGTTTCAGTGACGGTGAAATCTATCTTTATCTTAGATTGCTCGAATTAGGCGAAGCGACTATCTCGGAGAGCTTAAGAGGTCTCGATATCAGTCGCCCGCACGCCTATACATTGATAAAGATACTTCTCAGAAAGGGATTGGTGGCCGAGATTCCCGGAAAACCGGCACGATTCAGGGTCCTTCCACCCGAGGAGGCATTTACCGGTCTCAGCGCAAAACGGTTGAATGAGATCGAGGAAGAGAAAATACGGATCGAGGAAGCCCTCGCTCTGGTGAAAATCCGCGCACAGGCGATGTTCGAGAAGGTCGAATTGCCGTCGGAAGTCGATATCGAGATTATGACGATCAGTGGATATAACAACGTTGCAGAGTGGGCTGTGCGATTTTATAATATCGCCAAAGAGGAATTCCGCCTGATAACCGCCAAGCCCTCGGTCGTCGAAGTTTTCCTCGAGAAACCAGAAAATGCGAAGACTTCCAAACAAAAACCGCTTAAAATGAAGATGATTATCGACGAGAAAATGTTATCTGACAAGAGTTTCCGCAAATATCTGTTGGATAAAATCGCCGAAGGCTCGACGGAACTTCGCACGATGAAGGAAATTCCGATAGAATTGGGGCTTTACGACGATGTTGCCGGAATAAGCGTCCTCGATGCGCACATCAAAGCGAGGGATTTTTATGTGCTCCTCGTGAAGAGCAAGGAAATGATGAGGTTCTTTGCTATCACTTACGATTGCTGCTGGAGCAAGGCAAAACCTGTTAAGCTTAAGGACCTTACCTGAGCCTATTATATTGTCGTTCCAGCGAATTTTCTAAAAAAAGCCCGAAGGAATCTTCGGGCTTTTTTATTGAAACGGGTTGAGCTTATCGATATAATTTGCGGAGGTAAGATAATTAAGATAAACACAAAGGCGAATATGTTCCATTCAATAGAGGATGTTCTCGGTTTCATCGAATCCAATGAAATATCCATAATCGATTTAAGATATATCGACCTCATTGGTCGATGGCACCATATCTCGCTTCCCGCCTCCGGGGCCGTGGATCTTTTTGAAAATGGAGTTCCATTCGACAGCTCGAGCATCCCCGGTTTCCGAAACGTCGATTGCGGTGATATGAACCTCGTCCCTATCATTTCTACCGGATTTCCCGATCCATATTGTGAGCTTCCAACCTTCGCTTTTATATGTAAGATAGTGGAATCCGATAATGGCGATGGCGTCTCCGCCGATCCTCGAAGCCTCCTCGAACGCGCGGTTGACCTTTTGAAAAAGAAGCACGATGCCGATTCGCTGTGGCTGCCCGAACTCGAATTTTACCTTTTCGACTCGGCGAATTATGGCACCGGCAAGGCGTTTGGCTTTTTCGATTTTGAAAGCGGCGAATCGACCCCGGAAGAAAGCGGTTTCGTCCATCCGCCGACCGGAGGATATCACTCTTCGATGCCGATGGATAAAGGCGCCGAGCTTCGAAGCGAAGTCGTAAAAACAGCGGAGGATTTGGGGATTCCGATACGTTATCACCACCACGAAGTCGGGGCATTCGGTCAGCAGGAGATCGAGATGCTGCTCGCACCTCCGCTCATCGCCGCCGATAATGTAATGCGGCTCAAACACCTTATACGCATGGCGGCTTTCCGGAGAGGGATGGTTGCGACGTTCATGCCGATGCCGCTTTTCGGCGAGCCGGGCAGCGGAATGCACTTCCACCAATTCCTCACAAGGGACTCGAAAAGCCTTTTCTGGGATGCGGACGGTTCATATTCGCACATGTCCAAAATGGGGCTGTCATATATTGCTGGCATCCTCGAACACGCACCATCGTTGGTGGGCATAACAAATCCATCGACGAACAGCTACAGGCGCTTGAAATCGGGCATCGAGGCACCGACGAAACGCTTCTTTGGGTTGGCGGATAGAAGCGCATCGGTGCGAATCCCCAAATACGACGACAACCCGAACCTCAAGCGGTTCGAGTTTCGCCCGCCGGACGCAACATGCAATCCATACCTTGCGATAGCGGCGCAGCTTTTGGCCGGCCTCGACGGAATAGACCGGGACCTCGATCCCACGAAGATGGGCTTCGGCCCATTTGACAACGATGTTCACCGATTACAGGAAAAGAAAGAGCGGCTCGAGAATATACCGACAAATCTCGAAGAAGCGCTTACGGCTCTCGATAGCGATAAGGGTTATCTGGTTAGCGACGGCGTTTTCGACGACGAGATAATCGCCCGGCATATCAAACTCGCAAGGATTCGCGCGGCGGATGTCGCCATGTATCCATCCCCGAGGGAGATAGAGCTTTATTTCGACATATAAGAAAACCGCCCAGTCGAGGGGCAATTTTCTTATTCTGTTATCCCGTCCTTTTGTTCGGTAAATCGGTAGATAGTCTCACCATCCTTTACCATACGCAGTTTTTCGCGCGCGAGACGCTCCTTGAATGTATCGTCTGTATTAAGCTTCATCATGACTGTCTTGAGAGAATCCTGTCGCGCCTTTTCAGAAACGATCTGCTTCTCGATTTTCCTCTCGAACCGCCGATAGCTATATAGTGATACCAAACCGAAATCCCCGCCGAAAAGAAGCAGCAACAGAACGATACCAACAAGCACAACAATAGCCGTGCGTGCGCCTTTCCACATCTTTCGCCGGTTTTTCTCGCTGAGCCGGAGAAAGCGGCCGTATCTCTGATCGTCCGTAACTGCCACCCCCTATTTTTCCAACCTCGGAAAAAATCTCGACGGGTCTGGGAACAAACATACCCCTTCCATCTCGTCCTCGATCCTGAGCAATCGATTATATTTAGCGATCCGCTCGCCCCGACAGACACTGCCGGTCTTTATCTGGCCAACGCCGGTTGCCACCGCGAGATCGGCGATAAATGTGTCTTCGGTCTCGCCGCTTCGGTGCGAGATAACCGCGCCCCATCCCGATGTGAGAGCCAGATGAATAGCGTCGAGTGTCTCGGTGACGCTGCCGATCTGGTTGAGCTTGATCAGGCTCGCGTTGGCGGATTTTTCTTTTATCCCGCGATCGATACGTTTCGTGTTGGTCACGAAAATATCGTCGCCGATAATCTCGATTTTGTCGCCGAGAGCCTCGGTCATTCTGGCCCATCCCTCCCAATCGTCCTCCGCGAGCGGGTCCTCGATAGCCACGATAGGATACTCATCGACGAGTTTTGCATAATACTCGATAAGTCCGTCTGAATCGTATTTTTTTCCGGTCGCAGCCAATGTGTATATCCCCGTTTCCTTATTATAGAACTCGCTGGCGGCGGCGTCGATACAGAACCAGATGTCGTCTCCGGGGTGATATCCGGCGCTTTCGATGGCCTTTAGAATATAGTCGAAGGCCTCGCGGTTCGAGCTGAGGCTCGGCGCGATCCCGCCCTCGTCGCCGACGGAGGTTACCAGATTATTTTCCAATAAGATCGTTTTAAGGGCATAAAATGTCTCGCTCGCAGCGCGAAGCGCATCGCTGAAACTATTCGGACCGGCGGGCACGATCATGAATTCCTGGATATCCAGATTATTGTCCGCATGAACTCCGCCGTTAATGATGTTTATCATCGGCAGCGGCAAAAGTCGATTGTTTATCGAGCCGAGGTATTGATATAACGGCAATCCGGTGTGATCCGCCGCCGCACGCGCGACAGCCATCGAGACGGCGAGGATCGCGTTTGCACCGAGGCGGCCCTTGTTCGGCGTGCCGTCCAGCTCGATCATCAGGCTATCGATGCCAATTTGATCGGTGGCATCCAACTCCTCTATCGCTGGAGCGATAACCTCGTTCACGTTCTCGACGGCGCACAGCACTCCCTTGCCGCGATATCGAGATTTATCGCCATCGCGCAGCTCGACCGCCTCGTGAACGCCAGTCGATGCACCGCTCGGCACTGCGGCCCAGCCGGTTGCGCCGGATTCGAGTTCGATCTCGACCTCGATCGTCGGGTTGCCTCGACTGTCGAGTATTTCCCTTGCCCATGTTCCACTAATAATCGGTTCTTTCAAGATGTCTCCATATCGTTAGGTTTTCATTTACTTCAAATATACAATCTTTTTTGTAATCTCTGCGCCTCCATTGTTGGTGAGCATGTCGAACCGCGCCCGCACGAGATAGACGCCGGAACCGATGGATTCATCGGGTTGCCAAATTAGCGGCGTTGGCACGAATAACGCTGAAGCGTTATTCGTAATGGGCAGGTCGGCCACCATCCGCCCTGCGATGTCGAATATCTCTACAGTAACAGTAGTGGTTTGATTAATCAAACCACTACAATCGACGGAGATCCGCACCGCCGAATTGAATGGATTCGGCGCGACCCGGAGCGCGAATTCGGTCGGTTTTTCCGCGTCGCCAATATCCGTCAAAAGCTCGATCCATCCCGAATCGGGATCGGAGGGAAAGCTAATCCCGTTTTCATATTCCGCCGCAGCGCGATACCAATATTTTCGACCCTCGACAACGTCCGTATCGGTGTAAATCGTGTCGGAAAGCTTTATGGATGAAGGCTTTCCTTCAGGCGAAAGATACTTATACAAGATATAATTTTGCGCTGATTCCGAAGATGGTTCACCCCAATGAACACTCACTGAAGAGGACCCCTCGCCTTTTCCGGCCGATAACGGCCCTGGGATCGGCGCGAGATCGAGATCGAAATCGACACCGACCGCCACGTCTCCAACCGCCGTAACGGTTTCCGCCTCCGCAAAATGACCCGGAGCAGAGCATGTAAATATGCTACTTCCCGGAACGATCTCCGTAAATCGATAATATCCCGACCCGTCTGGCTGTGCGCGATGGCCGCCGTCCGATTTGATGCTTGCCTCAGAGGGGTTTCCGCATTCGAGTGTAACATCGCCGTGAACCAGCGCCGCGCCGCAATCCGTGGTGAAACGGATCACGCGGCCATCCATGAGAGGTGCCGCACCGGGATCGCTGCGAAGGCTATATATATATTCGAGGCCGAGAAGATGGCTGTGCGACTCGATACCGACCGTCGCATATTCCTCGTCCTCATCGACATTCTCGACTCCTCCGCTATATCTAAATTCGATAGGAGAATCGCCGGTGCGCGTCGGATGGCTCGCCGGATCGAAAATGGCGATCTGGAACGTGTTGTCCATCCCCGCGATGTTAGCGTGTTGCATCCGCTCCCACTGCACGATCAGTTTTCCCTCTCCGGGAAAGTCCCGATAATAAATCCCTCCACCCGATCCGCCTATCGGTTCGAGATCGTCCCAGAATGGCGCAATAGTGCCCCACGGCCCATTCGGCGCCGGAATCGGCGTGTTGTAAAAACTTGTCATGAAATATGGCTGAGCGCCGGGCGCCGCCCAACCGTTCGAGCACACGCTTAGCGTGTCGAACGATTCACCGTAGAAAACGAGATCGAAGGAGAGCGGAATCTCGATAGTTTCGTCGTCGCCGATAGCAACGAACGTCCCGGTCGAGGCGATATCCTCGAATGTCGAGGTCGGTGCGTGGCCGGATGAAAAGTCGGTGTTGTCGAATGCAAAATATCCCCAGCCGTCCGGGCCGGTCGGATCGGATGTAGCCGCTTTGCCGAGGAAAACCTGCACCTCGTCGAATGCCGTCTCGCCATCATCCGCGACACGATATACCTGAATATCGACCTGTGTGCCAACAAAAGCCGAAGCTGCCGCGCTCAGTTCGAAAGCCGATGAAATGCCAACCCCCGGATGCCCGATGGACGATACCACTATCGAATCTCCGCCGCCGACATCGATCCAGCCGGAGGTGGAATATACCGTGAAATGCAGCGGCGAGGGATCGCCGGTTCCGGTGTTGCCGACCGCAATCCGGCATTCGGCGGACTCGCCCGGCTCCAGAAGGCCGTCGCCGTCGCCGCCCGCGGAATCGTCGATTATCAGCGAATCGAGTGAAAGCATCGACGCCTGAAGTGGCATCGAAAAAGGCAGAACCGCCGAGCCGTCCCGGCTGTCGCAAAGGATGAACATCTTCGCCGGGCCGCCACCCGAAGCCGCGCCGCTCGCCGCGATCTCGAATCTAACGATGCGCTCCGTTCCGCCCCAAAATTTCCATAGCGAATCGAAATTCGCATCGACCGCTATCCCATCGTGATCGCACCAAAGATAGGTCTCGACGTGTTTTAAGACCGGGCCGTAGTTATGAATCGTAACATCGAGCCTTCCGATCTCACCCGGATCGATTCGTCCGTCGCCGTCGCCGGATGCGTCGTCGAAAACGACCGATGTGATAGCGACATTCGGCACGCCGGAAACCGAAAAGCTCTCCGAATATGTTATATGAAAGGGCGAGACGACCGTCAATAGAATGTTTCCCGATCCGCCGCCGGGCACGAAAAGATTCGCATTGCCGGTGAAATTCGTATAAGCCAGTGTTTTATCGCCGGTGGCGATTCGATATAAACAGACCAAGGCCCCCTGCAAAGGCGCGCCCCCGGAAAGAACCTCGACCTCGACCTCCGCGCCAATCTCGATTGCGGAATGGCCGACCGAAAGCTCCGGCGCCGTGCCGTGAAACATCATAAGCCCCGGATCGCCAAGCGGTTCGTAGGTCATGAAATACTGCTTTACCTCGGTGTATTCCGTCGGGTGAAGTCGAAAACATTCCGCCTCGCCAATCCAGACATCTTGGCCGAAAAACGGCAGATCGAAATCGAAAAGACCCTTATAAAACCCGCTGTTTATCGGGTTGTTGTATCTCGTATGGCTGTGGTGATCGGTCGTTCCGAAAAAGGCTACCCCACCGCGCGGATTCGTCACGCTTCCCGCGCGAAGCCAGGCCTCGCCGAAACATGGATCCGTCCACGCGGAGCCGAAATCGCCGGTGCCGCAAACGATGCTGGTAACCACCGGATATTTGGTATTCATCAGCGCGAGAACTTCGTATCGGTCGAAATCCGGTTCCCACCAGCCATCGCTGCCGGCCCATCCACGATAATCGATATACGATAATCCAGCATCGATCGCGCTCGAAATGTCCGAGGCCGGTGGAATAACGCTGCCGTTCTCAAAAAATGTATCGACCTGTGTAAATCCATGATTTAATAGGACTTCGCGAACCCAAAGAACATTCCAAACCGGCGTTACCGCATGGTCGTATGTCGAAACGACCATCGCGCGACGCATCCAATCGCTTCCTCCGGCGAGCGGACGGTTCTCGTATCTCTTTATCTTCTCGATCAGAACGCGGAATTCGGAGATGTTGTCTATCGGCATCCGCGCGAAAAAGACATCGCTGAAATAATCATCGCCTTCGAGAAGCGAATAGGTGTGATCGGAGTTGAAGGTCAAATATCCGAAATCCGGGACCTCCGTGCCGTCGTCCATCTCGGTGTCGCCCACAAGGATAACGAATGTCGGCGGCGCGTCGAGCGTGTCGAACTGCCATTGAATGTAACTCTTTATCGCCGTGCTCGTGATCGGGGATGCGATTTCGGAAAGCCGCTTTGTAATAACGCGATGGCCGCGCGATTCCTTATGCTCGACAAACTCGTAGAGTGCGTTCCAGCAAGTGTCAGGGCAGATAACCAGATATACGCCCGGATCGTCGGGGAGCGAACACGGCAGTTCGCTGCCGTTGACAGTTACCTTTCGCAGCATCTCCAAAAACGGCCTACTCCGAAGGCGCTCCGGCGGCGGCTCCAAATAGCCGCCCAAATCCACTCTCAGACGAGCGCGTCGCAGGATTATATATGCCCCTTCCGCAAAGTCATAACGCACCGGACAGATAGTGAGCATCCCGATAGGAACCCCGCGTGCGCTGCCGATAGCGCCGATGGACGCAAAATTCGTCGGCCAAACTGCGCCGCTTTGATATATCGATGATTCTCCGACGACCGGGCCGCCCGGTTCGCCGTTCTCGTGAGCGGGAAATTGTGAAACCCTCGGCGGCAAAGCGGGCAGCGTGTCGCTATCGAAAACCTCGAATTCAACCGAAGGCACCGCACCGGGCGCGAGAAGCAGATACTCGCTCACGACCGGAATATCCGGCTCGCCGGGACGGGCAAAGCTTCCGCCGTCCGGGATTTCGATAGCGCTGTAATCGCCTTCGACATCGATAATTTCGTAATCGCCCAATGAAAAAACAGCCCTGAACCCTCCCGCATCGGCATCGGTGACACGAATCCCCGGGCTGGCAAACAACGACCCGATTATCGACATCGCAAGGATTAAAATAAAATGGCGTTTCATAAATTCTCTCCGATGCTATTCTTCGTCAGGTTTCTTGATAACGATTTTCACGCTCTTAAGCCGCTGCCCGGAAACGGATTCCACGATAAACAGCAGGTTCTCGAATTCATATCTATCGCCCGCGCTTGGGATAGCGCCAGCGAGGCTGTAAATAAATCCGCCGAGCGTCTCCGAATCCTCTTCAGGAAGGCTTATACCCAATCCCTCGTTCACCTCGTCAATCGGAAGTTTGGTCTGCACATTATATACATTTTCCGATAGTTTTCTAATGGGGATTTCCTCGAAATCGTATTCATCCTGTATCTCGCCGACGATCTCCTCGATCAAATCCTCGAGGGTAACCAAACCGGCTGTGCCTCCATACTCATCGACGACGACCGCCACATGTATCCGCTCGCGTTTAAATTCTTTTAGCAAATGAGGCGTAAGCTTCGACTCCGGCACAAAATATGGCTTGCGCGCAATACTCATAAGGTTTTTAAATCCCGGATTGAAGTTCGTCGCTTGAAGAAGGTCCTTGGCATAAAGCAGACCGACGATATTATCGATTCGCCCCTTATAAATCGGAACCCGCGTATGGCCAGCTTGTGTGATGACCTTCACTGCCTCTTCCGGCATCGCATCCGAGGCGATGCACACCATATCTATAAGCGGAACCATCACCTCGCGCACGGTGGTATCGCGAAACTCGACGACGTGCCGAATCATCTCCTTTTCCTCTTCCATCAATGACATGAACCCCTCGCCCGTAGGAATAATCTCGTCGATTTCCCGCTCTATGGGCAACGGGCCGCCTATCCCACCATCCGGAACGAGCAACTTCAAAAGAAGCCTCCACAACAGAATTAATGGAAGCAAAATCGCTCCGAAGAATCTCACCAACGGAAGCCATCGAAGAACCTTCGCAATCGTGTCTCCCCGAACGTCCATGCAGGAGAATGCGTTGGCGAATAGTATAAGCACCACCCACAGCAGAACGCCGGAAACGAGGAGCGTCATCCAACCGGGAACCAGCATATTAAAAACGACCGTTATGACCATTAGGCCTGCGAAGAAAAAGGTTCTCAGGATTACGAAATATTGAACGAAATCACGTGTTTTTTTGAGCCTTTCCGAAAGCCATATCGAGGTCGAATCGCTTCTTTTCTCGATGGTGCGGATTTCTGCCTCCGAGAGCGTAAATACTGCATTCTCGGTCGATGTGCAGGCGTAAATCAGAAAAACAAATAACGCGTATAGGGCGGCTATCACGATTAACGAGGTTGCCATCGGCTTCCCACAAGGGGAAATCCTCCTTCTTTAATAGGTTCATTGACTTCTGCACTAATCTGGAACTTATTAGTTTTCAATAAGTTATAAAACTAACGCAGTAATTCCCATCTCCAACATTTCAATTTAAGGTAGTCAATTAGCAATAAGCATTTCAAAATCCATCATTTTACAGGAATCATATTAGGTTATATTATTCATAAAATAACCGAGTCGTCATTCCTCGTCGGATAGTTGAATACCCATAATGCTTCCATCCGAACGGATAAGTTTCGGTCTTCTATGCAATACGCCCTCGAGGATCTTTGTGAAGGCATCCGAGATAAGTTCGAGATGCCTCGTCGTTATCTCACATTCGGACAACTGCCCGGAAATGAATTTCTCCTCGATGGTCTTTCTTATCAATCTCGTAAGCGACCGCTTCTCGATATCTCCGATGGATCGAACGGTCGCCTCGATAGTATCGGCGAGCATAACGATGGCCGCTTCTTTCGTCTGTGGTTTCGGTCCCGGATAACGGAAATCCTCTTCACGGACGCTGTCGTCGCGCTCCTTTGCCCTTTCATAAAAGTAGGCCATGACGCTGTCGCCGTGGTGTTGTCGGATAATATCGACGATAGGCTTTGGAAGGCTGCTTCTTTCGGCAAGCCTAACCCCCTCTCCGACATGCGCCGACAAAACCAAAAAGCTCATCTTCGGGCTAAGCTTGTCGTGGGGGTTTTCATCGTTGAGATTCTCCGAAAAATAATAGGGATGACTCAGTTTGCCGATGTCGTGATATAGCGCACCAGCTTTTACAAGCAATGGGTCCGCACCGACCGCTTCGGCGGCGGTCTCCGCCATATTGCTTACAACGATACTGTGGTGAAACGTCCCCGGAGCCTCGATAGCGAGCTGTTGAAGTATCTGCGAATTGGTATTCGCATAATCGACGAGGGTAAAATCGGTAACCAACGCCGCGAATTTTTCAAACATCGGCAAAAGACCGATAGCCAAAAGCGGCCCGAAAATGCTCGCCGCAGTAACCGAAAGCGCACGGATACCGAGCGTGCCATATTCCGTGAGCGAAACGAAGTCCAAAACGAAAACGGTAACCAGAACAGCTCCTACGGTGAAGGAGATAATCCTGATACTGTCCCGGCGGGTAACCGCTTGCCCGAACATAAGACCGCAAACGATACCCTCTATCAAAAGTGTAATGAGCAGGCTCTGCGAAACAGCGCCGGATAGAGCGACAATAACGGAGGACGAGAGGACAACTGCAATTGAAGTCTCAGTCCCGAGAAGAATCGCTATAAGCGTCGCTGAGAACGCAATAGGCGTGATGTATTCCGGCCAACCGACCGAACGGAAAACAAAAGCGAAAAGACATGGTATCCATATCGCAAATAACAGAAGGATGATTTTTCTCGGATTACTCCATATCGTGGGGAATCTCAATTGGATAAACTGCGCGAAAAGCCAGAGAACGAGCAGTGTGAGAACAAATCTTGCTATTACGGTAAGTGCACTATAAACCACCGGGCGATTCGAATACCGGCCAGATTTCGCTTTCGCCAGAGATACCAGCTTTTGGTGAATCTCTTCGGTGACTCGCTCGTGGGCATCGACGATACGCTGTTCCTTCAAAACGCCGCCGCGTTCGAGCTTCACAGACTCGACCGCCTTGTTTCTGTTGCGCTCGGTGAGGTTTTTATCGGGAATAAGGTTTGGTCTAAGGAATGATTTTGCCAGCTCGAAAACGAGCTTGCCCTTATCGTGATACCTTTCAAACTGTTTTATAGCGCGTTCCTCGATCTTTTTCCCGGCAGACTCGATCGTGGATATTCTCTCCGATGGAACGATATGCTCCTTTTTGCCCTTCCGAATGTTGAAAAGCAGGGCGGTGTCGCCCTTGTCCAAGCTTTTCCAGTTGAAAACGCCATTCGCATAGACATCGTTGAGCAGCTCGACCGTCGTCGTCTTGACATCGCCGGGGTGACGAAGCTCCGATAGCGTGCGAGCCGCTTCCACGGATATATTCGGAAATCTCGATTTGAGATATTCCAGACGTTCCGGTGCGGCAAGGTCTTTATCGTCGAGGGTCGCCATCGCCTCATTCCAGAGTGACTCGAATTCCGAGACGGCGCTGGAGGCCATGCCCTCGACAAAATCGAGAACAAATGGCACATTTTGCCGAGCGCTTGTTCGTTCTCGCTCCAACTCCTCCTCCGTTTTCAGGATTGGGAAATCGAATGGCGCGATGATCTCTTTCGTGCTGATATCCCCGACATCGGGGGTCTCCGATTCGACACCGCCGAACGGCACGAAAAACGGCACTAGAAGAATCGCCGCTATGGCGAGTAAGATGTATGGTAAATTATTGCGAAAGAAAGACTGCGATCGGCCGGGTTGATCCGATTCGCCTTGTTCCGTTGTTTCGCGCGTGGGAGCGCTTTTTTTATTAGAAGAATCTTCTGACAATTTTATGATTACCTTTTTTATTAAATTTCAGTTCGAATATAACCAATTAGTTCACTACTCGCAAGAATTTTTTTGTCCGGTAAATGGACATGGTAACCCCCTGTTTTGTAATATAAGGGATGATTGCAGTTGCTTCGGACGTGGAGACCCATGCTTCGCACAGAAATCCGCCAACCACCCCTTCCGCGCTGTCACGATTTTTGGTCGCCAGCGGCGACAGGCAACTTGCTCGACGCGAAGTGACGGGCATGTCG
>CAYNTG010000029.1:0-21943 GCA_964400105.1 uncultured bacterium
CGAATATCTCGATTTGTATTGGCGCACATTCCATTGGACTTCCTCTACGAGCCGTGTGGCCTACGGTCGCATGCGCCACTACGGAAATTGTTATCGCCAAATTATGATTTTCATTTCAAATATACGATGCGTTTAACAGTATTCCTATCGCCTATTTTCACGCGCACGAGATAAACACCGGAACCGACCGTTTTTTCCGGCGTCCAGATATATTCGCAAACCGTAGGGACGAGGTCCCCTACGGAATTGTTGAAAACCAATCTTCCGCTTATGTCGAAAATTTCTATTCCGACCTGCCCGGGGCGACCATCGGTCGCGCCGACGCCGGCGGAAACGGAAATCTTCACCGCCGAATTGAACGGATTGGGATAGGCGGAAAGCTCCGGCGATTTCGGAATGGCAGCGAACTGCAATTCGGCAACCGGGAACGCCTCGTATGGAACGACCGGCAAAAGCAGCCGGCTCGCAAGCTCCGTTGTGCGATAGACGCAGTTCGTCGCGACCAACGTGAATGGGTCGTCCACGACGAAAGGCCCGCCGTTGTTGGCATTGGCCTCGAAGCGCGGGAAATTCGACGACGATATTATCACGCGAATTCGGTGGCCGGCATTGAATACATGCCCGATGCTCCAGACATCGATATCGAAGGTGTCCGGCACTCCCGGAACGAGCGAATCGACGCGGTCGAAACCATGCCGATGTCGCGCCTGAAGGATATTATCCGTCATAAGGATCGACCTACCGTCCGGATAGACGTCCGTGACGCGAATAGCCCAGTCGGTGTCGAACCGGTCGGAAGAACCGAACAGAAGCATCTTTACCTTGCCGCAAACGAAAACCGTATCCGTCAGAACCGGTGTCGAATAGATCAGCACATCCGATCTGCCTTCGATAACATTCTGGTTCTTCGGCCCATAGCCGGTTGTAAGACCGATAAACTCACGGCCGCCTATTGTCGGACAAGGATCATCCGGGTCGTATTCGAATGAATCGATCCCACCGGTTGTCGGCGGAACCGTGTCCATCGAGCCGTCTCCAAGATAATACGGCACATAGGTCATCCCGACCGGCGGCCACTCGTCCGAAAAGACCCAGTGGTTCCATGTGGTCGTGTCGTCGGTATCGCAATCGCCTGTCAGATAAAACAGAACCGGCGGATCGAATATCGAGGCGGCGGTGTCACCCTTGAGCCATGTTCTATACCAGTCAACGCCGAGCAAAATCAAGTCATCCTCAGTAACCAACGCATTATCCGGAAAAAACAGATCGCCCTGATGCGTTGTGCCGACGGCATCGCCGTGGCCGACCGGAGCGATGATCATCTTCTGATTGCCGAACGCCGCCTGCATCGCCTGAAAAGCCTCGATCTGGCCATCGGTATACATATCGAACCAGCCGGTAACATGATAGCACGGCAGGTCGAGTGAGTCGTATTTTGTGGAGAGATCGGTAAAGCTCCATAGCTCGTCGTAATTCGGGTGATTGGCAATAGTATCTCGAAGATCTATCGCTCCGACATCTTCGAGCCATTCATCGACGAGAATCCGCCTCAAAGCGCCGCCGTTATAAGCCACATGATGATACATGCTCGGCCCGGCCATCACCGGCACGATGCATTTGAGATTCGGATGCATGGCTCCGGCGGCCATATATTGCGTCATCCCCGGAGCCGACGCTCCGAACATCCCGATATTTCCGTCGCACCACGACTGCTCGGTAATCCATTGGATGCAATCGTATCCGTCCTTCAACGGCCCCCATGCGTCGGAGAGGAAAACCATCGGTTCGCCCTCGGAATCGCGGCATCCGCGAAGATTCTGCGAAACATAAACATAGCCCAAGCCGTCCACGATAACCGTGGCGATAGTCGGGTCTAAGTGACGGTTATACGGCGTCCTTTCGAGGATCACCGGGAAAGGCCCTTCGCCCTCTGCTGGAATATAAATCTCCGTGGCGAGCGCGGTGCTGTCGCGCATAACGACCATCTCCGTCGATTGGCTATAGGCAAAAAGGCTCGCGGCGAATGCGGTAAATATCAAGGCAAGCGAAATGAAATAAGCTTTGCGGTGCATGGATTACCTTTCCGAAAAAATTATCGAATATCAGATTTTATTCATCGAAAGAGGTTATTCAATAAAAATCTTCTGCATTCATACGGAAAAGTAACACAAACAAAAAATTGGGTGCGTTGCAATAAGTGGGCCTCTAATATGGCCTAATGAATTGGTTGCAAACGAGTTATAAAAAGTTATCTCCGTTGAGAAGAACGGAAAAAACGATGCCCAACAAAGCGCAAATGGTTTGTTAAGTCTTTTTTCAAGGCAAAAGTGGGGCGCCGGCGGCAACAGGCGAGTTTCTGGAGCTTATCTCCAAAACCATCCCGGACAGCGCTCTCAGCATAACCACCGATTTTGAGAGAGGAAAGTGCTGCAAAAACTGTCAGGGAGATGTTTCCCGACGCGCTTCATCGAGTCTGTCGCGTTCATTTTCTGCGTTATCTTGATTTTCAGCTTCCAAAAACGTGAAACGGTGCAGATCAGTATTCTTCCGGGACGTCCTTCATGCGGCGATCCATGCCGATATTTAATTTCTTCTCGACATCGCGCGCCTTCTGGACATGCCGTGCCGGTTTCAAAAGGCCGTCGGTATTCTTCCAATTTCGGAGGTCGTCCTCGATTATCTCGACATCGCCGAGCACGTCCATCACCACAACGTCGCGGTATTTATCGTCGTCGATATTTCCCGCAGCCTCTATCTCAAACTGCGACGGGGAAGGCGATCTCAGAGAATATTGGTATATTTTATCCTTAGGGTGAACACCGAGTTCGTCGAAATCGGTGGAGTAGCGAGCGTTTTCGGCGAAGAACTGCTTTTCGGCTGTTATGATCGAACGCATATTCGAGTAGGCGATGGTTCTTTTCGATGCCGCGATGGCCTCTTCGGATGAGGGTATGCGGTTCTCGTCGCCGTAATAATCCTCCGCCCACTGCTTTTTACCAAGCTCGATCTGTTGCTCGCGGGTAAGGTCGGTCGAATCGAGTGCTTCGCCGGACTTTTCCTTTCCACACGAAATAAACAGGATCAAAGCGAGCGCAATCGATAAAATCGTTGGTATTTTCATAATTCTTCCTTTCATTTATATTCAAAATATCTTAAATTTAACGATTGTCAATGAATTTGAGATTGTTTCAGGTAGTAATTCGCTTTAAATATCGTCCGGTTGAGATTGCTGATTTTTGTTTTGCAAAAGGGTTGCATACCATATTCACATTGATTTTTTACAAATATTTTACTTGCACGTCGGTAATACGCTATGCAACAAGGGGTTACAACCCATTGTTGAGCTTATATGTAAAGTTTTAAATCGAAAATGGTTTCATATGAGTTATGGCGTTGAGCACAACGGCTGCGGCCACACCCGTTCGACTATCGAGTCCAAATTCGGTGAGGTTAAGCGTTGGCACGGTCTCAGGCGTGCTATCTATCGCGGTATAAACCGCGTCAGACGTCAGGTCAACATGAAACGATTTTCAGCAATCTCATACCGTTATAATTGAAAAGCTACGGACCATTATAATATTAACATCACCGTTTTATCATGAGGATGTAAAATATCCGTTCGTCGTCCCTCCGGTCTATTACCGCAAATCCTGTTCGTTCGCCCATATCAGCGATTTCCTTCATTATGGGCATGAAGTCGTCGCAAACCGATTCGTGCTTTCGGGCGTGCATTTCGTTGATTGCCCGCCGTGAATCGGAGTGGGCGATGAAGAGTGTGCCGCCAGATTTTAGCATCTCGAAGCTTATGCGAAAAAATCGGTTTTTGTCCGCGAGATGCGGAAAACACGAGTAGCAAACGACCGCGTCGAACAGGCTTTCCGGCTCGATTTCGAGATAATCTTCGGCGAGGAATTCTACATTTGGGTAATCCTTCGGAGGAAATTTTTCACTTGCCTGCTCGATCATGTTTTTTGCATAATCGATAGCGAGGATTTTCCCGTTTTGGCCGATTCTCTGCAAGATATGCGGGATGAGGATGCCGGTGCCAGTGCCGACATCGACGATGCTGTCCCCATAATGGAGATCGAGCGCCTCGAACAGTTCCAACAGTTTTATCCCGTCGTGTTCGTTGTGAGCGTCCCAGGTTTCGGCACGCTGTTCGAAGAAGGCCTTTCTGCAATAGTTTCTCGACACCATTATAATAAGATGGGCGCTCTAAATTTTATATCTCAGTAGCGCACCGATTCCCTCGGAAGAAGCGAGAACCTCGTTTCCGGGCGGAACGAATTCGACGTGCGCGGATGTCGCTTCGGCGAGGCTCGCGAGCTGTTCCGTCAACTCTTTTTCCACGGAGAATTCCACAATAAGAACATCGACCTGGCCGAGCATTAGGGCGGAGATCGTCTCTTCAGCGCCGGCAATGGCGAGGCCGCCGCGACGCAACTCACCACGGAACCGCTCCAAAAGCTCCTTTTCCTGCTCGCGCTCTGCCTTTTCGATAAACGGCCGCGCCTTCGATAAGAACTCGTCATCCGTAGCGTCGAGGTCCCATTTGAGGATGTCGATTTTGGCATCCTGCCACTGCTTTGGAAGCTCCTCTTCTATCGCTTGAAGTATCCGATCGCGTCCGGCAAGGATCACGCGCTTAATGCCCTCTTCTTGAAAAACCCTCTCCGCCGCAGAGACGACCTCTTTGGCAAAATGGCCTATCTGTTTATCGCGACGGCGCTGGTAGCGCATCTGCGACCATCCGCCGACCTTCGAGAGGTGGTGTATTTTCGTTTTTATGGAATCGCTTTCGTCGAATCTTTGCCCGGCGACGATCGAGATTCTTGCGCCGGAGCCATCGGCCATGATAACGCCTACCGGCTCGTATTCATCGAGCTGGAGAGCCAGCGGAGCGATGATCGCTTCGTCATCGATGTAGATGGATGTTTTGACCGAAGCGTTCAACTCGACGCCGACCGAGTAGTCCGCGCCAATATCGACGAAGTATGCGAGACCGTATTTATTGCAGCCTTTTGATTTCTTTTTGTTAATATAATCCTCGAACAGCGACATCGAAACGTCGAAATGCTCCCTCTCGTTTTTATCGAGCAGTGGGCGAAGCCGCTTAACTTGCTTTTCCAGGGCATCCTCCGCTCTGTCCCAGCCACTGCGCAGGTCTATATAGGCCGACAAAACCGTGCGGTCGGTCTCCGCGAGGCGAGCAAGGTCGCGCAGGAGTTCTTCGGTGATCTTCATCTATTCCGCCTTTCTTGATTTGAGGATAGCCTCGGCCAAAATAATATCCTCTGGATATGTGATCTTGATGTTCGTTCGATTTCCCCGAACGATAGCGATTTTTCCGCCTATATTTTCAATGAGCGCGCAGTCGTCGGTGAAATCGCCATCGGCCGAATCCAGCGCGCGTTTAAGTAAATCGTATCGGAATATCTGCGGGGTTTGCACGCCGAATATGCCCCGGCGCGTGAGCGTGCGAACGATGAATTCGCCATCGGTCGCTTTCAATGTGTCCGCGATGGGAACCGCTGGCGCCGCCGCGCCAAATTTCTCCGCCGCCTCGAATGTGCGGACGACGTCGCGCTTTTCAATCAATGGGCGCGCCGCGTCGTGTATCGCGACGATCTCCGCGTCGCTGTCGATGGCATCGAAACCGCGACGAACAGATTCGGTCCGCGATGCGCCGCCCGCTACGCAGATTATCCTCCCCTCGAATCCCTCCGTGAGATCTGCCGCGCGGTCCTCCCACCCCACCGGAACGACGATAACGATCTCCCCGACCCCAATGTTCGAGAAAACCGCCGTCGAGCGCTCGATAAGAGTTGCGCCGGACAGTGCAATGAACGCCTTCGGCACGCTAGCGCCGAGCCGCTCGCCGGAACCCGCAGCCACTATTATAACGGTGCGTAACATGCAACGATAATATAACATAAGGCCATCGTGCGCAAGTTATTCCCGATAATGTGCGCAAAAAGGAAAACGGGAGCACACAGGAGTGCTCAACCATAATCTGGCAACCCGACGAAAAAATCGGTTCCGGCGTCTATCTCGTCCGGGCGCGGTTCGACCCAGACGGGCCTACGGCAAGGCTCACCGACCGGTGAGGCGCAGAGGTTACGAAACTGGTCGCGTATCTGAAATAATTGTAGGAAAGCACCTGTTGACCGAAGGGAAATCCCACGGACGTGTGCGCCCGATAGGCGCATGCAAACAGGCTCTGAAAGCGGGTCGCCGGCGGCGACAGGCAACTTGCTCAACGCGCCTTCGGCACGATTCGCTTTTGGGTCGGGGTTTCACGCAAAAAGCATTGCCTACGACGACCCCGAAGTGAGATTAATTCAAGCTCGGTCGCCGAATCGGCCTCGCCTGTCACCGCGTGGCAACCCTCCGAATAAAATAACGCTTGATTTATCAAAAATTATCAATTATACATATCCAAATGAAAAGATTTGGCTTTTTATGTGGGCTAAGTGGGGTGCAATTGAAACGTTGGAGCAGGTTCGTCATTATGCTTGCAACTGCGAGCATCTTTCTACTCGGGTATTATTTTCAGGGGGAGTTGTGGGCGGGTTCCAATCTCTTTTTCCTGCCGTTACAGGTTCAGATAATTCTTTGGGTTATGCTTCTGTCGGCATGTTTTGCCGATGTGGATAATATTTTAATCGAGGCTCTCGGAAAACTCGGCGATAGGCTGTTCAGGATTCGCCGTCGTCATCGGGAGATCGTTGTATTCTCGATCTTCTTCGCGATATTATTCATCCTACGATGCCGAAATATGGTTTGGGGCGATTCCCATATGTTCCCGGCGGTTGTCACG
Organism: uncultured bacterium; assembly: GCA_964400105.1. Classification (GTDB taxonomy): domain Bacteria; phylum UBP14; class UBA6098; order UBA6098; family UBA6098; genus CAYNTG01. The sequence continues at coordinate 6,821 of CAYNTG010000029.1, forward strand.
AATTTTCCCGGAACCGAGGCGGTTCTCCCGCACCATTACGGCACGGCCTTCCTTTACAAAATCGTTTATATAATCACAAGACGATTGCTTTTCGTAATGGGATTCTCGAAGCAGCTCGGTTGGACGTTCGGTTTTAATCTCATAACCGCCGTTGCCGGAGGTTTTTTCGCGATAATCGCATCGCGAATCGCCGCAATATCTGGCCGCGACGGTTTCGAAAAAGCGGCGATCTTCTTTGGAATCATGTTTTCCGGAGTTTCGCTGGTTTTCACGCACATCGAGTTTTACGCTCCATCGCTTGTAATGGCCTCGTGGTGTATATATTTATCGATTTTGGCCGCGAGGAGGGAAATCTCGCAGAGGTGGCTTTTTGTTCTGCCGATGCTCGGCGCGATAGCGCTGAATCCGGTATTCGTCTATCTTGCGATTATCGTAATCTATTTTCTTTTCACGCGCAAAAAATTCGTCATCCGGTCGATCCTTGTAACCGCTGGATGTGCCGCTGTTTATACGATACTTGCATTTTTAACGAATATGCCGTTTGAAAACCAAATCCTGCTCTCTGCCGATATGAGATATGTTTTTTCGGGAAGGCATATTCTGAACTTCGCGAATTTCCTTTTCTTTGCGACGCCGGCGATATTTGCGCTCCCGTTCGCCATTCGCCGCGACGACGTTTCCCGATTACTCGGCGGCCTATCGGTTCCAGCGCTTTTTATGGTTTTCTTTTTGAAATTCGATTACGGCGCGATGGATTGGGATCTCGCCGCAACAATATTGCTACCAGTCGCCTTGATAGGTTCGCTGTCGATCGTGCGAATTCCGCGTAAAGCGGTCCCGGTCGTTCTAATAACGATGTTCATCACTTTCGCATCGTGGCTATATTTGAATGTGGACCTCGATCGCGGTCTCGAAAAGGCAGAATCGACGATCCTCGTCCAGCGGACGGAGTATTTCCGAAAAAAACCGCCCGAAGAACGGCTTCTTCAGATATATCATCGCAATATCTTTCGACGCGAAAGGCATGAACGCATCGCAAAATGGTCGTCAATTTGCCGCGGAGAACACCCATATCGCATTATGCCATATATATATGCGATTTTTGTCGAACTCGAAAAGGACAATCCCGGCCATGCGGCATATCTGGCGATTCGAGCGTTCGATAAAACGAACATCGAGCGACGATTGCTTCCAACAGTGATAAATATCATCGCAGAATCGGATAAAGCGGAGCTGGAAACGGTTCTGGTGAATATCGAAAAGGGCGGAACGCCGACGAGTTTTACCCAGTCATTTCCGGTTGACAAGCAGCTTGAATCGGAGATGTTCCGTCTCGCGCACCCTGATTCCGTGCCGGATACCTCGCGATCCCGGTCGTTGGTCGAAGTCCTTCATGTCGCAGGCTATATCTCATATTATGCATCGATAGGAGACCTGCAAAAGGCGACAATTGCGTTCGAGGGCGGGAAAAAGCTCTACCCCAATGCGCCAGCGATATATAACAACTGGGGCATTATCCTGAATTATCTTCGAAAAACGGACGAGGCGAGGGATGCCTTCGAGCAGGCGCGTTCGTTCGGCGGCGACGAGGGAAATTTTTACAGCAATATGGCTTCGAGCTATTACAACGATGGCGATTATCTCGAGGCCGAGAGGCTCATCTTGCACGCTCTCGATGTCGAACCGGCCAAGGCGATGTTCAATATCAACCACGCCGCGATCCTATTCCGCCTCGGACGCCGCGACGAAGGAATAACAAAACTCCGCGAATACATATCACGCGCCGACTATGAGAGCGCAAAACTCACCGAAAGTTTCATGCGCGAGTTTGGTGGCTTCAACGAATAAATGCGTTATTAACCAAGCTCCTTTCGAGTTGAGCTATGTAGGCATGAGTTCGGCCGGTTTGCCGTAGATTAGCGGCTCAAAGTAAGCGATATAAGATGTATCCTCGCAAGCGACCGGTGTTGCGTTCAGGTCAACCGGGATCGACAACCACGAGGATCGTGAAAACGATAATCATCGCCGGATACCTGACCATTACCTCATCTCTGCACGGAGATTCCATTTAAATCGAAATAAGAACACGCACGGAAAGGGCAATTTACGAGTCTGCTGTCGGGAGGAGTTTATCTAGGCGTTTTTCGCGTAGAAATATGCGATTCCCGTAAAGACTATTTTATATACACGATTTTTTCGGCCACCATGTTGTCGCCGAACCGCGCCCGGACAAGATAAACGCCGCTGCCGATAGATGAGGCGGGTTGCCAGATATAAACCCCCTGCTCGCTTTGCTCGACACCCCCCTTATTAAGGGGGGCAGGGGGGATTCTTCCGACCATCCGTCCGGCGATGTCGAAGACCTCCACCGCAGGTGTTTGATCAATCAAACCCCTACAATCGATGGAAATCCGCACCGACGAATTAAACGGATTCGGATAGGCGGAGAGGGAGAGATTCGTCGGTCTCTCGGCTGGCAATTCACCGATTCCTGACACATATCCTTCATATGCACCGATATCCCATCGCGGACCGAACGGCCGAAGCGTTCCCTCAAAATCTTCGAGCGGCGCCCAAAATGTATCGCTCGAAATAATTACGAATTCGTCGCCGGCGTCGAGGCAGCGGCTCCCTTCGAGCAGATGGTAATCTCCGGTCGCCGTGTCCGCGAACATCGGGTCGAATTGGATATTGTAATACGGGTCGCAGGAGTCGCCGTTGGAGTTGGTGGTCACATTGACGCCAAGCCATTCGGAACCACTTCCCAAAAAATTAGAACCGTTATTCCATAAATTATTATTAAAGAAATCGGGGTCTAAAGACCCACTTGAAATACCAAAAGGGTAATTATCTGCAATCAAGCAGTTCAAGATAGTCGGTGCATAGAATCCAAGAAGAATCCCTCCACCCTTAGTATTTCCAATTATATGAGTATTCACAATTCGAGTTTCCGGATTGCATGATAAACAGTATATTCCGGCATCCTCCGATTCCCAATTTGTATTATTAATTATTCGACAGTTTTCAATCGACGTGCTTTTTCCCCAGCCTATTGCAATTCCCTTTCTCGTGTTATTTTGAATTATTGTTTTGCTAATTATACTCTCGTCCGCTTCTAAATAAATACCGCTATAGTTGTTTTGAATTAAAACTTCCTGAATTCGTCCTTCGCTATATTCAATATTCAATGCATATGCAACACAATGCTCAAACATTGAATTTGTAATAAGATACCCATCGACATTGCTCACCTTAATTCCATAAGGATAGCTATATTCTAAAACGCAATACGAAATACGACTGTTATCGGCGCCGTCTTCCAATAATATTCCACCCCACCGTGGCGATGTGGAATCTATCCGTGTGAAGATTATGCTGTCCGTTTCGGTGCCCTCTGCCAAAAGCAAACCGTTGACTGTGAATTCCACGTTATCGCGGAAGTGAAGTATCGTTCCAGGTTCTATAACGAGCGTTTCTCCCACAGGAACGTAGATATCCATGCCTACTTCGTATGTTCCCATCGCCAGCGTCCCGGCGAGCGCCCCGGATAGACCGCCGAATTCCAGCGTTGTATCCGGCAAAGTCGTTGAAGAATAGACGGAGATATCCTCAAGATAAACCGATAGATAGTTTGGTTTTGATAATGTTACATTGTAAATCCCGATTACGATATCGTTTGAATAATAACCGGTGGCGTTCGTAAATACGGTGTAACTCAGCGGGGATGGCGCGGTTCGCTCGAACGCGACCTCGATGCTGTCGTGGACCGTTTCGCCTTCAAGATAGACGCGACCGTCAACTCTCATAGTCTGGGCTAGGGCCGAAAACACAAATAAAAAAAGAATAGCGATTTTGATCCTCATCTCATTCTCCTTTATTTAAAGTTTATACATGCCGTGGCGTTTGTCGTCGCGGATTTAACGTTTGATGCTTTATCTATATTAGTAGTGTACTATCGTTGCACCATAATATCAAGATATATTCTATGGACATGCTCAACGGATTTGCTTCCACGATTTATCTGTGTAATCACCCTCGTAATCTGTGTAATCTGTGCCTATCAAAGAACAATAAATCTCCCCCCTTACCATTTGCATGCTACAATTTCCTCTTTCCAAAGGCAATATAAATTTTCGTCGCAATCTTTCAATTCGTTGGGACGGTCTTACGCCATCCCATTCAACCCACCTGTCATTGCGAGCGCGTAGGCCCGTAGGGGAGCGCAGCAACGCGGCAATCTCATTATTTTGGCGGAGATTGCTTCGGTCATTCCATTCCCTCACAATGACGGGATATAGGAATCATTTCAGATACACTACTTGTTTCGTGACCTCGCTATCCCCCACCTTAGCCCTGACGAGATAGACGCCGGAACCGACGGATGCATCGGGCGACCAAACGATTTCCGTTGTAGGGGAGCACCTGCGTGTGCTCCCGATTTCCGCATCACCATGAGACGGGAGGGCACATAGGCCCTCCCCTACGGGGATTTCCGCGACCAACCGCCCGGAGATGTCCTCGCAAACAATTTTATCCCCATGTTTCATTTGCACTTGAAACAATGAAATATACTGAAATTATACTGTCAAGGTGTATTCAGATGATTTTTTTTCACCACGAAAATACCCAATTTCCAATAAACGATAGATTCGGTAAATTCAGCTTGACCTTTTGCACTAAACAAGGTATTTTTAAAGTGAAATTGGTCGAAATAAAACTTTAATTAGCGATCTCGGTCTTCGATGTCGCCCGAATGGTAAAATGGCAAAACCACTCAAAATATCTCGTTCGAAAAGGAACAAAAAACGGAAAATCGATTACGCTATAACTACGATTATTATTATCGTCCTCGCCGTTCCAATTACATTCCTAATCCAGAGCAAGTGGTTTAAGGGATATGTCGTCGCGTCGGAATATATGAAAAACTCGCTCTTTATGGGCGATTTTGTAATGGTGAAACATGCCAAACCGGACGATACATTCGAGGTGGACGATATTATCATTTTCAAATACCCTCCCGAAAAATCGCGGTATCGCTTCGGACGAATCGTCGCCACCGGCGGCCAGATTGTGCAGATTTATAAAAAAAATCTTTACGTGAACAACATCGAGACAGCCGACCCATTCAGCGTGATTTTCAAAAGCCGGGAGGTCGATGCATCCTTTTTATCGCTGAGGGATTATTTCGGTCCGTTCGATGTTCCGGAGGGTTGCTATTTCATTTTGGGTGACAATCGAGATATAAGCATCGATTCACGAAACTGGGGGGAGCTTATGCACGACAATATTATCGGCAAACCTTTGTTTGTTTACTTTTCCTGGAAGCCGGAATCCGATGCGTCGATGAAAGATTCCAAACAAGATATCCTTCAATCCATTATATATAACATCGGCCATTTTGTAGAGAGGATCGACTTCGATAGAATTGGCACGAGGGTGAACGCAAAATGAAATTTGGCTGTTATGTCCATATCCCCTTCTGCAACGGCGAGAAATGCCCCTATTGCGGCTTTTATTCGGAACCATATCTGCCATATCTCGCCGACGAGTATATCCAGTCGCTCTTAGAGCAGGCGCGGCGGTCGAATTTCCCGATTTCGGATACGCTTTATATCGGTGGCGGAACCCCGTCTTGTTTGCCGATCAAGCAGTTAAGCGAGCTTATAACCGCTCTTCGACGGATCCTTCCGTTGACCGATACGCCCGAGATAACCATCGAGATCAATCCTGATAATGTCGATGACAATTTCGCAGACGCTATCGAGGAATCCGGTGTCAGCAGAGTCTCTCTCGGCGTTCAATCCCTCGTTTCGCGCCAATTAATGGTTCTCGGAAGAAAACATAGCAAGGAAAAAGCCATCGAGGCATTTTATACGCTTAAAAAAGGGCATTTCTCGACATCGATAGACCTTATCTTTGGAATTCCAGGCCAGGAGATCGGCGAATGGGAGATGACCATCGAAAAGGCGATAGAACTCGATCCGGATCATATATCGACCTATTGCCTTTCATTCGAAGAGGGAACTCCGTTTGCCTATGCCCTTCGCAAGGGCCTCATATCCTCTGTTGGAGCCAAACTCGATAGCGAAATGTTCTATATTGCGGTGGAAAAACTAACGAACGCGGGCTTTAATCATTACGAGATATCGAATTTCGCCAAGCCGGGCGAAGAGAGTCGCCACAATAAAAAATATTGGATCGGGGATGGATATATCGGCCTCGGAGCCGCAGCACACAGCTACATTCCCGGACCGCCGAGATGGATTCGAATGAGCAACATTCGAAGCACACGCGGATATATTAAAAGAATCGACACAGCGGAGAATCCATGGGATTTCCTCGAAACGCTCGATCTTCCAAAGAGATCGGCGGAATTCTTGATGTTGAGACTCAGGCTTATCGATGGATTTACCATCGAGGATATCGCCACGCAGCTCCCGGAAATAGACGCGAACAAATATTTGGAGCTTCTGCGACCGCTTGAAAGCTTCGGGAAGCTCGTCGTGCTTGACAAGCATATAAAGATTCCGCACGAACGCCTTTTCATCTCGGATTCGATAATCCTCGACGCAGTGATTGCAACCGATGACTATATCAGACGAATCGCTCTGCGGAAAAATGGAATTAAAGAGGATATCGACACGATAGATTATGTAAAAGAATTCCACTATCCGGACAATTCGGGTTCACAAAATAAAATACTCCGCTAATCGTCTGGATGAACGGAGTAAAACGTCGGATTCGAGATATCTATAATCCCGTTATTTTGTCCCTACGTAGGACACCTCGCCGGAGAGAATTTTATTCAATATCTCGACAAACTTTCCCCCGTCATCGGAAAAATTGACCGGGTAATTTTGAATTTGTGAAAGGCTCATTGCGTGCGTTTCCCTTGGTTTCGGAGCGTTATAATTTGATTTACGCCTTCTGACCCTCTTTTTTCGAGCATCTCGAGTGGCCAATGCCGCACATTTGCTCGAACAATATTTCGGCACATACTTTGCGCCAACTTTAATAACAAAAGTATTTTCGCACCCTTCACGTTCGCATTTTTTTAACGCCCTCGGTAGTCTTTTCCTCGGCATTGCGACCTCCTTGTCTTTTGTATTCACAGTAATATGGAGCATGTATCGTGCCACAATATTAATCTTCTTATATTCGCTTACTATGCATTAGGTTATTAATGTTACTATCTGAAATTTATCGATGACAAATGAATATGCGGGTATTAATACCCGCTTCACATAGGGATATAACCCCAATTACGCATAAATTGTTATGCTTGCCCTAATCGACGATGAGGATTATATTTATTCTATGTTCAAAAGTGTGAGAATAGGTTTGGAACGATTACCGGAGATGAGAAAAAGCCTCCCTGTCGGCGAATCTCCGGCGCTGCTTGGGAGCGTCGCCTCGGTTTCTGGCGACCTTTGTGCATCGATAGATTTTCTCCTCGGCAACGGCATTCCAATCGGTTCGATCTTCGGACCGCAACACGGCTATTTAGTTACCGATCAAGCAAATATGGTCGAATGGGATGGTGCTGTAGATCGAAGGACCGGGCTACGCATCCATTCGCTTTACGGGAAAAATCGCCGCCCAACACCGGAGATGCTCGACGGCGTTTCATCGCTCATAATCGACCTTCAGGACATCGGCGCACGCTATTACACATATATCTGGACGGCGCTGCTTTGCCTTCGCGCTTGTGCCAAAAAGGGCATTCCGGTCATCGTTCTCGACCGGCCAAACCCGATCGACGGCGTGACGCTCGAAGGCCCCGGCATATCCAACGACTTCGAAAGCTTTGTCGGGTTATCGTCCATACCAATTCGGCATGGCTGCACGATAGGCGAGCTTATGCGCATTTTCGCGCGGCGAGAGGGATTTGAAAATGCGCTCCATGTCGTCGGGATGGAGGGATGGTCGCGCGGGATGCGCTGGCCGGATACCGGCCTTCCGTGGGTATCCCCCTCCCCCAACATGCCGAATTTTTCGACGGCGGCGCTATATCCGGGCGGATGCCTTATCGAGGGAACGAATCTTTCCGAGGGACGCGGGACGACGCTCCCGTTTCATCTGGTCGGCGCACCGTGGAGTGACGGCTACGATCTCGCGGCGGCACTCGACGCGGAGGAAAAGCTTTCGGGGGTGGCTTTCAGGCCGACGACATTTAAGCCGTGTTTCGATAAGTTCGCAGGCCGAATCTGCAACGGAATCCAGATTCATATCGTGGATTATTCGCTTTTCGAGCCGGTTTTGACATTTTATTCCATTATTAGAAATTTTAAACGGCTGTTTCCGGGCGATTTCCGATGGGCATCTCCGCCTTATGAATACGAGTTCGAGAAGCCGCCAATCGACATCCTCGCCGGAGGTCCGCAGATTCGTGAATCGGTCGAGGCGGACGTCCCCGGCACCGAGCTAAAATCGATATGGCAGGGTTTCACGGAACAATTCGAATCGGAACGCCGGGAAGGGCTTCTTTATTGAAATGGACGCAATAATCCTATCGGCCGGTGAGGGAACGAGGCTTCGCCCGATGACACTTCATCGACCAAAGCCTTTGATACCGGTGCTCTGCGAACCGATTTTCGAACATATCATTTCGTCTCTCGAAGCGAGCGGGATTTATCGAGCCGCCGTGAATTTATGGCATCTCCGCGATGAATTTGCAAATTACATCGAAAATCGGAGTGCATCCGCCTTCGAGACTATCGCCGTTTTTGAGAGACAAATACTCGGCACCGGCGGCGGAATTGTGAACGCCGCCCTCGCTCTCGACGGCGACGAACCGATACTCGTCCACAACGGCGATATCTACGCCGATATCGATTTCGCCGAAGCGATCAGAAGCCATCGAAGATCGGGAGCGCTTTTGACATTGCTCGTCCGCGACGGAGCTGCGGAGATCGCAGCGGAGGGCGAGGCGGTCGTCGATATCGCCGGGAAAACCGGATGTCGCGGGAGTGCGACGTTCAAGTTTACGGGAATCGCCATATGGGAAAGGGCGGCTCTTTTTGCGCTTCCACGACCCGGAACACCCGGCTGTGCGCTCGAAGCCATCGCACATCTCATCGAATCTCACCCCGGCTCGGTCCGCACCTTTCATATCGGAGATGCATTCTGGTTCGATATCGGCACGCCGGAGGCGTATCTCGATCTCCATAAGCGTCTTATCGGCGAACGCGGAGTCTTCCCAAAAAATCTTTCGATCCCGCCGGGCGTGAATCTCGGCGGCTTTATTTGTGCTTGCGAAGGGGCACGGATCGGCGCGGGAGCGCGGCTTCGCGATGTTGTTATATGGCCGGGCGGTATCGTCCCGCCCGGAACGAGACTCGATCGCGCTGTGGTAGGTCCTTTCGGGATATTTCGCTTATGATCGACGATTCGAGAATTCGAGATTTACTCGGTCGAGCGGGATTTGCCGAGGATTCGCACGCGGTAAAACTTGCGGGCGCGGGTTCCGATAGATCGTTTTATCGAATAACATCTCGCGGTAAAACCGCAATCCTCATGACCGGAACCGGCCATGGGGCCTCGCTTCCCGAATGGTTCCTCATTCATCGATTTCTGCACGATCTCGGTTTTAATAACATCCCGGATCTGTTCGTGGCGAACCTTGCGATACCGGCAATCCTCGTCGAGGACCTCGGCGAAATGCCTCCACCTCGAATCGAGGATTATAATATGATCGCCGGGGAACTCGCGCGGCTTCAAACGGTCGCCGTTGGGGCTATCGAAAGATGCCCGACGGTTTTGAATAGACCATTCGATTTCGATGCTTTCAGGTATGAATCGCGCTATTTTTCCAACGAATATCTCGCAAAATATCGCGGCATTTCAGCCGAATCTATCGATCGACTTTCCGATGAATTCGATCTCATCGCGGAGATGCTGTCGAAACTCCAGAAAACATTTTGCCACAGGGATTTCCAATCGAGCAATATCGCTATAATCGATGGGCGTTTGCGTATAATCGATTTCCAATCGGCGAGACTCGGCCCGGCCGAATACGACCTTGCGAGCCTTCTATGGGATTCGCGCATAAAGATCGCCGATGCGGATCGAGCATCTATCGCGGACGGCTTTTTCGATGAAACGAATCGATTCTATGAAAGCCGCGACATATTTTATCGAAATCTGCATCTCGCCGCCCTTTCGCGGACGATGCAGTCCCTCGGCGCGTATTGTTATCTGACATTCGAGAAGAACAAGCCAGCCTTCAAATGCTTGATACAGCCTGCAGAAAAAGCCCTGCTCGACCTTATCCGCAGGACGGGATTTCTTTCGTCATCGGTGGATATGCTAATTCGATGAAAGTAAGTAAGTAGATAATATGTCAATTATAACACTGAAAATAAACCCATTTAACGCAACACTACCAGATTATATAATTTCCGAAAGGAAGCTTGTCCCATCGATCGTCGGTTCGGTTCCGAGAAAATTGGCGACCGTTTGGCCGAGATCGGCGAATGTCATCCGATCGGGGACTCTTCCGGGTCTGATTTCGCTTCCCCACATAACGAGCGGAACGATCTCGCGGCTATGGTCTGTGCTCGGTGTAGTTGGATCGTTGCCGTGGTCGGCGGTTATAAAAAGCAGGTCTCCCGGATGCATAGCGCCCATGATCGACGGCAGCGCATCGTCGAACTCCAGCATACCTTGAGCGAGGCCGCGCGGATCGTTGCGATGTCCCCAGAGCATGTCGAAATCGACCAAGTTCGTGAATATGAGGCCGCTGTCGGTTTCCTTTATAAGACGGCGTGTCTCGGCTATTCCCTCGGAATTTGAGTGTGTGAAAACCGCCTCCGTAATTCCGACTCCGGCGAAAAGGTCCTTAATCTTCCCGACAGAGATTACCGGAAGGCCAGCTCTTTCGACATTCGTCAAAAGGGTCGGTTTTGACGGCTCTACGGAGAAATCCCGCCGCTTCGGAGTGCGGACATAATCGCCCTTTTTTCCGACAAATGGCCTCGCAATAACCCTTCCGACTCTATCGTCGCCGACAAGAATATTTCGGGCGATGCGGCACCAATCATAAAGCAGACCGACCGGAACGATATCCTCGTGCGCGGCGATCTGGAAAACGGAATCGGCGCTGGTGTAGATAATCGGTTTGCCGGTAGCGACATGCTCGTCGCCGAGTCGCTGGATAATCTCCGTTCCGCTGGCGACTACATTGCCTATCGTTCCGCGACCGATTTTTTTCTCGAATGAATCGATGATCGTCAGCGGAAATCCGTATGGATATGTTGGAAAAGCCTTGTTGGTAATCAAGCCAGCAAGCTCCCAATGGCCAGTGGTCGAGTCCTTTCCCTTGGATTTCGGAAACAAGCGTGTAAAGGCTCCCTCGACAATATCTGTAGGCGGTGTGCCGGGGATTTCGTCGAGGTTACCTATACCCAACCGCCCGAGGTTTGGCATCTCGAGGCCACCGACCGCCGCCGCCGTGTGCGGAAGTGTTGCGCTGCCGAGATCGTTGTATTCGTAGGCATCCGGGGCTTCCGCGATTCCCACGCCATCGAGTATTATTATTATGGCTTTTTTCATTATGCCTGAAAGATATATCCAGTATATGTTTTTGTAAAGGGCATTTTTGTAAAATAACCTTGTTTGATCGAAGCGATATAAATTAATATCGATTTTTTTGAACTACCGTCGGTTGTCGTTATTAGTGAAGTGGATATATAGTTGCTTGAATAATCCCGTTCACCGATTCTGCCGTTAAAACATTCAATATCACAACGACGCGCCATAATCGCAGACGCTTTCGAGCGGGCATTGCCTGCATTTTTGGTTGCGCGGCTTGCATATCGATTTGCCGAGTTGGATAATATTCCAATGCAGGTCCTTCATCAATTCCGGCGGACAGATTCCCGTCATCGCCCGCTGGATTTTGATAGCCGACGTTCCAATAGGAAACCATCCGACGCGACCAAGAATCCTTCGAATATGCGTATCGACCGGGAAATATGGCGCACCTCGATGAAAAAGTAAAAACACCGCCGCCGTTTTCTCGCCGATTCCTTTTTGGGAAACGAGCCATTCGAACGCCTCGTCATGCGGGATTTTCAGGAGAAAATCCGCAGAATATCCACCGGTTTTTTCGTGAATGGTTTCGATTAGCGCCTTAATTCGCGGCGCGCGCCGGTTCTTCATTCCAGCCGGCTCGATAGCATCGGCTACCTCGTCGAGGTCAGCGTTCGCGACTTTTTCCCAACTGTCGAATCGTTCGATAAGCCTATTATATCCGATGTCGCGGTTGTGGTCCGATGTGTTTTGTGAAAGCAGTCCGGCGATAAGCGCCCCGGAAGTTCCACCACGGCGCTGCGGTTTATTCGCTTTACCAAATTCCTCGATAAGAATATGGTTGACGAAACGTATATTATCTTCGTTTAGGTAGGTCATCTTTTTCGATAACGAAATATTTAGCGGTTCCCGTTGCAACGATCTCGCCATCCGGCGATCTTATCTCGCCTTCGGCCATATAAAGACGCGAACCTGTTTTTAATAACCTCGCACGGACCTCGTGCTCGATCCCAGCGAAAACCGGACTTTTGAAGCGGATAGAGGCTTCACATGTGAGATAGTATTTCCTATATCGCTCCCATCCGGTCCAACCCATGATTTCGTCGAGGACGGCGGAGATGATCCCGCCGTGGGCGATTCCAGGGTATCCGCAATGCTCGGCTTTAGGTGCCCAGAATGTGCGGACCTCGTCGCCCTTTATCTCGAACGTTAAATTCAACCCGTATTCGTTCTTTGGCCCGCATATAAAGCAGGTTTCCGCCTTTGGTATTTTTTTCCATTTGTTCATTTTGTCAATAATGATAGTCGCGAATTTTTTTTAATCAAGATATGGAAAGCTTTAGGTATTAATCTTAAAATTATATCAGCGCTTAAAGTATCTATCTCTATCCGGTGCGAATTCGATCGACGATACGGCTTATAAGCATCGAGGTGGCCTCCTCCAAAGCCTGTTCTCGACTCTTTGTGGATTCATCCACCGGGTATGTCGCAAATCCCTCGAAACTCGTTTCCCATATCGCCTTATCCTCACCGGCCTTCGCAAAACGGACCTTCGCACGAACGGTAACCCGGAAATCCAGCGGCTCCTCGCCCGATGTATATGAATAGGCTTCGTTTTCGTAAGCCGTTATCGTTCCGCCGATAATAGATTGAGCCGCATCTGAGCCGACCAGTTTCAAAACCGAGCCGCCGTATAACTCTTCGATCAATTTCTCGGTTATCGTAAGGGGCAATTCATATCGATCTGTTTCATTGCCGAAAGCCTCGACAAATATCGTTTCGATATCGCCGTAGGGCTTTAAAGTAAAGCTATACCAGCACCCTCCAAAAAGCAGAAATGCAGCTACAGATATAATGATCGCACGCTTCATCTTACCACCTCTATGCGACCGTTTTTAATCACTGTTTGTAAAATATTCGTGCCGTAGAAATATGGAATTAGTCTGTAATCAGGTGCATCCCATATCACAAGGTCGGCCATTTTACCCACGCTGATAGAGCCTAATCTCTCGCCCATTCCGATAGCGAATGCTGCATTCAATGTCGCCGCCGCCCAAACCTCCTCCGGGGTCATTTTCATACAGACACATCCCAGGCTCATTATAAGTGGAAGGTTCACCGTCGGTGAGCTTCCGGGATTGAAATCCGTTGCCAGCGCTACGATTGCCCCGGCATCGATAAGCTCCCTCGCCGGCGCGAATTTCCCCTTACCAAGAAACAGCGATGTCCCCGGCAGCAGCGTTGCGACGGTGTTCGATTTTGCGATCATCTCGATCCCCTTAGGCGATACCTCGATCATATGATCGACGCTTGTCGCCCCAAGCTCGACTCCAAGCTCCGTCCCGCCCATCGGCTCGATCTCGTCGGCGTGAAGTTTCACTCCAAGCCCCAATTCCTTCGCTCTGGTGCAAATCCGGCGCGTCCTATCGAGGTCGAATACTCCGACCTCACAAAATACATCGCAAAATTTCGCTAAATCTTGCTCGACAACCATCGGAAGCATCTCATCGCATATCAGGTCCACATAGTCGTCGATTCCGCCGTCGCGATACTCCTCCGGAACCTCGTGCGCACCCATAAAAGTCGGAACCAGATCGAGCTTTCCCGTCTGCCCGAGATAGCGTATCGCCTGCAACATTGCCATCTCGCTCTCGGTAGATAATCCATACCCCGATTTCGCTTCCGCAGTAGTCGTTCCGTACGACATCATCCATTCCAGATAGCGGCTACTTTCGGCGGCCATCTTTTCACGCGAGAACCGGCGTGTTTTCCGCGATGTATTAAGGATTCCGCCGCCGGCTTCGGCTATCTCCATGTAGCTCTTTCCCTCGATGCGCATCGCAAACTCTTTTTCGCGTGTTCCGGCAAAGATCGGATGCGTATGTGAATCGATCAGCCCCGGAGTGACGATCTTTCCCTTCGCATCGATAACACGCGTGTCGCCGTCTATCTCGATCTCGGATAGCAGATCGTGCGTCTCGCCGTATGCGACGATATTGTCGCCCGATATGGCTATCGCTCCCTTCTCGACGATACCGATATCGCGCATTTTGGAACCATGCAACGGCACTCTTCCACCGTATTCGTCGAGGGTTATTAGCTGCTCGGCACCGACGATCAAGGCGTTAATCTTCATATTAATCAAACCTCCAAGGTTATTGGTTAGAAAATATACGACATGGCGCCTTGTGTCAAGGATGACTTAATAGACAGCGCTACAAATTGGATTTCGAGAGATGTAGTGTTTCGAAAAAAATCCAATCGATTGTGCCGCAAATTTCGACTGGCACACCCGGTGCTATGTCCTTCGGACGCACCGGCGCCCACACTCCAACACCCCTTCACTCGCGCCAGCCCGGATCGAGACTTCTTCGATGATCTAAGCTTAAAATTTGGCCTAATCGAAACTACAGTCCGAAATGACAGTAACCGTTGGATGAGCATCGACATAACAGAAGACATGATCGCAAATTGTAACATTGAAATAATTATAATTCAACCATATCTCCTGCATATTCGACAGGTTCCACAATGGTGTGAGATCGACGGCACTGAGATTATTCGCTCCGACCTGTAGTATTTCGAGATTCT
>CAYNTG010000029.1:22043-24061 GCA_964400105.1 uncultured bacterium
GTGAGATCGACGGCACTGAGATTATTCGCTCCGACCTGTAGTATTTCGAGATTCTCACAATATACCAGCGGATCGAGGATAATCGTGGTGAGATCGTTGCGACTGAGATATAATCCCGTGAGATTCGCGCAGCTCGAAAGCGGAGAAAGATCGATTTCGTCGACGCTATTGACCCAAAAAATCAGCTCTTCGAGAGAATTTAATTCAGAGAGCGGACCGAGGTCGATCGAGTCGATCGAGTTGTAGCCGAAATCGATTTCAACAAGTTTTTCGCAGGTTGAAAGAGGAGATAGGTCGATTTCATTTAATCCATTATCGTTAAAGGAGATAGACTTTAGATCATGGAGATCGGTCAGCGGGTTTAAATCGATGGATTCGATTAGATTGCTACTAAAATCGACATCCATAATTTTATCGCAATCGGATAATGGGGAAAGATTTATAGATACTAATCGATTGTTGCTTAGATCTAAATATCGAAGCTCGGTGCAATATTCGAGCGGCCCGAGGTCGATCGATGCGAGATCGTTATCAGATAATATTAGATTACGAAGTCTTTCAAATGAAGCAAGCGTGGAGAGATTTATTGCCGTGAGTTCGTTTTGTTCGAGATTGATCTCGTCGAGTTTCCGTAACCCGGAAAGGGGAGATAAGTCCAGTGCAGTAATCCCATTGTTCGAAAAATTTAATAACTCCAAAGAAATGCAATCGGATAACGGTGAAAGGTCGAGCGATGCGAGATCGTTATCCTGAATATATAGCCATTTGAGCGTGTATCGATGATCCTCGATTCCGGAAAGGCAATTAGGATCGCTGATGCACATGGAATTGAGGTATAAAGCAATAACGCATCCCGATTCACCCCGAAAGATATTCGATTCTTGGATTGTTATGTCGTTAAGGACGACGTCCACAAAGGAATCGCATCCGACCGAACCGATATGAACATCTATCGTGTCCGAGGAGCTATCGGATTGGAATATCCCGGTAGCTATAATCGAATAATCGTCCGATTCATAGAGAGATACGTCGATTCTGATGACATATTGTTCGGTGCTATCGACCAGCACGAATGTATCGAACCGGAACTCGACACAATCGAAGGCGTTATCCGACTCGGCGACTACCTTCAGAAACCCATAAATAGTGTCTTCATCCCATGGCCTTATAATCGATAAACTGAAATCTTCCGGTTCCGTTCCGTTTGTAGATTTCGAGCAGGCCCCGAAGAATATAGCTCCTAGAGCAATAATTAAACCTATTATTTGTATGATCTTTTTTCTAAGCATTTGCGATTTTTTCACATTCATCACCATCCCAGCAACAATTTTCTAATGTTCATGTAACACACTTATTTGTGGAAGATAATACATGAAAAATATATGTCAAGTTTATTTAATTACTATTTTTAACCGGGTAAATGGAGATAATCCACAACCTGGTTGACAATATAGAACTCTGGAATATCGCCGGTGTATTCGACATCAACGCGAGGCTCTCAGAAGGGCCTCAACGTTGACTGCAATGGTTTTTTTCATCCAAAAACATGGATATTGGGACTTGACATAGCTGAATTCACGATGTATAATCACAAATCATAATTTGCCGAAGTGGCGGAATTGGTAGACGCGCCAGGTTCAGGGTCTGGTATTCTTATGGATGTGGGGGTTCGAGTCCCCCCTTCGGCAAAAACAAAGAAGTCAGTGGCGTAAGTCATTGATTTTCTTTATGTTAGGAACTGGCCTTTTTGAACTGTCACCATTTTGCAACCTGAGTCTCCGATGGTAACATTATATAAACGTGGAAAAACCTGGTATTTGAATTGGTATGAAAATGGCTTAAGAAAGCTCTAGGACTTCTCTAGAAGAGACAGCCGAACGTTTAAGGTGTGAGAAAGAAAAGGAGTTGCTCCTCGGTCGCTTTACCAGGGAAGAGATGTCTATTGGAGATCACTGAAAATCGCTTCATGTTACCAGCGATGAATCGATCCACAACCATTCGGCTTTTGCAAGGATATC
>CAYNTG010000030.1:0-2050 GCA_964400105.1 uncultured bacterium
TTGAGCACGTTATCCGTCGGCATTGCCGACCGAAGCCGTTGAGCACAATCATCTCCGGCATTGCCGGTTGGTTGCGGCCCTGCCGGTGTATTTGAAATGACCGCCTGTAGATTCTATATCGTCGGGTCGAAGGGGGGGGGCATCCGTCGAGGTGCCGATGTCGTGGCGCGTGCTTGCGTGGGTTTTAGATTAATTTGGTGCGTTGCAATAAGTGGGTCTCTAATGAAGCTTAATGAATTGCTTGCAAACGAGTTATAAAAAGTTACTCTAAGTTCGGAGGTTCCGGCACGAGCGCAAAATCCCTCAGCGAACGCGTCTTAATAAGGCTTCCGGCCTCGTAACGCTCGTATCGGACATACCCGGTGTCCGGTTTGAAATAGTAGTAATTATCGACCGGAAGTTCATGGCCGGTCTGGTAGTGAAGCTGGTATCCAACGCAAGACTCGAAAGTCCCCGACGGAACGATAATCGGCGGCACGCCCGCATCGAAATAGAACATCGTGTATGGGGTTACGAAATCGTATGAGTAGGTTTGGAAGGAATCCAAATCCTCTGCGGGGAATTTGAAAAGCAATTTCGGCGATGGATTTGGCGCGAATTCCACATCGTATGGCGCGAATTCATATAAACCGGTTTCCGTGTTGCCCCACCATAATGTGAAATCGGCGAAAATGGTGTCCTCCGTATATTTCGTGAATTCGATCTCAGCGACGCGATTATCCTCATAGCCGAAAACATCAACAACTCTATACTTCTCATAATATTCGAATTCTGCGCCGTCGGTGCTCTCCCAAATATCGAATTCCCAATAACTATTTAGCGTCCATGGCCAAAGTGGATTATCGATCATCGGTGGAATATCTTCCGGCTCGATCGGATTGTCGCAAGCATCGCAAGAAACGAATACTACAACGATTAGGATCAAAAATAATGGAATGTGTTTTTTCATAATTAGTGCTGTGTCGATATTACATAATCGCTTGAATCGATAACTGATACAGTTATCGTGCCACTTAAATCGGTTCGATATATATCGCTCCAAACAGACATCCGGGCGACCGCTTCGGGAGTTGGAAAACCATACATATTGTCGATTCCGCAACTAATTACGCTGTGAAGTGGGCGAAGAGCCGCTAATATCGTTTCGTTGTTGCAATATCGACTTGAATGGTGATCGGATTGATATAACTCGACTTGCGGAAGGTTCGGCGCGATATGACTTTCGACATCGATCTGATTAGCGTTGTCGATGCCTGTGAGATCGCCGCCGAGGAAAAGATCGAAACCCTTATAGGATATAATAATAGCCACCGATTTTTCATTCTCACCGATGGGAGTCATTCCCTCGGCCCCGCTGGCGAAGCAAACGATTTCGACCTCGCCGATGTTTAAAGTGTCACCGATCGAGATCGTTCTTCGCCTGTCGGCAACGGCTGTGATATAGTCGTCGTAAGCGTCGGTGTGATATTCCCCGCCATGGTCATAACAGAAGCCTGTGAGTGGAACGGCCTCGAAAACATCGTCGAAACCGCCGATATGATCGGAGTGCATGTGGCTTGCGATTGCAACATCGATATGGTTTATCCTGAGGGAATCCAGAAGGGGGATAAGATAGTCCTCCGCGCCCGATGCCGTCGCTGCGTCGAAAAGAAAAGTCTTTCCGTTTGGTGTAGTAATCAATGTCGCGTCCGCCTGACCGACATAGACGAATCGAGCGACGAAATCGTTATAGGAATTGACAGGAGGATTTGGCGCAACACCTCTATCGCATGATGTAAGAAATATCAATACTATCGAGAATGCGAAAAACAGAATACGCATTATAAGACTTTTTATATATAACATTCCAGCCAGAAATCTATTTCAGATAATAGGTTAGACCGACGAAGCCCTCGTCCCGGTTCGGACCGTTATCTTTATAAATCTCGGGTTCGTCGGCGAAATAGTGCCGCGCGGAAAGCTCGATAAGAAGTCGGTCATCGTCGAGGCGAATTACGAAACCGCCGGTGAGCGCGTTGCCCTTCTCGATATCCGGCACAAAGTGAAGCCT
>CAYNTG010000030.1:2150-18313 GCA_964400105.1 uncultured bacterium
TGTGTATTCGAAGATCTCGAAACCGAGCCGGACGCCGAACTCTCGAACGGGATAAACCTCCGTGCCGAATGATATTCGGCTGAAATCGAGCTGCGCTTCTTTTACGGGATCGAGATACTCGTAAAGCCTTTTGCCCATCTCATATTGAGCGCCGAACGTTAGCATATCTTTTACCGGCTCGGATGCGATTCCGAAAGCAGTGATATTCTCAGTTATCTTTATCTTATTGCTCTCGGATTCGCCGTCGGTTGACCAATTATCGATATCGAAACCGATAGTGATCGGAATATTTATACCGTCTCCGAGGAAATGCGCCTTGAACTTGAGCAATGACACATCGTCGGTCGATTCGTCGGCGACCGTGTCGGTTGCATCGGTATAAAAATCCTCCGCAAGCGAGCGCGATTCATACCCGATTGCACCACTGAAATATTCAGGATAACCAAACTCCGCCTGAAGACCTAAACGCGAGTCGTCGTCCTCATATGCCGTGTAGTCGTCGTCCTTCTCGTTATCGACCTTGCCGCCAGAGATGCCATAACTGAGGCCCAATGCGAAATAATCCGAGTAGTCGGGATATGTATATCTCGCGCCGAATTTCGCGCGGTATGCGGTAACATTCCCCTTCATCGTCGTCTGCCAGCCGCCATAATAGGACAAGTCCTCGAATTCGGAAAATGCATAACCGCCGCCAGCTCCAATCGAGAGGCCGAACGGGAAATGATATGTGCCGTAGAACTCGCCGATAGGCTCCACCGAGGCCGCTCCGGCGGTCATTCCGCGAACATGAAGGTCGTCCCAATCGAGCGTCGCGGCCGAGTAGTTGTGACGAACTTCATTAGGCCACGGAGCCCATCCGTCCTGCCAGGATTTCCGCAACGTTTGATAGCCGCCGTTGAACTTGATTCGCATCGAGAAATTGCTGCTAAAACCCTTTTCGACCATCATCCGCGCAACGCCATCGACCCAATACCAAGAACGTTTCTCGCCGTTGTTGTCGTTCGGTCCGGGATATTCGAGGGTTTTGAATGATACATCCATTGCATAACGATCCGCGCCGCCGATCTTGTCGAGCCATTCGACGGGCACGCCGTCCGCCTCATTGTGATGGCTCGCTGCGGGATTTTCTCCATCGGAAATATCGAAGATATCGATTGCATTACCCTCGCCGTCGATAACCGATTGCATTCCCGCCATCGCGTCGAGCCGATTTCCAAAAGAAGCGGTCGAAGCCGGTTGCGCGAAAGCTGTGAAAGAGATTGCTATCAGGATTATTATAAACTGAAAAAGCAGATTATTCAGTTTCATTAAAGACCCCTTATTGTTTTACTATCAATTAGTTAGACTATTTGTCTTCAAGTAATTTCTCAAGTGTTCTCACGCGCCTAAAAAGCTTTTGAAGGCGCGATATATACGCATGTTCACGATGGACGATGTTGCTCTCCTTCGCCGGAATTCCGAAATATTTGCTTCCCGGAGGAACATCGCTGGCGATGCCGCTTTTCGCAAAAATTAGCGATCCATCTCCGATTTTCTGGTGTCCCGCAAAACCGACCTGACCGCCGACCATCACTCGATCTCCAATCACGGTGCTTCCGGCCAATCCGGTTTGCGACGCGATAAAGCAGAACTCGCCGATTTTGCAATTGTGCGCGACTTGAACAAGGTTATCGATCTTCGTGCCTTTTCCAATGCGCGTCTCGGAGAAGCTGCCGCGATCGACGGTAGAGTTCGCTCCGATCTCGACATCCTGTTCGATGACCAGTTTGCCGACCTGCCGAATTTTGAGGACTCCGTCTTCGGTCGCTGCGAAACCGAATCCATCAGAACCGAGCACCGTTCCCGCATGGATAATGCAACCCTCGCCGAGCCATGTCCCGGAATAAACCGTGATATTAGGATATAGCCGACATCCGGGGCCGATATGAATATTATCGGATAGCACAACGCCCTCGCCGATTATCGAACCGTCGCCGACGACGCATTCCGCGCCGATATAGGCTCGCGCTCCAATAAAGACATTCTTTCCAATTTTTACCGTCGGATCTACAACTGCCGACGGATGGATTCCCGGCTCGATCATTTTCTCTGGATAGAGCAAGTCCACGGCCTGCGCCATGCTTCGATGGGGATTATCCGAGATCGTGACCGCGAAATTTCGACCTTCCGGGATATTTTTATCCATCAAAACAACGAGACCCGCGGATGTCGATGAAAGCCGCTTCAGATAGACCGGATTGTGGACGAATGCAACATCGCTCGATGTTGCCTCGTCGATCGGAGCCACTCCAATAATTTCCGGATCGCCAGGTCCGAGATAATCGCAGCCGAGTTCTTTGGCAAGCTCACTCGCAAGCATCAGTCGGAGATTTCGCTATCGAGGTCTTCTATAAGCCTGTCCGTAATATCGAGATTCTCATCTATATAGGCTACGTTCCCGCCGGAGACATCCAGGATAAGATCGTATCCTTCGCTCTCCGCCATATCGATCAGCGCTTGATTGATCTTATCGAGAAGGGGGGAGGTAAGCTCCGAATTACGTTGCTCGGCGAGTCCGTTCGTCCCGAATATCTTGGCTAAATACTGCTGATACTCTTTTTGTTTCTGCTCGATAACCATTTTGCGTTCGAGTTTTTTATCTTCCGAAAGAAGAAGCGCCTGCTGCTCGAGCTCGGACTGAAGATCGATGATTTCCTGCTCGAATTCTCTCGCCTCATTTTCCCAGACCGAAACCTCTTTGTCGAATTGCGCTTGTGCATCGATGAAGTCGTTAAAGTCTTTGCGCAGCCGCTCTGAATTGATGTAACCAACCTTGAAATCCGCCGCCCAAGCGAATGATGCCATCATAATTAGTGCGCAAAGAACGATTGTCTTCGATTTCATTTTTCCCCTTTCGGTGTAATTAGCCGTTTCAATAATCATTTAATAATCTAATTATAATCTCAAGTATGTGTCCAAACAAGTCGAATATTGCAAGTGATCATGCAATATCCGAGCCTGTTAAAACTTCAGCTCTACCCAGATGCCGACGTCGCGAACATGGTGAACCTTACCAAGTTTATTGTCTTTCGTGTCGATCCATTTCATTTCCATGCCGCCCTGAATATTGCGCGAGAAGCTGTAATTCGCGGATGGCGTAATGCTCCATTCGCTGATGTCCTGTGTCCGCGCGATATCATCCTCGTAGCCGACACTCCATGTCTCGTTCTTGCGGCTCGTATTTTGGACGGAAAGCGATAGTTGCAGCGAATTCTCGAATTGGATCGTGCCGAAGATCGGAAGCTTTATCCCCTTGGACCCGCGAAGATTATAGCTGGCTGTGGCTTTGTGTGTGATCTCGGAGGAGTGCGTTACGCTGGTGTTTATTGTGCTGTAACGATAATCCTTCTGGTCGCGCCAATTCGTGGAATAATCGGTATTTAGGCCGAACTTCCATCCGATGCTCATGGAAACCAGCGGACTTAAATCGTGTTTCTTCGATCGGGTAACGAGGTCGCCGGATTGATAGGATTTCTTCTTTTCGTGGACATAGTGTGCATTGGTTCGGACATTGCTCGCGAGCTTCGGAAAGAAGAAGTATTTTCCGAGGCCGTTCCAATTGACGGTCAGATCGGGGAAAGAGAGCTGCGTATCCTTCGTATTGTTGGTGCTATATTGCTGGCTCGATCGGTAATTATATTTCAGGGAAGCGGAGATGTCCATCGGCAGGCGCATTCCTGTGCGAATCGTCGTGTTGTCGGAGATTGTCCTGCTCTCGATCTGCGAGGTTACGCCGGTCGAGCCGACGACCGTCGGAACGCCCGGATCGGTAGTAAAACCGAGCTGATAGGCGGTCGAGGGCCTCGATGCAAGATTCGGAAGTCCGCGTCGGTCGTCGCGCTGCCAATCGAATTGGACATCGTCGAAGCGGTCGAGTAAACCTGCCGCGCTGCCGATAGCTTGCGATAGACCGCTTTTCTTGTCCGGGGTTTGTGCGGCATTGTCCTCATCCAGATCGAGCGTATCCCTTTCCCATGTGCGAGGTTTTCGAGGATCCCTTGCTGAAGGGGTTCCCGTGTCTCCTAAGAGCTTCGTGAGTTCGCGCCAACGAAGACCCATCGAAACGCGATATGTCCGCGAGACATCGACGTTGCCGAACTGATCGGTATATCGCTGTGGATCGGTGTTTTCCGAGTATGTCGATGTGAATTCGTAGCTCTGGGTAAGCCATTTCGTCCATGTGGGGGAGAAGCGCACGTTCTCGGTGATGCTTTTGGTAAGCGGCGAGCCGATGGAAATCGGATGACGCCAACGGAAATGCGCCGAATCGCCGATATCGCGCTTCATCCTAAGTGTGAATCCGGTGGTAATAGGATCGATAATATTCGTGTTAAATGTCGTGGTATGGTCGAGCGTCTTCTCGTTCGAGCGGGTCGCGCTTCCATAACGGTCGGTGCGCTTTTGGATCCGTGCGGCGGCGGAGGTCTCGAACCGCAGTGCGGTCGGCGCAAGATTAAGCTCCCAATCCAAAAATCCCGGCACTTCGGTGCTGTCCCGACCCGCAGTGGAAAAGCCCTTTTCGGTCTTAAAATCCTTTATATCGACCTCGCCGGAATCCGATTTTTCCGGGATCGAATCCACTTCGATTTTCCTGTTTCCGAAAAGCCATTTTGTCAAATGAACGTTCCATTTTTTATCTGGAGTAATATCGTATGATTGCCGAACATTCCAATCTTGGCTTATGTTTTCCGGGTAGTTAGGGCTTTTCTCGATCCGTTGGCCACCGCTCGCGCTGTGAGAGAGTCTGGCGAGCGTCAAACCGACGAGCAACCCCGGATTTTTCGGTGAAAGCCGCTGCGTGACGTTCACCGAATATTGCTTGGTGCGGGTCGTCTCTTCGTCGCGAAGGCTGTCCGGGACGCTTATATCCGAACCGGTCTTGAGCCTCGGCACGGATACCGTCTGCCCGAAATTCAACGAAAGCGGCAGCGAAAGTCCCCATGAATCCGGCGCAAATTTATGGGTGTTGAATTTTACCGAAACACCCCCGCTGGTCGATGTCGCGCCGCTGCCGACCTGTTCGTTGAGGTTGTGAAATTCGCTATCCTTGCGCTCGATGCTTCCGTTTAAGTCCATTAAATCGGCGAAATTGATGGTAAAACTCGACCGCTCCGCCCAGCCGGGTTCTTTGCGGACGTCGGTAACCTTAAGCTCGTCGCACCATATCTCGCCAGATATAGGCCGATAGGGATATGGATTGGCGATCCCAATCTCGAAGTATCGAATGTCCGTAAGCGTCGGGCTTCCGCGAATCGCATAAAAAGAGCCGTTTTCGAGGTCCATCACGCGATCCATATCGTTCGAGGAGATCGTGTCGGCAAGCGAGGTGAAGACCTGATCCTTGAACGCCGTGATAACCGAAAAATCGATGACGACCTTGTTATCATCTTCCCATCCGGGCTGAAGGAAGGTCCTGAATTCATACATATTATACTGGTCGCGACCCATCCGATAAATGAACATCACCGAATCGTCGCTGACATCTTCGTTCAAATAGACCCACATCTCGAGTTGATTATAAAGCGTGAGGTTCATGTATTCCGAACCGAATGTCGTGCATGACGTCAGAAGTGTGTCGCCACCTTTAACATCCTCGAACACCAAAACAAGCGACTGCTCCTGGCTCATGATACCGGTGGTCACGGAGCGTTCGCCGCTTACACTCGGAGGCGAAAAATAATCGGCGTCCTCGTGGGTATTCTTGGTGGTAACCTCGAGTTCCTTCGAATCCTCTTCCCATTTGTTGCCGACGAGGTCCATCTGAGCGATCCAGACCTTCGTGGAATCCTCGATATTATCGGCCCAAAGACGGATATATTTTATCTGCTGCCAATTTGGTGCACCGATCTCTTTGCGGCGATAGACCTTGCCGTCCGGGACGAGCGTGAATGTCGAGTCCTGCACTGGAATCCGATATAGCCGCCACTTCTCGCTGGTTCCATCGATATATGAGCGCGTTCCCGGCACCTCGAATTCGTCGCTGGAAAGATCGATCGTGAATTCAAAATAGTTATTGTATCGGTCGAGAAAATCGTTGCCGTTCAAATCCTCCGTGTCGGGCTTATTTCCCCCCTCCGGGTCGCGAGCGTTCTCCTCCGTGCCGTTGATACGAGAGTAGTTTTCAGGATCGTCGGGATCCCAATCCCAGTTATCGTTATTCGGATCGTTGGAGCCGTTATATCCCGGTTCGAGATTGTCCGGAAGACCATCGATACCGACATCTTCCTCGGTCGTAAGTATCCCGTCGCGGATGCCGTTGATCGGTTCGTCCTCGGAATCGATCTCGTCGTTATCGTTGATATCCTCGTCGATCGATCCGAAATCGAAATGGAGTTTTCCATCGTTGCCGCGCACCCATACCTCGAGGAACATCGACCTGCTTTGGTCTTGATAACCCGAAGCGACATAGCGCATTACGCCGCCCCATGCATCGGTGGTGTGAACCCCGGAGGTATCATTTATGCTCAAAACGAGGACATTGGTCTTCGAGTCCTCCGTCGCGACCTCCTTGTTCGGCCATATCTCTTTGACATTTACCTTATCGGTGGGGTTATACCAGATGATCCTTCCCCGGTTCTCCTGGGTCTTCTCCAACGGCGACGATGAAAGGCGCCATATAGTCCTTCGCACCTCGATCGAGAATATGTTTCGCACGCCCTCGAAATCGTCGATATATGCCTCGTTTTTTGTATTTGGATTTCCGATAACCTGCGCGACCTCGGCGGTAAAGAGGATTCTCGACGGTCTGTCGGTATGAACCAGCGGGATAGCATCGACCAGAGAAGTGAGAACTGGAACCTCGTAATCGAGTCTGAGGTCGGTGTCCCAAATAAAAGAGCGCGATGGCTCACGTCCCACGCGCGGGCGATTTTCGGCGCTGGTCGTAGATTTATATAGCACGGTTCCGCCGAGCCAGCTATTCTCGCCGAATCGATACTCGGCCCGTGTGCCGAGAAGCGCTTTTTGTTCGGGCATGAAGAACGGTTCATAATCGAAATCGATGTTCAGATCGACGTTCGGATTGAGCGCTTCATCGGTGAGGAATGTGATCTGTCCGATCTGGTAGTCCACGCGGTAATCGATGCCCTTCTGAAGTTTTCTTCCTCCGAGCTTGACGATCTCCGATCCCTCCATGATGTTGAATTTGCCGAGGCTCATAGGATTTTGGCGCGAGCCGGTTTTCACCCGTATGACATATTTGTGATCGGAGTTTATCTCCGACGATGACGTGCTGTTATACATCGCAGAATTTCGCCCTGTATTCGCGCCGAAAAAGAGCTGGCTCTCCTCGATATCCGAAGGGTCGAATGGATGAAGCACCGGAAAAACGAGAAATCCCTGGCCGATGTCGAAACGCGTTCGATCTACAATTCCATCGGGATTCGCATTGCCGTATTGATCCACCTTATCGAGGCAGAAAACCTCCACCAAAGGAAGTGGCGGCGACTGCGTTGTATCGGATGTGATGTTGTTATTTACCGGCGAAAGGAATATCTCCACCTCGATATTATCTGGATCGAGGCCCGACGAGCCGAGGGAATATATGTTGCGCCATGTATTGTCCCAGCATGGGTTTTCGGGAAGCATGTTGGGCGGTCGAATGAGATTCAGGAACGTCGTCGAGTCCGTTCCAACATCATAGCCAACAGAATCCAAACCGCCGACGGCGTCCCGAATGATATATTGACACGCAATGCCGTAATCGCTGCGAAGCGTGTTATACCCGACCATCCGAAACCACCCCTGTGTTCGGACGATCTGGTATTCCTGCTGATCGACAATATGAAAAAAGCCGATATGTCCGATGTTCTCGATGAATGTCTCGCCGGGATGTGGCATCGCCTCGCCCTTGATGGCGTTCATCGAAATGTTATTCGATGTATTTCGATCGTCGATATAGAATTTGAATTCGATAATCGAGTCGCCAATATCGAGGCCCGAACCGAGAAGCTCGTTGACGAATTCCTCTTCGATCCAAAAGTAGGTTAGATCGCGGTATCCGAAATCGTCGATCTCCGTCGGTTGCACAGAAGACCGCCCACTGATGGTTGTGCTTTCGTGCTGCCCCTTTTCCTGACTGCCGATAACGGTGAGCGATAGGTCGCCTATTTGGAATTGGCTTTTTATGCCGAAAAGGCCCTCGACACGCTCGGAATAACCCACGAATGTCGCGCCGGGAAGAGATAGATTCGTGTTGCCAGCCTCGATCTTCTGGATGATATCGTCCTCGGTGCCCTTATATGAGATATTTATCGTGTTTTCGAGATCGGTCTCCCGCTTGGAATCCTGATCGATAGTGACGTTTATTTTCGAACCTATCGTGCCGGTTATGGTAAATCGGCTTTCCTGTTCCATCTGCAGGCTTGGGAACTTGCTCTGGTTCGGTCCCAAAACTTGCCCGGAATACCACTCGCTTCGCCCGGAAAGTGTGATTCGCTCGTATCCGGTGAGCGATAGGCCGGCGCCACCTTCGCCGATAACGTCGCGCACGCTCTTCGGAAATGAGATCGGTATCTCGAACGACAACCCTGACCTTTTCGATTTGGCCAACTCCTTGGCTCCCTCCCATGCCTGACCACGCCAATAGCTGTTTTCGATATAGAGCATGAACTCCTCGATGGGAATTACTCGAGGGGCATACGCCTGTCTATCGAGAACCCATTCCTCGACGACGACGAGGCCGATATCCCAATAGACCGTAGCCGTATATCGATGGTTCAGGCTCTCGAAACTCAGCAGAGAAAGCGTGCTGTCGCGTGATGTGAAGTCGTAGTAATCGGGAACGAACCGGCCTTCGAGTGGAAGAAAATAGCGCCCGCTCTGTTCAAGCGATAGATTAACTCCCTGTCCGTAAATGAGTGAAACGCATACGGATAGAAAAATAAAAACATATTTAGAAAATCCCTTTATTGCCGATCCTCTACCGTAAAGTTGCTTATCTATATAAAAATTTCATTGTCGATTTACCTTGACGTTCATTTTTTTTACACTAAATTCACAAACACTAAGGTAATCAAACACATTAAAAAAGGAGAAATCGTGTCCTTAACAGCTTATGTAATTCTCGCTTTCTTCGTCGTAATCGTCCTTGCGAGCATGATCCGTATCCTCAAGGAATACGAGCGCGGCGTCATCTTCCGCCTCGGCCGTGTAATCGGCTACAAAGGCCCCGGCCTCATCCTACTCATCCCGGTCATAGACAAGATGGTTCGCGTCTCCCTTCGCACCATCGTAATGGATGTCCCTTCGCAGGACGTTATTACCAAAGACAACGTTTCGGTCAAGGTTAACGCGGTCGTTTATTTCCGCGTGCTCGATCCGCAAAATGCCATCATCGAGATCGAAAATTATCTCTATGCCACGAGCCAGCTTGCCCAAACGACGCTTCGTAGCGTCCTCGGCGAAAGCGATCTCGACGATCTGCTTTCCGAGCGCGACAAGATCAACCAACAGCTTCAGGAGATCATCGACCGCGCAACCGATCCATGGGGGATAAAGGTTTCCATGGTCGAGATCAAGCATGTCGATCTTCCGACCGAGATGCAGCGTGCGATGGCCGCCCAAGCCGAAGCCGAACGCGAACGCCGCGCAAAGGTTATCGCAGCCGAGGGCGAATTCCAGGCCTCGACGCGGCTTTCCGAAGCCGCAGAGATTCTCTCGAAAAATCCGGCAGCCATTCAACTGCGATATCTTCAAACCCTTAATACAATCGCTGCAGAGAACAATTCGACCACGATCTTCCCGATCCCTATGGACTTTTTCAACATTTTCACAAGGCACGATAAAGACGAAGGATAGTTAGCAGTAAATGTGCCATAGGTTTAAAAAATGGCGGTGGTTATCGATCGATAACCACCGCCTAAATTTATCCGTTTTCGATTATATCGATCGTTTTATGAAGATTCTATTCTTCGCATATTGACCGACCATTTGGCAGAATGATTTATATGCCGAATAATCCCCGTGCGGGACTACCCGTTTTTCGAGGCGGTATGTATCCTCGAAAACGATGCGACCATCCTCGACGGTGAAGCTGGCCCGATAACTCGCATAATCGATGTCGAGTTCG
Source organism: uncultured bacterium (assembly GCA_964400105.1). Classification (GTDB taxonomy): domain Bacteria; phylum UBP14; class UBA6098; order UBA6098; family UBA6098; genus CAYNTG01. The sequence continues at coordinate 12,259 of CAYNTG010000030.1, forward strand.
ATATTCTCCGGCACGAACTCGACGCTGCAGCCCTCTGGAAGGTCGAAGACCACGCGGTGGGATATCTGTTTCGGCGCGGTGTATTCGATATCGAACTGCCTTTCCACGAGCGAAACCTCCTCGAATGTGTATTCGCTTTCCAGTCCGGGTATCTTCAGTATCCACAGATCGCCGGCGGTCGTTGGATACGATGGCGTTTCGAGCTTCAAAACCTCTTTAAACGGCACGGAAAGCTCCTCCACGCCAGGAAGGTCCCACTCCGTAACCATCGATCCCGGAATGATGTAGCTCATCCAGTCTTGAAGGATAGCCCCGCGACGCTCGGCCTGTTGGTTTTCCCAAAATCCGCGATAACCGGCCTCCCAGCTGCCGGTAAAGCTCGCCGTATAATCGGCGAACATCGTGCCGTTTTCGTCCAGCGTCGCGATGATATCTATGTGATTTGCGTTATCCTCGGGCGGGGGAGTAGTCGTGTATCCCCATTCGCGGCAAAGGGCGCAGACATAGGTAACTCCCGAATCGTCTTCGCGGAAATAGGGATATTTGTGCGTCGTAGAGGTCGCGTCGAGAAAAACCTTCTCCCCATCGACGATAGCCAGAGTGATGGCATGGTTCCCCGAAAGATCGGGAATCTCCCGCGTGATCTCATCCTTGTCGTTGGTCATTATGATGATCGGATATGCCTCGACGCCGATCTCGCGGAGCATCGTTGCAAAAAGTATCGATTTGTCGGTGCAATCACCGTATTTCTGCTGAAATGTCAATTCGGCGGCATGGCCTGTCTGTCCGCTCGAAACCGACGCCTTGATGCTGATATAATGAATCTCGCGCTGAACCCATTCATACACCCTATCGATAGAATCGGCCATATCGACGGCTCCCTCGACGATCTCGGCAACCTTCGCCTCGATCTCCGGCGTCGCGGCCATCCGGGTCTCCTGCAATCCGCCGAGCCAATCGTAGATATAGTCCCAGTCCGAGAAAAGGCTCGCATCGAATCGCGGAACGACATCGCCCCAGGACGGCATTTGCGGCTCCTCGAAAACGGGCGGAATATCCTCAATAAGCCACTCATAAATCCGCGTCGAGTCGGTCTCGAAGATACTCGGAGATCGATTGCCATCCGGCCAGTTATAATTCTTATAGTTCAGCGCCTTGCCCTTCGGAAGGATAACGGTGCAGCGGCTCTCGACCACCGGGATGTCGTCCTGAAAGTAAAATCCAGGCGAGTAGAAATTCTTGTCGAACGGGTTATACGTCTCTATCTCGAAGATGTATTCCACTATCGTGCCGACCGCTACCTGCGGGAATGTCGCGGAAAAAACCTTGCCGTAGCTGAAGAATACTCCTGCCTCCGTCGATGGGTCGGTGATCGTGTAATCGGTGGTGTCCCACCACGCCTCTGTGCCGTCAGGGAGGATGGTGCGCTCGAATAGTATCCTAACTCGAGTTCGTCCCTCCTCGAAACCCAGTGGTCGCTGGCCCCATTCGAGGTTGCTCGATTTCAATATCTTTCCCGCGAAATGATAGCGATATGTGCGCGAACCGTCCTCACGAAGGCTAAAGGTTCCGCGATCGACGATATGGATACCGCCGGCATCGGGGTAATCCTTCGCCATCTGCCCGGCCTTTTCGATCAGGTAATCCTTATCCGCCGCAAGCTCGATTCCGGAGACCGGAGCATGGCTTGCCGCCGTCGTTTCGACGGGCTTTTTCGCCGCATCGAATGTCAGGCTGAAAACCTCGCTTCGCGGTATATTTCGTCCATCGATAGAAAAATTTTCGCCATCGAAAGTCGCCACATCGCCCTTATCGCTTTCGCCGTTATGGAGCGCAATTAAATCGCCCATCGCAACGGAAGCGAGCAAAATAAGAAGCGTTATAAAAATGATATTTTTCAAGGTTCCTCCCAATTAAGATTTGAAACAAGTTATTAATTATTGTATTTGGAGTCAAGCAGTATGAGTATCCATCGGCGAAAAACCGCAGCGATTCCGTGCTATCGTTGAAAATGTTCATGCAGTAAATATGGACTGAATGGAATCACGAAAACTCGAAGGCGGAATCACAAATGAAAAATATTGACAGGCATAACTATCTGTCCTTCAAGCTTTTATCCACAATTAGTTATTTAATCGTATGAGGTGGCTATTCGATATTTATCGAAAGCTCGTAGCTGCTCGCATAATCCACCGATGCCGCGAGCACGATGAACTCCTCGCCGCGATATACAGAGCGATATATCCTCTCCGGGCCGAGGCCGTCGGTTGTGGCGCTTTCGAGAACGGAATAACCGCTTCCATCGTAGATGAAAAGGTCGAGATCGGCGCTCGCCGACCAATATAGCTCGACGATCATATATCCGTCCCAGACGCTCTTGAATCGGTATAAATCGAGGTCTCCATCGTATTGATCGGGTGGAGTGAATCCGCCGAAGCTGACGTCGCCGTCGATATGGGCTGCATGGATTATGTCCAGGTCCTGTGCGAGGAATGCGTCGTCGTTCGGCTCGAATTCAAAGTGATTTGTGTCCGGGAAATCGCCGTAGAGCGGGACGTTGAAGTAATCGACATGTCCAAACGAGGAGAATACAATAGCATCGCTCGATCCGAAAATCCCGTCGTGGTTGCCGTCGCGGAAACCGTAGTAATCCGGCGAAAAAACGGGCGGAGTCGATGCTTCGACCCCATAATTTCCAAAATCGAATCCGACGAATTCATATCTGCCGGTGAAATCTGGATGGACCGAATCGACGCGCGCCATTCCACCGCTCTGAAACTCGACGAGATAGACGCGGATATCGGTCGTCGAGACGCCGCTCAGCTCGTCGAAATTTATCGAACCGGCGATGAGGTTCTCCGTAGCCGACGGGCCGATGCCATCAGAGCAGGCGAGGAGAAATAAGATTACCGCGAGAGTCGGAAGAAACAAAAATAAACCAACGGATTTGTATCGCATTATTTTCATGTGATATTTTCAAACGAAAAAATTAAAATAATTCCAACCCACTTATGACACAATATTAAGTAAATCCCATAATCATATACTTGGTCTATACATATGCATCGCTTCCCTCACCAGCTTCATTGTCTCTGCGGCGCGCTCGCGGGCGCGGTCGGCACCGGATTCGAGATAGCCTTCGAGCTGCGATTTGTCCGATAAAAGCTCCTCGCGGCGAATGCGGAAATCCTGAAAATAATCGACGATGGCGCGAAGTAGGGCTTTTTTGCAGCCGACGCATCCGATACTCGAATCCCCGGCGGCGCATTTTTCGGCAAGGTCTGCAGGAAGCTCGGCATCGTAGATCGTGCGGTATATATTAACGGGGCAGTCCTTCGGATGACCTGGATCGGTCTTATGGATTTTCGCCGGGTCGGTGAACATGCTCATTATCTTGCGTTTTAGGACATCCGGGCCGTCGCCGAGCGCGATGAAATTGCCGTAAGTCTTAGACATCTTCTGACCGTCGGTGCCCGGAAGCACCTGAAATTTCGTGATAAGCCCCTTAGGTTCGGGGAAAACCTCGCCGTAAAGATAATGGAATCGCCGAACGACCTCGCGCGCAAGCTCGATATGCGGAAGCTGGTCCTTGCCCACTGGAACGACATTCGCACGATAGATGATGATATCCGCCGTCTGAAGAAGCGGGTATCCGAGGAAGCCGTAAGAGTCGAGGCCGAGGCTCTCGACCTTCTCTTTATAGCTCGGCACCCTTTCGAGCCACGGGATCGGGATTACCATCGATAGCAGAAGGTGAAGCTCGGCGTGCTCCTTAATCTGCGACTGGACGAATATCGCCGTCTTTTCCGGATCGAGGCCGGCGGCGATGTAGTCGGCGGCCATCTCGTAGATGCGTGGAACCAACATCTCCGTTTTCTCGAAACCGCTTGTCAAAGCATGCCAATCGACGATGCAGTTGAACATCTCATATTTTCCGGTATTTTGAAGATCGACCCAGTTGCGAAGCGCACCCTCGTAATTTCCGAGATGTAGCGCACCCGACGGTTGCATCCCCGACAGCAGGACCTGTTTAGACTTTGGTTCGGACATATTTATTTCGGCCTCCATTAAATCGCTAATTTGAATCAAGTTATATAAATTTAATTCGAGGTCAAGGGAAAATGTGATTATTATTCACGGTCTTCTTCCCGAAACCTATATGCGAGATACATCTTTCGCAAGGAATATAGATATACCGACGGCAAAATAGTCGTCCAAAGCACCAGGATAAATCCATATTTATACAATATCGATGTGGCAATCCCTGCCGCTACGAAGCTTGCGAAAACGATCCAGCAGCGAAGCGGTGTTTTGACGGCACCCGCAGCCCATTCGACTGGATTTTTGATTAACTTCATGTCCGGTTCTCAATCTGGAATATTCGAGATCGAGTCGGATTCGACGATGGGGATTTCAATTTCTTCTACGATAGTTTTCTCGATAATGTTTCTCAATCTCGATGTAATATCAAGTGCGATCGGCGTTATCTCCTCGTCCTTCGAGGCCGATGTGATAACATCGATATCGTCATTCTTTGGTTTCCAATTACCGGAACCGGACGTCATTACCACTACTAATTTATCGTTATTAGCGCTTTTGAGAAATCTATCGATAACCTTCGGAACCCTCGATTTCTCGATAGTGTGTATAAGGATTACGGCGTCCCAATCGGCGCTATCTATACTATCGAGTTCAGAGATGTCGATCCCCTTGATATAAAGATCCTCTTCTTTAAGATTATCGAGTAGTTCGTCCAGTAAAAGGTCTTTAAAATCGCTCCCTTGTGTGGCGATTAAAACCTTGTTTGCACCGTTACCAAATATCGCTTCGATATTTTCGGCCGGTTTCTGAATATTAGCTACTAAATATATGACGAAGGTTATTACAAGAAGTAAAACCACGGTTAGAAGGCTTAGCAATATAATTTTCACTGTTTTCATCGAAACTCCTTTCTTTTAGATAAGTTACTTTATAAACCTGATTTCGCAACGTCAAACTTACCCGACAAAGCACAAAAAGAAACTCCTTGACTTAAGCTAAACTACATATTATTTTGCAAAAGTATAGTCGATGCACTTTGTTAATTTAAAAGGAGGTAGGATGAAAAAGCTATTATTAATCATGCTCGTGGGAGTTTTCGCAACTGTTTTCGCAGCAGAATGGGAACTTTCTCTCGACGCCAACGCTATGTTTGCATTAAACAACTACAGCGATAACTGGACCGGTGGAGATGCTGGTGGAATCAACTGGACGGCGAATATCGATGGCTTGGCGGAAAAGCAGCTCGCGGAGTGGTTGAATAATAAGAATTTATTACAGCTTTCGTTCGGGCAAACGCATATACAGAAAGCCGAGACGGGACACTGGCTCGTGCCGGAAAAATCGACAGACCTTATCGATTTCGAGACGATATTTCGGTTCACCCTTCACTCGTTTGTCGATCCATATGTCGCTGGTCGGCTCCAAAGCCAATTTTATGATGGCCGCAACAAGTTAAATAAGCGTTATTTCAACCCGATTAAACTTACAGAAAGCGCCGGTGTAGCTCGTGTTCTTTTAAAAGAGGAAAAAAGGGAATGGACTGCACGCCTCGGTTTTGGTGTTCGTCAGTATATCGATAGGGATTCTATCATTACAATCGATCCAGAGATGAATGAAACTCAAACATCCAACGACGGCGGTATAGAGTTTGTTTCCGAGCTTAGAACTCCGCTTGCAGGAGACAAAATCTCATATAATACCAGGCTTTCCGTATTCGAAGCGCTATTCAATTCTGATTCGGATGAACTCGTTGGGATGCCGAATGAGGATTACTGGAAAGCCCCTGATATCGAGTGGGATCATACATTCGCGGCGAATATCACAGAGTATCTGATGGTTAATCTTTATATCCAAATATTGTATGATAAGGAAATCTCGCTCAGAGGTAGCCATAAGGAGACGATCTCGCTCGGTTTGACCTACAAATTATTTTAGGAACATTCGGATTTATTTTCTAAGTGGGTTCTCGAGTTCGACCGACAAAGTATTATTTGTCTGAATAATAATAATCAGT